>JANNMM010000385.1:0-2999 GCA_031397915.1 Rhodoferax sp. | reverse complement strand
CCTTCAACGGCTGCAGCAAAGATTTCGGCAACTCGGGCGCGCTCCTGAATCAGTTTCTTGATGTCATCGTCAGCAATCAACAACTCGTGCAAGCCTATCCGGCCTTTGTAGCCGGTCTTGTTGCATTTGTCGCAACCGACGGACCGGTAGAACTTGAGCTGGCCGTCGGCGCCATAGGTTTCAACCCAGTTGTCGATGAGTTTTTGTACTTCGCCGTCATAATCTTCTTTCCAGGCCTTGGAATGGCGCAGTTCTTCGGCATATTCGGTCACGAACTTCTTGAGCTCAGAGCCATTGGGTGCGTACGACTCTTTGCAGTCACACAGTTTTTTGGCCAGCCGTTGCGCCAGGATACCCAACAGCGCATCGGCAAAATTGAAGGGGTCCATGCCCATGTCCAGCAAACGCGTGATGGATTCTGGCGCCGAGTTCGTGTGCAGCGTAGAGAACACCAGGTGACCGGTGAGGGAGGCTTCCACGCCCATAGACACGGTTTCCTTGTCGCGCGACTCGCCCACCATGATGATGTCTGGGTCGGCACGCAAGAAGGCGCGCATCACCAATGCGAAGTCAATACCCGCTTTTCTGTTGATCTGAACCTGGCGCAAGCCTTTTTGGGTGATCTCGACGGGGTCTTCCGCCGTCCAGATTTTGGTGTCTGGTTTGTTCAGGTGTTTGAGGATTGAATGCAGGGTGGTGGTTTTGCCTGAGCCAGTTGGCCCGCACACATAGAACAGGCCATAGGGTTTTTCAACCGTTCTGATCACGCGGTCTTTGTTGTGGGGCGTGAGGCCGAGCTTGTCCAGAGGTATAGGCTCACCTGCGGCCAGAATCCGCATGACCACGTCTTCCACACCGCCCGCTGAAGGGATGGTCGCGACCCGCAGTTCGATGTCGATCGGGCCGTATTTCTTGAACTTGATCTTGCCGTCTTGTGGTTTGCGCCGCTCGGAAATGTCGAGGTCACACATGATTTTCAACCGTGTCACCATCGCCTGACGGAAATGTGCGGGCACCTCGATGTAGGGCATCAAGCTGCCATCAATGCGGAATCGAATGCCGGTTTTGAATTTTCCAGGCATCGGCTCGATGTGAATGTCGGACACTTTCTGGTGGTAAGCGTCAATAATGACCTTATTGACGAATTTCACCAACTCATTGTCTGCCGCCGCCGACTCCAGTGAGTCCTCACCACTTCCGTCATCGATCGGGCCGCCGTCCATGTCGGCAAGCAAGTCATCGATGGAGCCACCGTCGGCACCCGCACCAAAGATCTGGTCTAGCGTCTGCTGGAAATCGGTCTGCGTTGTCACCCGGTAGGTGAATTTGGTGAATTTTGAAAACACCTGCGGCACGATTCGTGAGCCGCGAACAGCTTCCGGGTCAACGCACATCACAACCAAACCTTCGGGTGAATCCTCCAGCGGGAACCAGCCTTCACCTTGTACAAAATCCCGCTTCAAGGCGCCATGAAGCTGCTCTGACCGGATGCGCCCTGCATTGAAAGGTTCGTAAGGCACGCCAAAAAACTTGGCCAATGACGGCCCGATCTGAGACGGCTTGACCTTGAACTTCGAAATCAATACCTGTTCAACGCTGAGGCTTTCGGCTCTTGCCTCTTCAACACAGAGCTGAAGTTCGGGTTTTGTTATGACGCCATCGGCAATCAATCCGTCAAATTTGGTGGCAATCTTGCGCTGGTTGTCCTCGGCTTTTTGCACCCGTTGCCGAATGGCGGTTCCAAGGGTCTTGCAGAGCTGCGAGACGCCCTCGATCTCAATTTCACTGAACGGCTGGTTGCTTTTGTTGTTGATGACCTGCAATACGCCGTGCAGGGTTTCACCCTCCATGATTGGCGCAACCAGCATTTCCCGGGTGCGATAGCCCGATCGTTTGTCGACCTCTTTCAAAAATGTCAAGGCCGGGTGGATCTGCCGCAGCGCGGCCTCATCGTATACATCCGCCAGATTGATCAGGGTCTTGCTGAATGCGCAGTACCCTGCCAGACTTTGCGGTGAGATTGGCAATTTCAGGTCGCGACTGCTGTTGAGACCAGTCTTGATCTTGGAAATGATTGCCGAGCGATCATCGTTGACGGCATACAGCGTCAGGCGATCCGCATTGAACAACTTGCAGATGTCCTGGCTTGCCTCCAGCATGATCTGGTCAAGGTTGTCGGTTTCGTGAATGCGCGCCGTAACCTGCTGGAGCTGGCGATAGAACAAGGCTTCAAATGTAGTTCCCCGGCTCTCCGCCGGAAGCTTTTGAGACTCAACAAAAGCCTGGTCCTTGGGCTTTTTGAGCATTTCCGGTTTCAAGACTGCGCTCATAAATGGAACTCCTGGCCAGCGTGCAACCAGCGTATGTCGTGGCTTACATTTGGCCCGTTAATGGCTGTTTCGTCAAACTTCTGGATTTCAGCCATGATCAACGCCGTTTCGGCAGGCTTTGTGTGCGTGATATAGATAGGGTACTTTTTTTCGCGGGGAATATTGTCCAGCTCATCAGCCAATACGACGGGCGACAGGTGCAAACTCAGTTTGGCCAGGTCTTTTTCGCGGTTGCTGAAGGCCGTTTCAATGACCAACATTGCAACGTTGAGTTCGTTGATGCGTTTCCAGAAGGCGGGATTTTGTTCGGTGTCTCCGGTGAACACCCAGCATCCCGTGCCGGCGGTTACCGCATAACCGACCGCCGGCACGGTATGAACCGCGGGCAACGCCTCGATCAGTTTGCCGCGAAGTTGGAGCGCTTGACCAGTCACGATTTCGTGGAATGAGATGAATGGCGCATCAGGGGTCGGAATGCGGCTGAAATCTGGCCAGATGACGTCGTTGAAAATGTGCGCCCGCAATGCAGCGATGGTTCCGGCCAATGCATATATTTGCAGCGGGGTAGTCCTGCGCGCTGCAACCGCGTCCACCATCAGCGGCAGCGCCGCCACGTGATCCAGATGCGAATGGGTAAGAAACACCTGGTCAATGCCACGCATTTCTTCC
>JANNMM010000320.1:0-2364 GCA_031397915.1 Rhodoferax sp. | reverse complement strand
GCCACGAAGGTTTGCAGCGATTCACCCAGCGTTTCACGCAACAGCGGCAAAAACGCCAGCTCGTCCTGCGTGCGCGCGCCGTACAGCATGCGCAGCGCGGCGCCAGACTTTTGCGCGTGCGCAGCGAGCTGCTGCGCCATCATCACCAGCGGCGTGATGCCGATGCCGCCGGCGATCAGCAGGTAGTGCGGTGCCGACAGGTCGAGCTGAAAATGGTTTTGCGGTTCGCTGATTTGCAGGCTGTCGCCCACGGCCAGTTGCCACATGGCGCGCGAGCCGCCGCGGCCGCCATCCATGCGTTTGACGGCGATACGAAAGCATGTGCCATCAGGCAGACCGACCAGCGAATACGAGCGAATCTGCGACTGGCCGTTGACCAGAACCTGCATCTGCAGATGCGCGCCGGCCTGCCAATACGCGGGCATGCCATGCGCCGTACGGATCTCAAACTCGCGCACGGTGGGCGTCAGGCCATGCAGGGCTACCACCGTGGCCGGGTACAGGGTCTGGTTGCTTTTCATGATTCGTTAATTGTTGGCATCTGTATCTTCAAGCCGGGGCCGCGGAACCGGCTTTGCCGGGCCGCAGGCGCAGCGCCCCCTCGGGGGGTAGCAAAGCACACGAAGTGGCAAGCGTGGGGGCCATATCTCTAGCCGCGCCGGCGAATCAGCTTCATCGCCTTCATCGACTCGGGCATCTGCGCCCCGCCCTGGCCCGACAATGCCAGGCGCAGGTTGCGCTGGGCGAGGCGCGAATGCTCACGCATCAACGCCTCAGCGCGCGTGCCCTCGCCGCGCTCGATCGCATCGAGCACCTGCCAGTGCTGGTCTTGCGCCACCACCAGCATGTCGCGCGCCTGTGGCGAGTTGGACTGCACCACCACGAAGGCCGAGGCCGACGCAAACGGAAGGCTGACCACGCGCTCCAACTGCCTGACGCTGACGGGGCTGTCGGCCATCTCGCAGACCAGCGCATGAAAGCGCTCGTTCAAATCGACATAGCTGGAAAACGCCTCATCACTGAGCGCGGGCTGGGCCAGCACCGCATCGACCTGACGCAGGCAGTCCTTGGCCTCGGCCAGCACCACCGCCGGCGCGCCGCGTTCGGCCGCCAGCCGCACCAGCAAGCCTTCGAGGGTGCCGCGCAGCTCGATCGCGTCGGCAATGTCGCGCTCCGAAAAAGTCTTGACCGCATAGCCGCCGTTGGGCAGTGCCTCCAGCAAACCTTCCTGCTCCAGCCGCATCAGCGCGGCGCGTATGGGGGTACGCGACATGCCGAGGCGCTCGACGATAGCGAGTTCGGCGATGCGCGTGCCGCCCGCCAGCTCGCCCGACAGGATCAACTCGCGCAGCTTCAACAGCGCCCTGACCTGCGCGCTGACTTGTGCATTTTCATTACCATTTTGGCCCTCAGCCCAGGCAGAATCTGCGCTGGCAGCTATTTTTTTGATAGCGACTGTCATGCTGTCAGGCCGCCTGGTGAATGGGAATCACCGGTGCCCGCGTGCCTTCGCGCGCCACCAGCTTGTCGATCAGCCTGCGCGCCCACATCGAACCGGCGTCGATATTGAGGTTGTAGAACTGGTGGTCGGGGTGTTCCTGCATCGCGATTTGCTGCGCTTCCAGAATGTGCTCGTCTTCGCGAAAGATGGTCGCCACGCCTTCGCGCAATTTATGCGTCAGGGCCTGCTCGCCCAGGCAATAGTTACGCGCAAAGGCCCAGAAGTAATGGCAACTGCCATCCGTCTCGGGCGTGATGGTGTTGAGCACATAGCCGTTGACGCCCCTGCTGCGGTCGCCCAGCGGTGCGCCGCTGCCCGCCTCAGCCACACCGACATCAATCGTCACCGTGCAGGGCGCTTCGAACTTGATGATCTGCCAGCGATCGACCGGCCCCGCATAGCCGCGCGCATGCTGGATCTGCCCGGCCCAAAACGGCGGCGCCTCGATGTTTTCCATCCAGCGCGTGACGGTGGCGGTGCGGTCGCCGTGCGTAGCCACGAACGGCGCTTCAGCCACTTCGCGGTTGCCGATGCTCGACCCGTGTACGAAGGCCTCGTGCGTCAGGTCCATCAGGTTGTCAACCACCAGCCGGTAGTCGCATTTGACGGTGATCAGCTTGCCATCGCCAGCCCAGGCGGGGTCGTCATTCCAGTGCATGTCGGGCACCAGCCCCGGGTCAGCCTGGGCCGGGTCACCGGGCCAGACCCAGATGAAGCGGTGCTTTTCAACGACCGGATACGTGCGCACGCAGGCCGACGGGTTCAGCGTTTCCTGGCTTGGCATGTGGGTGCAGCGGCCCTGCGCGTTATAGACGAGGCCGTGGTAGCCACAGGTAAGTTCGTCGCCCTCAAGCCGCCCCATC
>JANNMM010000315.1:0-3644 GCA_031397915.1 Rhodoferax sp. | reverse complement strand
GCTGGAAGAAATCTGGTTTGATGCGCGTCACCGAGACGACCTCAAGGCCGCAGATCTGCACGACGCTCTGTACCTGTTCTACAAGCAGCAACTGGGCTTCTGGATCTCGCGCGTGGAAGACCACGTGGCGGTGGGCAAAGTGCCACACTGGGCACCGGAAGATTTTTCATGTGCCCCCGTGGAGGTTTGCGGGTTGATCGAACGCCAGGCCTGGTCGGGCGCCAACAAACTGGAAGAATTTTCCAGAACGTGGTTTGATCCAAAGCGGGCGCGTTATACGGCGCGCTGGCAATAGAAATCGAATTTCAGGGAGCAACAGTGGCAACAACGGCAAGTCTTCAGTACGGCATGGTGGGCTGCGGCATGATGGGGCAGGAGCACTTGCGCAACCTCGCGCTGATTCCCGGTGCGCGGGTCGCCGCCATTTTTGAACCCGATGCCGCCATGCGCGAGGCCAGCCGGGCCTTGCTGCCCCGTGAGGCGAACGTTGCGTTTGTCGATTCCCTGGAGGCACTCCTGGCCCAGGTGCCACTGGACGCGTTGGTGATCACCAGCCCCAACCATTGCCACGCCGAACAGCTGCTGCAAATCGCGGCTGTCAAACCGCTGCCGGTGTTGGTGGAGAAACCCGCCTGCACCAGCCTTGCCGACGTGGCGCGGCTGCGGCTGCTGGCGGCGTCGTACCCAGCGCCCCTGTGGACCGCGATGGAATACCGCTACATGCCGCCGATTGCGGCTTTCATTGAGCAGGTGAAAAGCACCGCGTTGACGGGCGGCACCGCGATGTTGTCGATCCGCGAACACCGTTACCCGTTTTTGACCAAAGTGGGCGACTGGAACCGCTTTGAGCGCAACACCGGCGGCACGCTGGTGGAGAAATGCTGCCACTTTTTTGACCTGATGCGCCTCATCGTCGGGCGTGACCCGGTGCGCGTGTTTGCCTCGGGCGGTCAAAACCACAACCACCGCGAAGAGACTTACCCGGCCGGGCGCCCCGACATTCTGGACAACGCCTTTGTCATCGTCGATTTTGGCCAAGGCCAGCGCGCCATGCTCGACCTGTGCATGTTTGCTGAAGGTTCGCGCTACCAGGAACACATCAGCGTCGTCGGCCCTGCCTGCAAGGTGGAATGTTTCATCCCCGGCCCCACACGCTTCTGGCCCGAAGCCACGCTGGGACCTGCCCCTGTGGCGCAGTTGATCGTCAGTCCGCGCGCACCGCAAGGGCCGCGTACGGTGGAGATCCCGGTTGATCCAGCCCTGCTGGCGGCTGGCGACCACAACGGCTCCACGTTTTACCAGCACCAGCGGTTTTTCAACGCCGTTGCCGCAGGTGGGCCGGTTGAAGTCAGTTTGACCGACGGCTTGAAGGCGGTCGTGATTGGGCTGGCGGCGGAGCACTCCGCCAATTCGGGAGCGGCCGTGGACTTGACGCGTGGCGACTACGCGTTGCAATAGACAATCCGTTTTAATCAGTTTTCGGCGGTTTCCGAGCCCCTGCAAACCAGCTCCCGCCCACGCCCACCAAAGCCATCACCCAAAATGCTGGCACCATGCCCGCGGCTGCGCTGAAGGCGCCAAACACCATGGGCATCGTCACCTGACTCAGGTTCAAAAACGTGGTGCGCACACCAATCGCCTCACCCGTGCGTCCGGGCGGTGCAACCTGGTGGATCAGGCTCAACAACCTCGGTTGCGCGGAACCCAGGCCCAAACCCAGAAAAAACGCCACGGCAAGCAGGAAGGGCAGCGTCGTCAACAGTGGGAACAGCGCGTAACTCAAGCCCGCCGCGCCCAGTGCCGCAGACAACACCTTCCATTCGTTCAAGTAGCGGTTGACCCAGGGCATGGAGAGTCGAACGACAAACGTCGCTACGCCAAAACTGCCCATGATCAGCCCGATTTGAGAGGCCGGGAGTTTGATCAGCGAGCCATAGATCGGCATCATGAAGGAGAACATGTCCCAGCACACGTTGAAGAGGCCGCTGGCAATGAAGACCGTGCGCAGCGGCTTGTCGCGCAGCAGGTCCATCACGTGGGCGTCAGCTGCGCGAGCCGTCGTGTGCCCGGGTGGGGCCAGGTTTTGCCGAGACGCCAGCAAGGCCAGGAAAGTCAGCGCCGGAAACACCGCCAGCACCAGAAACGCCCGGGCATGGCCGACGTGGTCGATGGCATACCCGACGATCACCGGCCCCAGTACCGTGGACACTGAAAACCCCACGGCCAGCCAGGTGTAGGCCTGGGTTCGCGTGGCCGGTGTGCTGGCGTGGCCCACGGCATTGCTGATGCCGATGTGCAGCAGCATGAAGCCGGTGCCCAGCACGATACTGGCCACACACAGCGTCGCGATGGAATGGTTCAAGAAGGGCAGCAAGCAAGCCACAGCAACACTGCCGGTTGAAATGAGTGCCGGGTTGCGGATGCCCACGCGGTCGGTCCAGCGCCCCATGTGAACGGAAAGCACCGTAGGCACCACCGACAGCAAACTCACCATCAAACCCACCACAAAGGTGCTGGCTTGCAGGTCAATGGCGAAAAGCGTCAGGCCGACACGCCCGCCCGTGAAAGCCATGTGCACCATGATCATCATGGCGATCAGCGTCAGAACCCTTTTTCGGGCTGCTCCTGTCAACTGCGCGGGGTCGGCCGCGTTGTCCGCCACGCTGTCGTTACGCATACCCGCAACACCAGGGTTTCAACGCTGCGCCTTGTCTTTCTGGTTTTGCGTCTCGATGCGTTCGCGTGCCTCCTGCCAGTCAGCATCGGTCCATTCGCGCAGCTCGTAAAAGTTGCCGCCATGGGCCAGTGCGCCACCGCCGTCCATCATGATGCTTTGGCCGGTGAGCCAGTCACACTGGCCGGGGGCCATCAAAAAGGTGGCGAGGTTTTGCAGCTCGCTCATCTGGCCGACGCGTGCCATCGGGTTGTGCAATTTGCTGCGGGTGCCGGGCTCTTCACCGGGGTTCAGGCGTTTGCTCATGCCTTCAGTGGGGATCTCGCCCGGGCCAATGCAGTTGAGGCGCACGCCAAATTTCGCCCATTCGACGGCGAGTGATTTGGTCATCACATCCAGCCCCGCCTTGCTCATGGCCGAAGGCACCACATACGGTCCGCCGTTGTCCACCCAGGTGGTGATGATGCTCATGACGTTTCTGAACGGCGTGCCGCTTTTCCAAGCGCCGCTTTTCGCCTCGGCTACCCAGCGTTTGCCAATCGCGTGGGTCACATAAAAACTGCCGTGGAAAACGATGCCGGCAATCGCGTCAAAGCCCCGTGGCGAGAGCGATTCGGTGGGGGCAATGAAGTTGCCAGCGGCGTTGTTGACAAGGCCCGTCAAGCCGCCACCTTCCCACAGGGACTCGACCATTTCTTCCACCGCGGCGGCGATGCGGATGTCCACCCCGAAGGTGTCGATGCGGCGCGTCGGAAACTTCACCCGCCAGGCGTCGGCGGTGGCGTCGCACACCTGTTTTCGGCGCCCGCAGATGGCAACGTCGGCGCCCAGGCTCAAAAAGTGTTCGGCCATCGACTGGCCCAGGCCCGTGCCTCCGCCGGTTTCTAGTAGTTACTTCTTGCCGGTGTGGCGGATGCGCATGGCCTGGTTACTGACCGGTGCGTTGAAACCGGCCTTCTTGGCCCGGGTG
>JANNMM010000297.1:0-2325 GCA_031397915.1 Rhodoferax sp. | reverse complement strand
GTTGCATGCTTGACGGTACAAATAAAACTGATGGATTTTTGTTCAGGGCAAGGCGTAAAACGCAGCAATAGTTCCACTATTGCGAGGCTTTACAACGCGTCCCTGAGCAAAAAAGACGCAGTTTTATGTACCGGATAGCGTGCAACACCACACTAGGTCGTGACTGAACAAATAGTCGCCGCCGCCACGGCCGTGGAAGGCCTCCAGCTTGGTGCCGATGAAGACCGGTGCATAAATCACGCGAATTCCTACGCGGCTTGGCAGTGCGAGAAGCGGCGCGGTGTTGACGCACAGGGGATACCAGCGGTTGGCAAAGCCCAAAATCTCCTCCAGGCGTCGGCATCACATCGACCGTGACACCCTCCACCTGCCACCGGCATATCGGGGCCCCTGGGCTCATATCTTGTACAAAGCCGCGCTCCCGCAGCTCTTTCTCGATGCGGTGATAGCCCGACAAAGCCACTACTTCCGCCACGATGTCCACATCTTCAGTGGGCCGAATCGGCGGATTGGCCGGGTCGGTAATCAGCAGGCCTGCGACCGCACCACCTACACAGGCAAAGCGGCTGCACAGGTCAGCCCCCAGTCGCCGGGCAACCAGTTCCAGCATGACCACATTGGGGTCGTTCGGATTGAGCGGGCGCGTCATACGGACCACCGTTTGTCCAGCTCGGCAATGGCCAACGCACGCTCACGAGGGCTTACGCCCCGTATGGCATCGACCAGCACGAGAAGCTCGTAGAGCGCGAGATTTGCCAGCGCGGCTTCAGGCACGGTCGGATACAGCGGGTAGAACGCGACCCCGCGCACCGCACCGGCCTTGTAGGGCCAAACCGGCGGGGCCTCGCCGGGCTGCACGATCAACGAAAGCATGGGCGCCGCCGCATAGCTGGTAGGCACCCCGCGCGTCATGGTGCCATGCGTGGCCGGGAAGCAATAGCGCACGCCATGCTGCACGAAAAGACGCAGCGGCTCCAGCAGCACGGCGGGCTTTCCTGCGGCATCTTTGCGCAGCAATTGCGCCGCCATCGCACGCTCGACCCCGGCGTGAATTTCGGATGCGGTGAGTTTGAGCTCCTCTGCCAAAGCTGCATAGGTCGGCGCGGGGCCACGGTCGAGTGACAAGCGCAGCAACACCACGACATCCTGCGGGCGAAGCGTGATTTTGGGGGTTGGATTTGGAGCGGTACATCACTGTGGTCTAGCGGAGTATCGCTGTTTGCGAATAGCGAACGAATCGCGCGACCATGGCCTTTTTTATAGCGGCTGCCGGGCTGCGAAAGGCAACTATGAGCCTGTTGCCGATGCATTGCTAAAAGAGATGAACATCGACGACAACTTCTTGAAATGCACTTCCACAACCCCATTTGCGCGTAGTACCATTCCCGGATGACCCTCAAAGAATCCAACCCGTACCTGCGCAGCCGCACGGAGGCTACGCGCAAAGCTGCGCTTCGGATTTCTGCCAAAACGTCATCTGCGGTGGAGGGCATTCGCGCCCCGTTTGCTGAAAATGTCAAAGCCAACGCACCTGCCACTCAAGAAAGCTTTACGGCGTATTGGCAGCAACGCGCTGCTTTGAGCAGGCGATAATTTTTTCGAACACGGCCGCCAGAGGTCGATAATCCCGCGCCATTGCGGCATGGATTTCCGCCAATGTAGATGCGCCGCCCTCGCCCCAGCATAGGGCTGAAGTCCAGCGGCGGCAGGCCCGCCTGCAAGGCCATCAACAAAGCCAGCAAACGCGCCAGGCGCCCATTGCCCTCGCGAAATGGGTGTACCAATATCAATTCGGCATGCACCTCTGCCAAGGCCAGCGCCAAAGCAGCATCGTCTGCAGGGCGGCACGGTGTGTGTTTCTTGAGCGCGCCGCGCTCCAGCTCCGCCATCAGCCCCGGGATGAGGCGCGCATGGGCAAACTGAAAACCGCCCTTTCCAATGTCCACCGACCGGTATTCACCCGCCCATGGGTAGATGGGCCCGAGCCACAAGGCGTGCAGATCGCAAATATCCTGAGCCGTAAATCGGTGGTCAGCGTCAAACCGGTCCAGAGCCAGGTCTTGCGCAATTTCGAGCGCCTGCGACTCAGCCAGGTTTATGTCGCGCACACGGGCAATGCTGATCAGATTGCGCAGCACACGCCCGCGCGAGGCGGGCTCGAACTCCACCTCGACTCCTGTGGCCTGATAGCGAGTTGTCACCATGCGGCGCCATCGAAAATACCAACAAGCCGCCACTGGAGTGATTGGAAGTCTGTCATGGCTGGATGCAATTCTCAATCCCGCACGGAGGCAGCCAAATCAATCTTGCCACCTATGACTGACA
>JANNMM010000213.1:0-17894 GCA_031397915.1 Rhodoferax sp. | reverse complement strand
GCAGAAATGTGTTGTCCTTGCCACCCTGCTTTTCAGTTTTCAGCTGGTAAGTGGCGATTTTTGGATTTAGGGTGCTGCGCCAGTATTTGGTATCGGGAAAGCGGCCCAGTCCCATGCCGAAAAGCGTGGTCATGAGGTCGGGGTCCCGGATGGCCAGCGTGTCGCGCCAATGGGCTTTTCTAAATTCGAAGTCGGCTGCGACACTGGCCAGACGAGACTGCATGAAATCACTTTTGTACACGGGCAACGCGACGACCAGCATGGTCCCTGCCAGACTGGCCATGACCAGACCCACGCGAAACTTCCGTGCGGATCTGGTCAGCAAAGCCATCAACACCACAGCCACCGTGACCGCAAAGGCGAGGTACCCTCCGCGCGAATACGTGACCGCCAAAGCATAGGTGCTGGCGAGAACCAGCAGCCCCCCTGCCAGCCTGACGAGCCAATGGCGCTGCTCGACCGTCAACACAATCAGAAACGGAATGGCGGCTGCAAGAAAACCATCAATGTACGCACCCCCGGTGTGGGTGGCGGAAAACGGCCCTGTAACCCGGTATTCAGTGAAATTCAACAAGCCCGTAAAAGCCACCCGCTCCCAGACGATCCATACAACGGTGAAAGCAAGGCCAGCTGTCAAGCCCCATGAAAATGGACGCCGCACGTCGGCACCAGCCTTGAAAAAACGCCCTGAAAGTTGCCAGATCAATCCGGCCCACAACGCGCCCTTGGCGATGCGCAAGGCGTTGAAAATGCTGAAATAGTTGTTGAAGGCGTTTGCGTCAGGCCAGGCCAGAGGCATCAAGCCGCGCGCGGTGCTGATGGCGAAACTCACAGCCAGCAGCGTGGTGATGCCCAGCATCAAGAGGTCAGGTCGCGCCCTCTTGCCGCGAGTGTCACTTGCCCGCGCGGCCTCGCGCAGGGATGCCGGACCACGCACGTACGCTACGGCCAGTGTGGCCACGACGAGTGCGTCGAATTCGTCGAAAAAAAACCGCCCACTCCAGGGAGCCAAATCAAAAACCGGCAATGCGGCAGGGATGAGCGCGAACACCAGGCGGGGCTGAAACCAGACGGCGACACAACTGGCAACAATCACCGTTGCCACCAGCAGCCGAAACGCGGGAAAGGCCGCGACCCAGGCTCCCAGCCCAACCAGGCAAACAGCCATGGCCAGCCAAGGCAGAACCGCAGGTGGTTTGGCCGCGGGCAGCGGCTGGATCACCGTTGCAACGTCGGCCTGATGGGGTTGCGTCAACCGTTTGCCACTTGAAAAAAGGTTCAGGAGACTGGCCGCAGCCCAGGCCGCGAATCCGGCGATGAGTGCATTGGTGGGGTCCGGGTGGGCGCCCGGAATGAATAACTTGCCGGTTTCCACCACACCCGCCAGAAGGGCTGCACCCGCCAGTGCCAGGACAGCCTTTTGTTTGAAGCCCCAGGCTGCAACGCCCAGCGGTAAATAAGACAAAGCCACTGCGGCGAGGCTGAAGAGTGCAATGGCCTCGGTGGTGTAGTAGTGGTAATAAAACGGCATGAAGTTGACACCGTCCAATTGAGACCGAGCTGTGGCGAGCCCCTGCCAGCGTGTGCTGATCCAGCCATTGATTTCAAGCAGTACCAGCAGGTAGGGCAGTGCCAGCCAAGGCACGAGGCGGCGGACCACCCGTGCCGCATCCGCGAGCGTGAACATGTGCGCCTCGCGGTTGGCATATCGGTAGAGCCCGAGACCCACACACACGCCTGCGACCCGGGTCAATACCGACAGGCCCTGTGAAACACCCGAGGCAATGAAAAATTGACCCATCTCGACCAGGCCGCCAAGCAAAAAACCGGCGAAAAGCGCTAGGCCGTAACCTGTATGTTTTCTGCCGGCGAGCCGCGCCAGCAAAACGCCGAATGGCAGAGTCAATACAATTTCAGCCAGCAACTTCACCAGCTGGATCGAGACACGTTGCGCCTCTCCAGCCAACAGCCATCCCCAGTTGCCGGATCGCAGTTTGTCTCCGAGTTCGCCCCAGGACAGCAGAAAATCAAAGGGAAACATGGCAAACGCAAGGTACGCCAAGGCATAGGCGTCCAGCCCAAGTACAAACAGCCGCTTTGTATCGTGCAGGAACGATTGCAACAGGGCGGTAAACCAGCGCCCCCATCTCGCTGCGATCATGATGCCGATCAGGCTGCCAATGGCTTCGGCCAGCAGGTCATTCAGGGAGACCGTGCGTGGCGGGAAAAACAGCTGGGTGAACTCGACACCCACTGCCAGAGCCAGACAAAACACGGCCGCCAGCGTTTGCAGGACGGGCGCCCAAACCCGGGGAAATTGCGCTGTGAGCATGAATACCGTGAGAAACCCGACCGGCACGTACAAAACGCCATTGGCCACCCAGTCCGCGCGTGATTCAATGCCCAGCTTCAAATAAGGTATCTGCTGGAACAGGCTCCAGGCTTCGGCCAGCGGCAGTGGCCGGTATTGCAGCGGCACGAGGCTGCCGTAAACCACAAAGAATACGTAGGCAAGCCACAGAAGTTGAGGAGCCTGTTGCGGCCCGCCGGGTTGGGTATTGGTTACCGGCCTCAAGGTACGCTCCAGCTGTGTGTGGAGCGTTTAATCAGTTTGCGTCGCATGGCGTCAGAGCTTTCAGTTTCAGTGTACAAGCCAAATTTGTCAGAGCCTAGCGGTGCGCAGACCCGTCAAACTGGACGAAACTTGGGCGCCAATTGAAATGCTTTTAACTGGAAAGCGCAAAATCCACGCCTCTCAAAACAAACTCTTTTATTTTACATTTTTTGATAGTTTTAGTTTGAAATATAGTCAATATTAATATGATTTTTATAGCTTATACTTAAATAAATTCGTGACTTAAGTTGGAATTTTTTTATACACATTACTAGTAATAAAAATTTGTGAAAATCTTGACCTTGATCAACCGTCGCGGTTTCGCATCAGACGCTATGCGCCTCTGCGCAAGCCTGGCGTTGCCGGCAGCCCCTTTAGTGGCTCATGCCCAGCAGCAGGCAGGCGCTTTAATGCGGGTTGGCGCAGGTCGCGCGGTTCGAACCTTGGCCCAAGCCGCACGCTTGGCTCGAGCCGGTCAACGCATCGAGGTCGACGCAGGAGACTATGTGGCAGATGTCGCCGTCTGGCCGCATGACGACGTGACCCTGAGGGCAGTGGGTGGTCGCGCGCGCCTCCTGGCCAGCGGCGCATCAGCCGAGGGCAAAGCCATTTGGGTGGTGCGCGCCAAGCGGATGCGCGTGCAGGGCTTCGACTTTGAGGGTTGCACCGTTCCCGGCCGCAACGGCGCAGGCATCCGTTTCGAGCAGGGCTCCCTGCGGCTGCGCGATTGCAGCTTCACACTCAATGAAATGGGGCTGCTCACCAGCAACGACCCCAATGCTGTTCTTGAGGTGGAAAACTGCGAATTCGCCCACAACATGCGCCCGGATGGCCACAACCACAATCTTTACGTCGGTGCCATTGCCCGGATGTCGGTCACCGGGAGCTATTTTCACCATGCACGCACCGGTCATCTGCTCAAGAGTCGCGCTGCCTTGAGCAAGGTTTTCTACAACCGCCTGACCGATGAGGCCGGCGGCAGCGCCAGTTACGAGCTGGAATTTCCCAACGGCGGCGTCGCACAGGTGGTTGGCAATCTGGTCGAACAGGGGCCGGAAACTGATAACCCTTACATCATCTCGGTTGGCGCCGAAGGTTATCGATGGCCACACAACACCATTCAGCTGGTCAACAACACCCTGGTGAACCGGCTGGCGCAGGGTGGCGAATTTCTGCGTGTGATGCCGGGCGCGCAGGAAATTCGTGCCATCAACAACCTGTTGGTGGGCCAAGGCGCGCTTGAAAATGCTGGCAGCGGCGACTACCGCGACAACTTCAGCGCCGAAGCGCGGGATTTTTCCGATCTGGCGCGGTACGACGCCCGCCTTAAACGGCGTTCTGCGCTGGTAGGCCGCGGCAGCGACGCCGGTGCCAGCGACGGCCTGAGCTTGACCCCGACGCGTGAATACACCCATCCGCGCTCAACGCGGGCGGTCTCCTTCAACACGCATAATCCGGGGGCCATGCAGAGTTTGGCCTGATTCACCGCCAAAACGCTTCCCCGAACGCTTCCCGTAAACACCGACTATCCATGCCCGGCCAACTCCACACCAACACGACAACGCTGACCACCGGCACTGCAAGGTTCTCGGATTCCCGACTGGCAAACATCGCCACAACGCAAGGCAGTTTGGCCGCGTGGCGCGAAGCCGTTGCCACTGATTCGCAAACAGCCGCCGCTGGCGTAACCGGTGACTTTGCGGTGGGTTTTACCGACCCCAAGGGGCGTGGCTTTTTGGCGGTGGACCGCTTCTCCATCCAGACCGTTTGTTACCGGGTGGTCGACGGCCAATTGCGTTTTGCCGCGCGGGCTGATGAATTGGCGGATGCGGCAACAGACCTTGACCCACAGGCGATTTTTGACTACCTGTATTTCCATGTCGTCCCCTCGCCACGCACCATTTTCAAGGGTATTTTCAGGCTTCCTGCGGGCCATTGCGCATGGTTTGAAAACGGGCAGGTGACCGTCAGGCCTTACTGGGCGCCCAGTTTTGAAGAAACCCCAAACGTTTCATTTGACGCCCTTCAGACCGAGTTCAAAGCCCTGCTGCGCCAAGCAGTGGCAAGCCAACTTGATGGGAGCAAACCCGCGTGCTTTTTGAGTGGCGGCACCGACAGCTCCACCATCGTCGGCATGGCCTCGCAAGTGAGCGACCAAACCACAGCCACCTACTCCATTGGTTTTGACGCCCAGGGTTACGACGAGATGGCGTTCGCCCGCATCGCGGCCAAACACTTCAAGACTGAGCACCACGAGTATTACGTCACCCCCAATGACCTGGTGCAAAGCATCCCGAAGGTGGCCGCGCATTTCGACCAGCCGTTTGGCAATTCGTCCGCCTTGCCCGCCTATTACTGCGCCAAAGTGGCTCGCGAAGACGGCGTGACCCGCCTGCTCGCCGGTGACGGAGGCGATGAGCTTTTTGGTGGCAACTCGCGTTACGCCAAGCAACGGGTGTTTGGCTGGTATAGCCATATCCCGGGCTTCCTGCAAAAGGGTTTGCTGGAACCTTTGCTGGCCACGCGCCCAGCTGCCGCTGTGCCGCTCACGCGCAAGGCAGGCAGTTACGTCGAGCAGGCACGGGTGCCGATGCCCGACCGCCTGCAGATGTACAACCTCATCATGCGCCTGGGTCCCAACGAGGTGTTGACGCCCCAACTGATGGCGCTGGTGGACGTTGCCCGCCCGCTGGACCTGCAACGCGGCGTCTGGCAATCGACCCGCGGCGCCAGCCTTTTGAACCAGGAACTGGCCTTCGACTGGCGCTTCACACTGGCCGAATGCGACCTGCCCAAAGTGATGGGCGCAACCCGCCTGGCGCAAATTGGCGTCGGGTTCCCCATGCTGGACGACCGCTTGCTGGCGTTTTCGCAAAAACTGCCGTCGTCCTACAAACTCAAGGGGTCGCAACTGCGCTGGTTCTTCAAGGAGGCGCTGCGCGGTTTCTTGCCGGACGACATCATCACCAAGAAAAAACAGGGATTTGGCTTGCCATTTGGCGTCTGGGCCAACGCAAACCCAGCGCTGAATGCCCTGGCCAGTGAATCGCTGCGCAGCCTTGCCGAGCGCGGTGTGGTGCGGCAGGATTTTGTCCAGACGCTGTTGACCCAGCGCCTGCCGGAACACCCGGGGTATTTTGGTGAGATGGTCTGGATCTTGATGATGCTCGAGCAGTGGTTGCGCCAACACAAACCAGCTTTCAGGGTTTGACGCGCTGGTCAGCCTGTTCGCAAATTGGCCAGCAAGCGCAGGCCAAATCGCCACTTTGACCGGTCCCACGGCGTAAAGCGGCGGATCTGCAGCAGGTCGTCGCCCGGTGATGTGGTGCCCCAGGTGGTGCTGACCGCCGCGTCGAAATCAAGTTGCCTCACCACGTTGACGGTTTGCGCCGAGTAGTCTTCACCCGGCTTGCCGTTTGGATAGGCAAATAGGCCAATCCGCTCGCCCAGCAAGTCTTGAAGAAACACTTGGCTGGTTTGAATTTCCTGCAGGGCCTCATCGTCGGCCAAACGGGCAAGGATCGGGTGGGAGACGGTGTGGGCGCCAATTTGCATGCCAGCCTGGCGCAGGGTTTTAACCTCGGCCGAGCTCATCATCAAATCGTTGGGCAACCCCACCTTGGCTGTATCGGCAAATTCCTGCGTGACACGGATGCGTTCTGCAATGCCCAGGTATTTGACCTTGGCGATCAAGGCGTCGATGGCTTGCCGACTTTGAGGAATGGCGTCCAGCCGGAAATGACCCAAACCAGCGCAGGACGCGTCAATGCTGGACCCTGCCGAGGCCCGCACTGTTTCAATGATGGTGTCATTCCACATGCGGCCGCCGTTCAAAAAACCGGTGGCGATGAAAAACGTGGCGGTCAGTCCATGGCGCTGGAGGATTGGCAAGGCAATCTGGCAATTGTCGGCATACCCGTCGTCAAAGGTAATGCAGGCGGAGCGGGTGGGAAGTGCCCCCGCTTTCAGGCCTTTGACGGCTTCGTCCAGTGGCAAGACATTGAACCAGGTTTTGAGCCAGCTGCAAATCTGGTCAAAGCGCGCCGCATCGATTTCATCCGGGAAAAGCGGGTCGGCCTTCACCAACACCCGGTGAAAGATGAGCACCGACAGGCGTGCACCATTGCCTGAGCCGGACACCATTCCAAACAGGGGTTTAAGCACGGGCAACCTGGGGCGGCGGTAGCGTCGCCAGTCCCGGAATGGTGCGCCAGCCGGGTGCGTAAGTTGGCTCGGTCAGCCATCCCTTTTTGTCGACCCAGACTTTGGTCAGTACCACGAGAATCAAAATGTTGTAAGGCAAATCAAAATAGGCCAGACTCAAAAAGGCACCGCCCACCGCAAACCCGACCAGTGACACCTGGCACATGGAGGCCAACTCAACTGTCCAAATGGCCTCAGCCGGCAGATTCTTGGCAGTTCTCAATTGCTCTGCGGCACGCCAGGTCAAGAACCAGATCAACAGGAACATGAAAAGGCCAATAAACCCGTGGTTACCAAGGATCTGGAAATAAATGCTGTGCGCCGCATGGACCATATCCGGATAAGGGGAAAACCGGGCAAAAATTTCGGCTGTCGCCGGGTCAAAGCCTACGCCTGCAGGGTACTTGAGCGCGATGTTCCATGCCGCCCACCATGCACTGATGCGACCCATGGCAGAACGGTCTTCTTCATAGGTTTGAATGGTGTTCATGCGGTTGACCCAGGTGTCAGGCATGAACGCCAGCAAGGGAATCGCGACGATCACCAGGCCAATACCGACGGCGAACTTGTTTCTCGCCCGCCACCACAGCGTGACGGCCATGGCAGCAATCGCCAGCAAGGCCCCGCGCGATTGGGAACCCAGCGCCGCAGCAGCACACAGGATCATTGATGCCGTCATGCCAAGCTTCCAGATGCGCTTCTGAAGCTGGGTCTGCAGAAACCGAAGCAGGGGAATGGTCATCACCAGCGCCAGTGCAAATTCGTTGTTGCCGCCAATGAACGAACCCGGTGGACCCCAGACGTGGTAAGAACCACCGGTGGCGATAGTGAACGCGCCGCCCTTGATCCCCAATAGAGCAATCGAGCCAGCACACACCCACATCAGCGCAAAAATATGCTTTTTGCTGTTCAAAACCATCAGGGCGACGATCAACATCACGTCGATCTTCATGACTTTCTTCCACTGCTCGTAATCGCCCGTGACATCGAGACCCTGCAGCCACGAAAACGTCATCCACACCATGAATATGACCAGGATCACGATCGGTTTGCCCTTGAAAGGCGAGTCACGGTCCTTGGTCATCAACAGACCGACTACCACACACAGCGCGGTGATCATCGCCAGTGGTGCGCTGTAGGAAAAACCGTAGGCGTAGCGATGCGGGTTCATGATGCTCAGCCAGGTCCACAACATGATGCCGATCCATGGGCGTCGCAGCGCGGCAGCGCAGCCCGCCATGACAATTGCAGCGACCAGTAAGTCACGCATGGCTGACAATGTACCGAAATTTGCCTGACTTCTCAGCCGCGATGGCGTCGACCACATCGACAACCACTGAAACCCGAGCACCCAGGCGTTGCTTGAAACCGTCCTGGATCAGGGCAATGGCCCCCTGACTGAAGGCCGCATCCACGACCAGAAGCACCCGGGTCAATTCCTTTGACTCCTGAATCACCTTGAAGGACTTGACACCATGCAGGTCCCGCAAAATATAAATAAGCGCGAGACCATGCATGACGGTTCCGTCGGCAGCAACCACAAAATCTGTGCTGCGGCCCTGGATATCCTTGAGTACCGGCAAGCCGCGGCCGCAGGCGCACGGCTCTGTGCCCAACACGCCGATGTCGCCCGTGCGGTAGCGGATGAAAGGAAAGTCATTAGTGGACAGGTGGGTCACCACTATTTCACCTGAAACGCCGGCAGGCTGCACGGTGCCATCTTCACCAATGATTTCGACGACGATGTCGTCTGCCGTCAGATGCATGGAGCCGCTGGGGCATTCGTGGGCAATGAATCCGGCGTCCCGCCCGCCATAACCGTTGGCTACTTTGCAGCCAAACACCTGGCTGATGGTGGCCCGTTGATCGTCATACAAACGCTCGGAGGTGACAAAGGCCACCCTGATACCGAGTTTGTCCATGGCCACACCGCGTTTTTGGGCATGCCGCGCTATCAGTGTCAACGCAGAAGGGTAACCGAACAACATGCGCGGCTTGACGGACTGGATGGTGGCAATGAAGCCGTCGAGCTTGGACTCGGACATTTCAAAGGCAGGCAGCAACTGGGTGCGCATGAGTTTGTCGCGCCAATACTTCACCCGATCCTGTTTGCCCAATTCAATGGGTGAGCCCCAAACGACGATTTCCGGGTCGCCAATGTCCACGCCCCACCAGCGCGTGGCGCGCCATTTGGCGGCAACATCGTGGCTGACGCGCTTGTTGCCAATGTAGAAAATAAGTGGCTCACCGGACGAGCCACCCGTATTGAAGCGGGCCAGTCCCTGAGCCTGATCGTGTTTCAGACCTTCGGTGTTGGCGCGAATCAGGGATTTGGTGAGGAAGGGCAGTTGCTGCAGGTCAGCCGTGCTTTTCAATTGGGCCGGATCAAAACCAATGCCGCGAAAAAGGTCCCGGTAGTAGGGGACATGGCAGGCCACGTCGTTCAGCAGTTGCTGTAGACGCTGCAATTGCAGGTCAGCGACCTTTTCCATGGGCCACCATTGAACCTCGTCCATCTTCCTGCGCGCGGCCACGGTCTCATGGTGTTTGAGCCTTTCCTGCAGCGGAAAAAGGATTGCGGCGACAAAAGATGTGTACAGACCCATATCAGCAGCTGACCTTCAATCATCGCCCGATCGCGAAATATTCAAATCCCATGGCCCGCACAGTCTTCGGATCGTACAAATTGCGACCATCAAAAATGACTGCTTCCTTCAACTTGTTCCTGATGACTTCAAAATCGGGGCTGCGAAATTCCTTCCATTCCGTAACGATGACCAGAGCGTCCGCATTCTCCAGGGCAGCAACCGGGGAGTCCGCAAAGGTCAGACCCGCCTGAGCGGGAAAACAATGCCGGGCCTCCGCCATGGCCTGGGGGTCATAGGCTGAAATTGTGGCGCCAGCGGCCAATAGATCGTTGATAACCTCCCGGCTGGTCGCTTCACGCATGTCGTCTGTATTGGCCTTGAACGCGAGCCCCCAGATTGCGAAATGCCGACCTTTGAGGTTTTCGCCGAAACGCGCCTTGACCTTGCCACCCAGCACATGCTTTTGCGCATCGTTGGCAGACTCCACTGCTTGCAGCACTTTGAGGCCCAACCCCGCGTCATCGGCCGCCGTTTTGATCAGGGCTTTCACATCCTTCGGAAAACACGAGCCACCATACCCCGCGCCGGCATACAGGAAGTCATACCCAATGCGCGGGTCACTGCCGATGCCCCGGCGTACCTGCTCAATGTCTGCGCCCAGTTTTTCAGCCAGGTTGGCCATTTCATTCATGAAGCTGATGCGGGTGGCCAACATGGCGTTGGCAGCGTATTTGGTCAATTCGGCGCTGCGGACGTCCATGACAATCAGGCGGTCATGGTTGCGCTGGAAAGGGGCATACAGTCCGCGCATGTAGTGCACGCCCGCTTCGTCCGCACAGCCCACCACGATGCGGTCGGGGCGCATGAAGTCCTCCACTGCAGCACCCTCCTTCAGGAATTCCGGGTTGGAAACGACACTGAACGGAATGTCGGTCCCGCGTTTGGCGAGTTCGCCGGCCACTGCGGACTTCACCCGGTCGGCGGTTCCAACGGGCACTGTGCTCTTGTCCACAATGACTTTGTAGTCGGTCATGTGGCGTCCGATGCATTGCGCTGCAGCCACAACGTACTTCATGTCGGCGGAGCCATCTTCCCCGGGTGGCGTACCAACGGCAATGAATTGAACCGTACCAAAATGGGTCGCAAGCTCGACATCGGTGGTGAAATGCAGGCGGCCAGCAGCGACATTGCGCTGAACCATTTCTTTCAGGCCCGGCTCAAAAATCGGGATTCCACCCTCTTTCAGGGTCTTGATTTTTGCCGGGTCTACATCCAGGCACATCACATCATTGCCTACCTCAGACAAACAGGCGCCTGAAACCAAGCCAACGTAACCCGTGCCAATGACAGTAATTTTCATAGATGCAAATTTTGCCAGTGAGGCTTGAGTCCGGACGGGCTCACGCCCGCCCACCTTGACCGATTGCTGGAGCCAAGGCGCGAAACTCGTTGACCAGTGTCGCTACCCGGTTGCCCCAGGTATTGGCCTCTGCGTACGCCCGAATCGCGCGCTTGTCCCAGGTACGGCCTAAAGTTGCCACGATGGCATTGACCAGGGCTGCGTGGTCATCGAATGGAACAATTGTTCCGAGATCCTGACGGCAGACAACCTCTTTGTTGCCACCCACATCGGTTGCAACAACCGGCAGACCACAGGCCATGGCCTCCAGCAGCACATTGGCCCAACCTTCGTTTCGTGTTGACAAAACAAAAACATCCGCCGCCGACAACACGGCACTGAGTTTCTCGGGCGCAAGTGGCCCCAGAAATTGCACCGCTTTTTCCAATCCTTGGTCGACCACGAGCTGCTTGAGTTTGTCGGTCCAGTCCCCTTCGGCACTCGGGCCGCCCACCACCAGATAAACACAGTCCGGAAATTCTTTAAGAATTTCCGGCAATGCGGCAATCACCCGGTGAAAACCTTTTCGCTCTACCAACCCGCCAACCGTAACGATCACCTTGGCTGTCGCTGGAAGTCCGAGGCCTGCGCGGCACTCAAGTTGCTCGAGTGGAGAAAACTTCGCAATGTCAACGCCATTGCCCACCACCAGAACCTTCGACGGCAACGCGCCACTGCCTATGGCAACTTGCCGGAGGGACTCGGACACCGAGAAAACCCGGCTGGCCCGGTCAAGTGCCGCCTGTACCAGGGGTTTGAGTTTTGGCGATGCAATATGGCGGGTTTCAGTGCCTCTGAGCGTAATCGTCACCGGCACGCGTAACCATCGGCCGAGCAGGGTTGCGGCGTACCCGTCGGGGTAGGCGAAATGGGCATCCAGGATGTCCAGCTTCTTCTGGCGTTTCAGCCGCATCAAGCGGGGCAGGCAACTCAATGCCATGAAAATGCCGTCCAAAGACTTGAATGCGCCGGGCACTGACAGAAAACGCGGGTGAAACACCGGAATTTCACTTTGAACCTCGTCGCCTGGCGCGCGGGGGCGGAAATCGGGGCGCATTTGTCGAATCAAAAAATCAAACGGAAACCACGGAACCGGTGCAACCACCGTCATGGGCAAATGCTTTGCCACCCGAAACATGCGCTCGCGGATGAACAGACCCGTCATGGGCTGCAGGCTGTTGGGGAACAGGCTGCTGAATACGACGATATGCGGTTGGCCCATTTTTGGCTCTTGGCTCATGTGCCTTGACCCGTTTTCAGGCCCCGGTAAGCCTGGACGTAGTTTTCGACACTCCTGGCCCAGTTGCGCTCTTCTTCCACAAACCGCCGGCCCGCCTCACGCAACGCCGACCAGTTTTGCGGTGCGCCAAGAAGTTTGACAATGGCCTGTGCCAAAGCGGCCGCGTCGCCAGCCTTGAACAAAATGCCGGTGTGACCATCGCGGATCAACTCCTTGTGCCCACCCACGTCGGACGCCACCAGCAAACGCCCCTGCGCCATGGCTTCGAGCGGTTTCAGGGGTGTGACCAGTTCCGTCAAGCGCATGGAGTGGCGCGGATAGGCCAGTACGTCAACCAGATCGTAGTAACGCTGAACTTCCGAATGGGGAACCCGTCCGGTGAACACAATCTTGTCCGCAATACCCAACTTTTGTGCCTGCGCCTTGAGGGCCTGGTCCTGGGGGCCACCACCCACCAGCAGAACCCGCACCTCAGGGCGCGCAGCCAGGATGGCAGGCATTGCATCGAGAAGCAGGTCCAGCCCTTCGTAGGCGTAAAACGAACCGATGAAACCGACAACGCTGGCACCATCCAGGCCTAGCGACTGCTTGAGCGCCAGATCGGGCTCGCCGCCGGGCTCAAACGAGTCGATGTCGACCGCATTCGGGATCACTGTGATTTTGGCCGGCGCCACGCCACGTTGGGCCATATCTGAGCGAAGCCCTTCGCAAATGGTGAAGAGGTGGTCCGCGCGCTTGATCGCACGTGTTTCAAGCCAACGCGTCAGTTTGTAGCGCACGCTGCCTTCAGTGGTGGTGCCGTGATCAACCGCGGCGTCTTCCCAAAAGGCCCGTATTTCATAAACCACCGGAATGCCCAGACGCCTGCCGACCCGAAGCGCAGGGATTGCATTGAGGACCGGCGAGTGGGCGTGCAGCACATCGGGACGCACCTGTTCCGCGACTTGTTGCAGCCGCCGCTCCAGCTGGCGCATCAGTGCGATTTGTGCAAACCCCGGAAAGTGCCTGCCAGAGGTGGCAGGCGTGCGGAAAAAGTGCCAGCCATCCACCACTTCTTCATGGCCGCTTCCAACCGAATGCTTGGGGCTGGTCAGGTGGAAGGTCTGCCAGCCCAGCTTGCGCTGCTCCCGTAAAATCGAAAGCGTCCGAAAGGTGTATCCGCTGTGCAAGGGGATCGAATGGTCCAGTATGTGCAGGATTCTCAGGCTCATACGGGCGCGCTGACGGGTTCTGGCGCCTTTGCGATGCCCGGGTTAATGTTGCCACCGTCAACCACCTGGCGCAAAAAGGCCTCGAACATCAGCAAGGTCCACAAGGCGGCGCTGTAATCACTGGCACCCGACTGGTGGGCCTCCACCAAATGGCGCAGATAGCCTTGGTTGAACCAGCCGGTGCTTTGCAGGCGCTCGCCCAGGACCGCGTCACGGACGCGCTGGCGCAAGGGACCGCGGAACCAGCGCGCCAGTGGCACTGAGAACCCCATCTTCGGCCGGTACAGCACAGCATCGGGCAAATGCGGCTCCATGGCTTTCTTGAAAATGTATTTCCCTTCCTGCCCGCGGATTTTCAGGTTCGATGGCAGGCTGGCCAGCCACTCCACCAGCTCATGGTCCATCAGCGGCTCGCGCACCTCCAGCGAGTGCGCCATGCTGGCGCGGTCCACCTTGGTGTTGATGTCACCCACCAGATAGGTTTTGAGATCCAGATACTGAATCTGGGCCAGCGGATCGTTGGACGCGCATTGCCCGGCATGGCGGTTGAATACTTCCTGGGCGCTGTAGCCAGCCAGCTCGGTTTGAAACCGTTTGCTGAACATGGCGTCACGCATGGGGCCACGCAGGATCGAGACCGAATGGAAATAGGCTTCAACCGAATTGCGAGCCAGCCCTTCAAAAGTGGTTTTGGCGCGAAACACCCGTGGCGCCCAATCCGCCTTGGGGTAAAGCTTGCCCAGTGTCCCGAAAATCGGCCGGCGCACGCCATGGGGCAAGCGGGAACGCATGCTCTCTTCCATCAAATGCATGCGGTAACGCCGGTAACCGCCCATGGCTTCGTCACCGCCATCACCCGACAGTGCAACCGTCACGTGTTTGCGCGCGAGCTGGCAGACCCGGTAGGTGGGGATGGCTGAACTGTCGGCGTAAGGCTCGTCGTAGAGGCGGGCCAGGGTATCGATCAGGTCAAAGTCATCACTCTTGACGGTTTCAACCCGGTGGTTGGTTTTGTAGCGGTCCGCCACCATTTGCGCAAACTCAGACTCATTGAACGCCGGGTCGTCAAAGGCGATGGAGCAGGTGTTGACCGGCTCGGCACTGAGGCCGGCCATGGTCGCCACCACGGCGCTGCTGTCTACACCGCCCGAGAGGAAGGCGCCCAGCGGCACTTCGGAGATCAGCCGCAAGCGCACGGATTCCTTCAGGCGTTCAACCAGTTCGGCTTGCGCATCGGCTTCGGAAATCGGGTTGTCAAGGGAGAATTCAACGTCCCAATAAGCCTTGGGCGCTTCCGGGGCCTGTCCCCGCTTGATGCACAGGGTATGGCCGGGTGACAATTTCTGCGCCTGCTTGAAGATGGTACGCGGCTCGGCAACATACCCCAAGGCGAAATATTCCTCCACCGCCAGGGGATCGATGTCCCGGTGCATGCCTCCGTGGGCCAGGATGGATTTGAGTTCAGAGCCGAAGACCAAGCTGCCGTCATCGAGCAGCGCGTAATACATCGGCTTCACGCCCATGCGGTCACGCGCCAAGAACAGGGTTTGCTGGTTGCGGTCCCACAATGCAAAAGCGAACATGCCCCGGAACCGCTTGACACACTCAACGCCCCAGGATTCCCAGGCATGCACGATGACTTCGGTGTCGCTCTTGGTATGAAACACGTGGCCCAAGGCCTGCAACTCGGGAATCAACTGCTGGTAGTTGTAGATTTCGCCATTGAAGACCACGACCACCGAGCCGTCTTCATTGAAAAGCGGCTGCTGGCCCGTGGCGATGTCAATGATCGACAGACGCCGGTGACCCAGCCCGACGCCCGGCTCCAGGTGCAGGCTGCCTTCATCCGGTCCGCGGTGCAACTGCGAATCGTTCATTCGCTGAAGCACCACGCGGCTGATGTCGCTGCCGCCTCGGGTGTCAAATATTCCGGTTATGCCGCACATGTTCTTGGCTGGATGGGTCTTGGCAATTATCGTGAGTGACGCGGTTGATCCGCAGTTGCGTATCGTACACAGACTGGTAGGCACCCACCATCGCCTGCATGCTGAACCGCTCCAGCGCCCGCAGGCGGCCGGCCTCACCCATGTTTCGTGCGGAAGGCGCATTTGCAGCCAGCGTCACCAGGCCCCGTGCCATGCCCTGCACGTCGTCTGGCGGCAGGATGTGCCCGGTCGCGCCGTCTTGCACCAGGTCGGCGTTGCCACCCACTGCCGTGGCGAGCACGGGCAAGGCACAAGCCATCGCTTCCAGAATCGTGTTGGAGATGCCTTCAGCGAGCGACGGCAAGGCGAACGCGTGCAGGCCACGCATCACCTGTGGCACGTCCGTGCGTTCGCCCGGCAACCAGGCCAGGTGGGCCAGGCCCGCCGCCTCCAGAATCGCAAGGGCATCGGCCCGCAAGGGCCCCTCGCCGACCATCACCAGCCTCAGGCGCGCGGCAAGCTGGGGCGCCAGCGCGAGCGCCTGGACGAACGCGCGGGCCAGCAGGGTCTGGTCTTTCACAGTCTGCATGCGGCCGACCGTGCCAACCAGCCAATGCTGCGCCGGATCAAACGGGCAACCATCTATCGGCTGCGGTCCGCGGGAATCCGGCGAAAAACGCGCCGTGTCAACGCCGTTGTAGACCTGGGTGATGGCGGCAGGTTGAACCCGCACCTTGACCTCCAGATAAGTCGCCAGATCACGCGACAGCGCCACGTAATGGTGGACAAACGGCCGGTAGGCGCGGCGCACCCGCTGCAGGTTGACGTTGCTGCCATCGAGGTCGCCCACGTCGCGCCCATGTTCGCCGTGCACGCGAACCGGCACCCGCGCGGCCCACGCCGGCGCCTGCACTTCAAGGGCCGACAGGTTTCTGCTGTGGACGATGGCCGGGCGCAATTTGCGAAACAGGCTGTAGAGCCTGCGGTATTGCCACACACCATGGCCTGGCGGCTTGTTCAAGGCGATGAATTCAACATCGGTTCGCCCAACGCGCTGGCGAAAATCAGTCACCTCGGTCATGGCCAGCACGGCATGGCGGTAGGCACCGGGTGGCATGTGGTTGATGAGGTTCACCACGCCGTTTTCCAGCCCGCCGGTGTCAAAGCGGTGCATGACGTGCAGGACAAGGGGGCGGTCATCGTGGGGCATGCAAAGTGCCAGGCATCAAAGGCAACTCAATTCGCTATAATACTTATAGCAAACTAACGCCATTTCACGTGACTTCGATGCCTTTATTTTCATAAATTAGCGGAATTTGCGCCGATTTTCAACAAATGTTAATATGGGTGTTAATTACTGCCAGGGTCACAGGCGCCAGAGCTTGTAGCCAGCGCCGGTAATGGCTTTGCGGTCAAACGCGGCCTTCACGTCAATGAAGGCGCCGCCCTTGACGAGTTTTTTCGCGATGTCGTCCAAGCCCAGCGCGGCAAACTCCTTGTGCGCCACCGCGGCGACGATGGCGTCGGCACGGGGCAAGTCGTCCCACGCCACCAGCGGCACGCCGTATTCGTGCACAGCTTCGTCTGATTTGGCCTGCGGGTCGTTGACATGCACCTCAACGCCGTAGGATTTCAACTCGTTGATGATATCGATCACCTTGGAGTTGCGCAGGTCGCCGCAGTTCTCCTTGAAGGTCAGCCCCAGCACGTTGACCTTGGCGCCCTTGATGTAGCTGCCCGCCGCGATCATGTGTTTGATGGTTTGCTCGGCGATGAACTTGCCCATGCCGTCGTTGATGCGCCGGCCAGCCAGGATGACCTGCGGGTTGTAACCCAGCATTTCCGCCTTGTGCGTCAAATAATACGGGTCAACGCCGATGCAATGGCCCCCGACCAGACCCGGCTTGAACTTGAGGAAGTTCCATTTGGTGCCCGCCGCCTCCAGCACTTCGGTGGTGTCGATGCCCATCTTGTCAAAGATGATCGACAACTCGTTCATGAGGGAGATGTTGAGGTCGCGCTGGGTGTTCTCGATGACCTTGGCGGCTTCAGCGGCCTTGATGCTGGAGGCCCGGTGAACGCCCGGGATGACGATTGTTTCGTACAACCTGGCCACGGCGTCCAGGGTTTGCGGCGTGTCACCCGAGACGATTTTCAGGATCTTGGTGAGGGTGTGCTCCTTGTCGCCCGGGTTGATGCGCTCGGGGGAATAACCGACGTTGAAGTCGGTCTTCCACTTCAGCCCGGATTCCCGCTCCAGCACTGGAATACAGACCTCTTCGGTGGCGCCGGGGTATACCGTGGATTCGTAGATTACCGTCACGCCCTTTTTCATGTGGCGACCGACACTCGTGCTCGAACCGATCAGCGGCCGGAAGTCCGGGATATGCGCCACATCAACCGGCGTCGGCACGGCGACGACGATCATGTCGGCCTCGGCCAGCATTTTGGGGTCGGCGGTGTAAACGGCATGGGGTGAGGCGCGCATTTCTTCGTCCGACAGCTCGCGCGAGGGATCCACACCCTCCTGGCAGGATTCCACCTTGTTTTGCGCGATGTCGAATCCGATGGTGCGCATGTGTTTGCCAAACTCAATCACCAGGGGCAAACCCACGTAACCCAAACCTATAACGGCGACCACTGTCATCAAAAGTTCTCCATTGAATCAATACGATTTTTCATTGTTTGCGCCCAAGTGTATCGAGCAACAGGGC
>JANNMM010000283.1:0-4273 GCA_031397915.1 Rhodoferax sp. | reverse complement strand
TCGCGGTCGTGCCGGTCTTTGACGCGCATGAGCTCCGGGCCCATCTTGTCCCAGCGGCCAGTCTCCTGCCAGAACTCTGCCGGTTGCACCACCGGCATCAGCAGCTCAACAGCCCCGGCGCGGTTCATTTCCTGCCGCACGATGGCCTCCACCTTGCGGATCACGCGCAGACCCATGGGCATGTAGCTGTAGATGCCGGCGCCGAGTTTTTTGATCATGCCGGCACGCATCATCAGTTTGTGGCTGGCGACTTCGGCGTCTGCGGGTGCTTCCTTCTGGGTGGAAATAAAGAACTGCGAGGCTTTCATGGGATCATTCAGGAGGGGAAATGGCAGACGAAGCAACGACAAATACCGGGCGCATCCGGATGTTGAATTTGTAAGTCTCTTGCTGCACGCGTTACTGTGTGCATAATGGACTCAGTTTAAAAAATTTGGGGTTTGATTATGCTTGACCGGGACGGCTTTCGGCCCAATGTCGGCATCGTTTTGCTCAACCAGAAAAACCAGGTGTTCTGGGGCAAGCGCATTCGCACCCACTCGTGGCAGTTTCCACAGGGTGGCATTGACCGGGGCGAAACACCCGAGCAGGCCATGTTCAGGGAACTGCAAGAAGAAGTGGGGCTCCAGCCGGAGCATGTGCAGATTGTCGCCCGCACCCGCGACTGGTTGCGGTATGAGGTGCCAGACCGCTACATCCGCCGCGACGCGCGTGGCCATTACAAAGGGCAGAAACAAATCTGGTTCCTGCTGCAACTGGTAGGGCACGACTGGGATTTGAATTTGCGCGCCTCCGATCACCCGGAATTCGATGCCTGGCGCTGGAACGACTATTGGGTGCCGCTGGACGCGGTGGTGGAATTCAAGCGCGGCGTGTATGAAATGGCGCTCACCGAGCTCTCCCGGTATTTGCCGCGCCACGATATTCGCACGCGTTATCTGCGCAAAGGCGTGCGCACCCGCGACGGCCAGATCGGGGCATCAGACCCCCATGACGCTGATTTTGACGGCCGACGCCCGCGTGACCTGTTGCTGCGCCAACATGTCGAATTGCCACCCGGCGCCAGCTTCGAGCCCGACCCGCATCACGGCTGGGACCCGGTTCAGGCTCAGGACAGCCACGAACACTGACATGCACGCCACCATTAAGAAGCTGGTTTTTTTCTCCTTGCTCGCCGGTGCGGGCGCGTTCGCGCAGATGATTCCGCCCGACCCGGACTGGAAGGAACTCGATTTGCCGCCTCCTGCGTCGTTCAACAAGGACGCGCTGGTGGCGCTGGATATGCCGCCCTATGTCTCACTCAAGTTTGGCATTGACCCGGCAAGCCTTGCGGTCTCGGCCGATGGTATCGTGCGGTATGTGGTGGTGGCCACCAGTTCCTCCGGCTCGGTCAATGCGCTGTACGAAGGCTTGCGTTGCGGGCACGGAGAATTCAAGACCTACGCGCGCTGGAGTTCAACCGGAAAATGGATTTTGGCGAAAGATCCGCAGTGGCGGGCACTGAACGACAACAACACCTCGCACCACGCACTTGCATTTGCACGCCAGGGCGCCTGTGACGGCCGCGGTACGGCGGCAAGTTCGGCCCAGGCAATACTGCGGCAGATGAAAAACCCCTCGCGAAGCCCTTGAACCCTCGGCTCAAAGCCGCGGATCAACTGCCCAGAACCAGATTGTCCCGGTGAAGCATCTCGGCTTCGGCAATGTAACCCAGCAGGTTTTCGATATCGCTGGAGGGTTTGCGGCAAATCAGACGGGCTTCGGCGCTGGAGTAGTTGGCCAGGCCTCGCGCAAACTCTTCACCGGCGGCATTGCGCACCGCAATCACATCGCCCCTTGAAAAGTCGCCATCGACGCCCGTCATGCCGATGGGCAACAGGCTTTTACCCTCGTCTTTGACTTTAGCGGCTGCCCCGGCGTCGACCGTGACCGAGCCGCGCAGTTGCAGGTGGTCAGCCATCCAGCGTTTTCGCGCCTGGTTTTTTTGGGTTTGGGCCACCAGCAACGTGCCGAAACTCTCACCGTTGGCCAATCGCACCAGCGCATTGGCCTCGCGGCCCCAGGCGATTACGGTGGAAGCACCCGAACCTGCGGCGCGTTTGGCCGCAAGTATCTTGGTCAGCATGCCACCCCGACCAATCGCCGAACCACTGCCGCCCGCCATCGCTTCCAGTGCCGGATCGCCGGCTTTGCCTTCGTGGACAAACCGCGCAGCTGGGTCTTTGCGAGGGTCTGCCGTAAAAAGGCCCGTCTGGTCCGTGAGGATCACCAAAACATCCGCGTCGACCAGATTGGCCACGAGTGCGCCAAGCGTGTCGTTATCGCCAAACTTGATTTCGTCATTGACGACCGTGTCGTTTTCATTGATGACCGGCACAACACCCAGTTTGAGCAGTGTGAGCAATGTTGAGCGGGCATTGAGGTAACGCTCGCGGTTGGCGAGGTCGGCGTGCGTAAGCAAGACCTGCGCGCTGAGCAAACCGTGTTCGCGCAGCTTGGTTTCGTACATATGGGCCAAGCCCATTTGGCCCACGGCTGCAGCAGCTTGCTGTTCATGGACGGCGCTGGGCCTTTTGGGCCACCCCAGGCGTTTCATGCCTTCCGCGATGGCACCGCTGGAGACCATGATGATCTCCCGCGGTCTTTTGTCGCGGGCCAGGGCGCCCGCTGCGACTTCTACGCCTTTGACCAGAGCGGCGATTTGTCGGCACCACTCCCCAATGGCCGCTTCGTCCAGGCCACGGCCCTCGTTTGTGACCAGGGTCGAGCCCACCTTGACGACGATGCGTCTGGCGTCGCGCAATACTTGGGAGCCGGCTCCGACCTTGAATGCGTGAGTCATGTCACCGCGTCGCAGCGTCAGGGGGCCTGCTCGGGCGCAAAACGGGGGTCGATTTCGGGCGCCTCCTGCTCCGTCAGCTGTTGCGCCTTGACATGCTGGTAGACCGTTTTGACCAGCGACTCGCAACCCTCGCGGGTCAGCGCAGAAATTTCAAACACAGGACCCTTGAATTTGAGGCGCTTGACAAAGTCTTTCACCAGGGCCGCGCGCTCCTCTTTGGGCACCATATCGAGCTTGTTCAGCACCAGCCAGCGCGGTTTGGCGAAAAGCGCGGGGTCATACTTTTTGAGCTCGTTCACAATTGCCTTGGCCCCTGCGACCACGTCAACGCTGTCGTCGAATGGTGCCATGTCAACCACGTGCAGCAACAGGCGCGTACGCTGCAGGTGGCGCAAAAACTGGTGCCCCAAACCGGCACCTTCCGACGCGCCTTCTATCAATCCGGGCAGATCTGCAACCACAAAACTTTGCTCAGGCCCGACCCGCACCACACCCAGATTGGGGTGTAGTGTGGTGAAGGGGTAGTCGGCGATGCGCGGACGGGCGTTGGAAATGGCGGTGATGAGGGTTGACTTGCCGGCATTGGGGAGACCCAGAAGGCCCACGTCAGCCAGAACCTTCAATTCGAGTTTCAGGTTTTTCTTCTCGCCAGGCCATCCAGGCGTCTTCTGGCGTGGCGCGCGGTTGATGGCGCTCTTGAAACGCATGTTGCCAAAGCCGCCGTCACCACCTTTGGCGATGGTGATCACTTCACCAGGCGTCAGCAGTTCGAACAAGACCTCACCGGTTTCAGCGTCAGTGATGATGGTGCCCACTGGCATCTTGAGCGTGATGTCGTCACCAGCCGCGCCAAACATGTCGGAGCCCATGCCGTGTTCACCGCGTTTGGCGTCGTAGCGGCGCGAAAAGCGGAAATCAACTAGGGTGTTGAGGTTGATGTCAGCGACGGCGAAAACATGGCCGCCACGACCGCCGTCACCACCGTTGGGACCGCCGAACTCCTTGTATTTTTCATGGCGGAACGAGACGCAGCCGGCCCCGCCATCTCCCGCGGAGATGTCAATGAAGGCTTCGTCGACGAATTTCATGAAATACCCTTGCCAGAAACGAAAAACCCCGCGCTCGCGCGCAGGGTTGTCGCGGGGTGCAAGTGCAGTTTAAGCTGCCGACGCACCTGCGTTCGTCACACTCACCGTGTGTTTGTTCAGCACGCCTTTGACGGCAAAACTCACCTGACCGTCTGTCAGGGCAAACAGGGTATGGTCCTTGCCGATGCCCACATTGGTTCCAGGATGGAATTTGGTTCCGCGTTGGCGCACGATGATGGCGCCAGCGCTGATGGTCTGACCGCCATAGGCCTTCACGCCAAGCATCTTGGGCTTGGAATCGCGCCCGTTTCGCGTTGAGCCGCCGCCTTTTTTCTGTGCCATG
>JANNMM010000276.1:0-3296 GCA_031397915.1 Rhodoferax sp. | reverse complement strand
CACCATCATGGTTTTGTCCATGTAGAAGAGTTCGTTGTCCAGGCCCGCGTAACCGGCCGCCATGGAGCGCTTGTTGACGATGATGGTTTTGGCCTTGTAGGCCTCCAGGATCGGCATGCCGTAGATGGCGCTGCCTTTGGTCAGCGCAGCGGGGTTCACCACGTCGTTCGCGCCCAAAATGATCGCCACATCGACCTGGCCGAATTCGCCATTGATGTCTTCCATCTCGAACACCTGGTCGTACGGCACCTCGGCCTCGGCCAGCAGCACGTTCATGTGGCCGGGCATGCGGCCCGCCACTGGGTGGATGGCGTATTTGACCTTGATGCCCTTGTGTATCAACTTCTCGGCGAGTTCTTTCACGGCATGCTGCGCGCGGGCCACCGCGAGGCCGTAGCCTGGCACGATCACCACGGTCTCGGCGTTGCCCAGCACGAAAGCGGCGTCATCCGCGCTGCCGCTTTTCACGCTGCGCTGCACGGCTCCACCCGCCACCGCCGTGGTGGCTTCACCGCCGAAGCCGCCCAGAATCACGTTGAAAAACGAGCGGTTCATGGCCTTGCACATGATGTAACTCAAGATCGCGCCGGATGAGCCCACCAATGAACCAGCCACGATCAGCATCGCGTTATTCAAACTAAAGCCAATGCCCGCCGCCGCCCAGCCGGAGTAGCTGTTGAGCATGGAGACGACCACCGGCATGTCGGCGCCGCCAATCGGGATGATGATGAGCACACCCATCACAAATGCGAGGCCCGTGGCAATGGCGAAATAAATTTGCTCGCCTGTGGCCGTGTACATGCCGATGTTGGCCAACATGATCAAACCCAACACCAGGTTGAGTTTGTGTTGCCCGGAAAACTGCACCGGCGCGCCTTGAAACAAGCGGAACTTGTAGGTGCCCGACAACTTACCGAACGCGATCACCGAGCCGCTGAAGGTGACGGCGCCAATGGCAGAACCCAGCGCCAGCTCCAGCCGGTTGCCCGCCGGAATCGCGGCGCCTTTGGCGACGATCTGGAAGGCCCAGGGCTCCACCACCGCCGCGATGGCAATGAATACTGCCGAGAGGCCAATCATGCTATGGAAAAACGCCACCAGCTCGGGCATCTTGGTCATCTCGACGGTCTTGGCGCGGTAAGCGCCGTAACCACCACCGACCACCAGGCCCAGCAGCACCCAAGCCATACCCTCAGCTTTGCCGCCGGAGATTTGCACGATCAGCGCGGCAGTCGTCAACGCGGCGATCGCCATGCCGATCATGCCGAACAGGTTGCCGCGGATGGACGTGGTGGGGTGGCTCAGCCCCTTGAGCGCCTGAATAAAGCAGACGCTGGCGACGAGGTACAGCAGGGTGACAAGGCTCATGCTCATTTGGACTCTCCTGCCTTGGGCGCTGGCAATTTTTTGTCCTTCTTCCTGAACATCTCCAACATCCGTCGCGTGACCAGAAAGCCGCCAAAAATATTCACCGCCGCCAGCGCCACAGCGAGCACGCCCATGGATTTGCCGAGCGTGGTTTCCGTCAGCGCTGCGGCCAGCATGGCGCCGACGATGACGATGGCCGAGATGGCGTTGGTCACCGCCATCAAGGGTGTGTGCAGGGCCGGCGTGACTGTCCAGACCACGTGGTAACCCACGTAAATGGCCAGCACAAAGATGATCAGGTTGGTGATGGTGGGGGAAACGATGTCCATTTTTTTCTCCTTATCTCGTCCACTTACTTGCGCTTGACTTCACCACCCTGCGCCATCAAACAGGCCACGACGATGTCGTCTTCCATATCAACATGCAGCGCGCCTTCCTTGTTGATGATGAGCTTGAGGAAGTCAATCACGTTGCGGGCATACAGCGCGGAGGCGTCTGCGGCCACCAGCGCGGCGAGGTTGGTCTCGCCAATCAGGGTCACGCCGTGTTTCACCACGGTTTTGTCAGCTTCGGAAATGGGGCAATTGCCACCACCGTTCGGGCCTTTGCCGGCCGCAATGTCCACAATCACCGAGCCCGGCTTCATCGACTTGACCATGTCTTCGGTGATCAGCGTCGGCGCGGCGCGGCCCGGGATCAGCGCGGTGGAGATCACGATGTCTGCCAGCGCCACGCGTTTGGCCACTTCGACCTGTTGGCGCGCCAGCCACGAGGGCGGCATGGGTTTGGCGTAACCGCCCACGCCTACGGCGGCCTCTTTTTCTTCCGGCGTGTCGTAGGAGACCTCGATGAACTTGCCGCCCAGCGACTCGATCTGTTCTTTCACACTCGGGCGCACGTCGCTGGCTTCGATCACTGCGCCCAGGCGTTTGGCGGTGGCAATGGCCTGCAAACCGGCCACACCCACACCCAGAATCACCACGCGCGCAGCCTTCACCGTGCCCGCTGCCGTCATCAACATGGGGAAGAAACGCCGGTATTTGTCCGCCGCCATCATCACGGCCTTGTACCCGGCGATGTTGGCCTGCGAGGAAAGCACGTCCATGCTTTGCGCGCGGGTGGTGCGCGGCGCGGCTTCGAGCGCGTAGGCGGTGAGGCCTGCGATGGCGAGCTTCTGCAGGCCGGCGGCGTCAAACGGATTGAGCATGCCAACCAGCGTGGTGCTGGGCTTCATCAAGGCGCATTCACCATCGGACGGGCTGCGCACTTTGAGCACCAGCTCGCAACCCAAGGCGCCTGCGGCGTCGGTGATGTCGCCACCCGCCGCCACGTAAGCTGCGTCGGTCACGCTGGCGGCAACCCCCGCGCTCGACTGGATGCGCAGCGTGTGGCCCTGGGCTTTGAGTTTTTTGACCGTCTCGGGCGTGGCCGCGACGCGGGTTTCGCCCGCAGCGGTTTCTGCGGGTATGCCAATCAACATGGTGGGCTCCTCAGCGAATTCAGGTTGTTTGACCGCTAGCTTACCCGAGTTTGCGCCCCCGCCCGGCAAGCATGCGCCACAAGCAGGCGTCGTGGCCCGCTATGCATAATCAGGCATGGACACCCGATGGAAACCCAGCGTCACCGTCGCCGCGATCATTGAACGCGGCGGCACATTCATGCTGGTCGAGGAGCAAACCTCGGAAGGCCTCAAGCTCAACAACCCGGCCGGCCACCTGGACCCGGGAGAATCGCTCATCGACGCCTGCGCCCGCGAGGCGCTCGAAGAAACCGCCCACCGCTTCTACCCGACCGCGCTGGTGGGCATCTACATGTCCCGCATGCAACGCGCCGCCACAGGGGAAGACATCACCTATTTGCGCTTCGCTTTTTGCGGTGTCTTGGGCGATGCGGTCGAAGGCGCCACACTCGACGCGGGCATTGTGCGC
>JANNMM010000231.1:0-45923 GCA_031397915.1 Rhodoferax sp. | reverse complement strand
CAGCAAGGCACGCAGGAAAAACCGGTTGGAGTTGTAGATGGCGCCGGGTTTCATCGCTTCAGGCGCGATTTCGCCAGGCATTACCAACTCGTCACCCGTTGAAAACAGTGCCACCTTCGGGCGAGTCGCGACCAACAGAGTGGCGCGGCCAATACTGGCCGCCAAGCCGAGTTCAGCAGGTGTCAGGCGCGTACCCTTTCGAAGCACCGCAGTCCCTTGCATGACATCTTCACCAGCGCGGCGTATCCATTGCCCCGTGACTGGCAGCTTATTGACGCGCACCGAGCCAGCGCCGTCTGCCCCATTGACCACCTCGCAGTCTTCTTGCATCACGACCGCGTCTGCGCCTGCAGGGATGGGCGCGCCGGTAAAGATGCGCGCTGCGCTTCCCGGCTGCAAGGGTTGACCATTCGCGCCTGCCGCAATACGTTGCGTCAGGGGCAAGGTGACTCCCACAACCGGCAGGTCTGCGCAACGCAAGGCGTACCCATCCATCGAGCTGTTGTCCTGCGGCGGAACCTGGAGCATGGCGACGACGTCGTCAGCCAGCACGCGGCCGTCTGCGTCAAATGTCGAGACCGGCACGGCGCCTTCGAGTGCACGCGCGTGCGACAGCAATTCGGCCAGCGCGTCGTCCAGCGCCTTCAAGGGCGCGCGTTGCGGCTGGGTGCTCACGCGAACATCTCCGCGTTGTATTCAAACCGCAAGGGGTTCTGCAGCATCCAGGAGACCACGGCTTGCGGGTTGTTCAGGTCGAGCACCGGCAACTGGGTGGGCTCTGGCAATTGCGCCGGTGTATCGGTGGCAATGGCCGCGATAAATGGATCGTTGACGTACCGTGCCTGCGTATTTTCGGAGGCACGCCAGACTTCCAGCTTGTGGATGTCACTGTTTTTGAAACCTTCCACGATGACCCAATCGACACCGTCGTACAGCTCGGCGATGACCTGGTGAACCGTGAGTTTTGCTTCCTGCTCGAATTCACGCATCAGGGCCAGGCGCGTGTTGGACGCGACCACGACCTCAAACGCACCGGCCGCCCGGTGACGCCAGGTGTCTTTGCCCTCATGGTCGATATTGAAGCTGTGATGGGCGTGTTTGACGACCGACACCCGCTGATCCGCCGCCTTGAGCAGCGGGATGAGGCGTTCAACCAAAGTGGTTTTGCCCGAACCGGAGAACCCTGCAATGCCTATGACCTTCATGGAATGGCGCTCAGGCGTCTGCGCAATGCTGGCTGATGTAGGCTTTGACCGCCTGCGCATCAGCCTTCATGGCAACAACCCTTTTGGGCAGGTTTTCAATGCCGACAAACGCGGCGGGCCGCGGCGGCTCGCGCCCCAGGGCCTCAACGATCGCGGCGGCAAATTTGACCGGCAAGGCCGTCTCCAGAACAACCATCGGGACGCCTGGTTTCAGGTGTTGGCGCGCAACTTTCAAGCCGTCGGCGGTGTGGGTGTCGATCATCACGCCAAAACGCTCAAAGGTGTCGCGGATGGTTGCCAGCCGGTCGGCGTGGGTACTCGTTCCACTGGCAAATCCGTACCGGGTGACGGCATCCGAAAAAACCGGATCGCCGCTCAAGTCAAATTTCCCGCCATTGGCCAGGCGCGTGCCAAAGAGGGCTTTGACCTTGTCGCCGTCGCGGCCCACGAGGTCAAAAACGAAGCGTTCGAAATTGGAAGCCTTTGAAATGTCCATCGACGGGCTTGAGGTTTCATGGGTGTCTGCGCTGCCGCGCACGCGGTAAACACCGGTGCGGAAAAACTCGTCGAGTACGTCGTTTTCATTGGTGGCCAAAACCAGTTGATCGATCGGCAAACCCATCATTCGTGCCACGTGCCCGGCGCAGATGTTGCCGAAGTTGCCTGAAGGAACCGCAAAGGAGACTTTCTTGTCACCATTCTGCGTGGCAAGGAAATACCCAGCGAAGTAATACACCACCTGCGCCAGAAGGCGCGCCCAGTTGATCGAATTGACGGTGCCGATTTTGTATTGGCGCTTGAATTCAAGGTCGTTGCTGACGGCCTTGACCATGTCCTGGCAATCATCAAACACGCCGTCAACGGCGATGTTGTGGATGTTCTCGTCCATCAGGGAAAACATCTGCGCTTGCTGAAACGGGCTCATGCGCCCGGCCGGCGAGGTCATGAAAACACGCACGCCCTTTTTGCCGCGCATGGCGTACTCGGCCGCGCTGCCGGTGTCGCCACTGGTGGCGCCCAGAATGTTGAGCTCTTCCTTGCGCCGCGCCAACTCGTACTCAAACAGGTTGCCCAGCAGTTGCATCGCCATGTCTTTGAAGGCGAGCGTCGGGCCATTGGAGAGCGCTTGCAGCCACACGCCGTCTTCGAGTTTCTTCAAGGGCGTGATGTCGTGGGTGCCAAACACCGCTTGCGTATAAGTTTTGGCGCAAATGGCTTTCAGGTCGGCGGCGGGAATGTCGTCGATGTAAAGCGAGAGGATTTCGAAGGCGAGCGCGGCGTAACCGTCTTTGAAATAGACCGCGCGCCAGGCATCCATCTGCCCAGCATCAACTTGCGGGTAGGACTGCGGCAAATACAGACCGCCATCCGGCGCCAAGCCTTCGAGGAGAATTTCACAAAAACGCTTTCCGGCCGGCGAACTGGTGGCGGCGGCTCGGGTGGACACGTATTGCATCAGGCCAACTCTTCCTTGCGAATCCGAACGATGGGGGCCAGGACGGTCGCCAGGGCCTGCATCTTCGCAATGGCGCCGTTCATGGTGCCTTCGCGCGTGTCGTGCGTGAGGATGATCAGGTCAGTCTGTGTGGCGCCTTCGCCGCCCACCTCATCCGCCTCGCGCTGCAACACAGCGTCGATGCTGATGCCTGCTTCGGCCAGGATGCCGGTGACTTTCGCCAGCACACCCGCTTCGTCGGACACCTTCAGGCGCAGGTAATAGCTGGTAACGACCTCGGCCATGGGCAAAATCGGCGAGTCGGCTCTGGACTGCTCAAACGTGTGCGGCTGAAAGGCCAGGTGCGGCACACGTTGGGAGGCATCTGCACCGTGCAGGCGGGCGATGTCGACCAGGTCCGAAATGACCGCGCTGGCAGTCGGCTCGCTGCCCGCGCCTTTGCCGTAATACAACGTGGTGCCGACCGCGTCGCCATTGACAACGACCGCGTTCATCGCGCCTTCAACATTGGCAATCAGGCGCTTGGACGGAATCAGGCTTGGGTGCACACGCAGCTCGATGCCCGCAGCCGTGCGTTTGGTGATGCCCAACAGCTTGATGCGATAACCCAGCTGCTCGGCGTATTTGATGTCTTGCGCGCCGAGTTGGGTGATGCCTTCCACGTAGGCCTTGTCAAACTGCACCGGAATGCCAAAGGCGATGGCAGACATCAGCGTGACTTTGTGCGCGGCGTCGACACCTTCGATGTCGAAGGTCGGGTCTGCCTCCGCATAACCCAGGGCCTGCGCCTGCTTCAACACCGTACCGAAATCCAGGCCCTTGTCGCGCATTTCGGACAGGATGAAATTGGTTGTGCCATTGATGATGCCAGCCACCCACTGGATGCGGTTGGCCGTCAATCCTTCACGCAAGGCCTTGATGATCGGAATACCGCCGGCCACCGCCGCTTCAAACGCAACCATCACGCCCTTGGCTTGCGCTGCGGCAAAAATTTCGCTGCCATGCACAGCGAGCAACGCCTTGTTGGCGGTGACCACGTGTTTGCCCGCTGCAATGGCCTCCATCACGAGCTGCTTGGCAATGCCGTAGCCGCCAATGAGTTCGATCACCACGTCAATGTTCGGGTTGGCAATCACGGCACGTGCGTCATTGACCACTTGCACCCCATCACCAACCACCGCTTTGGCCCGGGCCAAATCCAGATCGGCCACCATGGTGATCTCAATGCCGCGACCGGCCCGGCGCCGGATTTCTTCCTGGTTGCGTTTCAGCACATTGAATGTGCCACTGCCTACCGTGCCAATGCCCAGAAGGCCTACTTGAATCGGATTCATCAATATATAAACAAATGTGGGGGTTGAGTCTCGCGGATCAAACGCGATTTGCTACCAATTTAATAGCGTTCGGTTTGCCGCCTGCCGGAGCCTGTGGTTTGGCATCGGTGCCATGCAGTCGCCGGTAATTCGCCAGAAACTTTGCGATGCGCCCGATGGCCTCGCGCAGGTCATCTTCGTGCGGCAAAAAGACAATTCGGAAATGGTCCGGCGCCGGCCAGTTGAAGCCAGTGCCCTGCACCAGCATCACACGGGTTTCGCGCAGCAGTTCCAGGAAAAACTGCCGGTCGTCTTCGATGGGGTACACCTTCGGGTCGAGCTTTGGAAACATGTACAGCGCAGAACTCGGCTTGACGCAGCTCACACCCGGTATCGCCGTGATCAGCTCATAGGCCAGGTCGCGCTGGCGCCGCAAACGGCCGCCTTCACCGACCAGATCATTGATGCTTTGGTAGCCACCCAACGCGGTTTGGATGGCCCACTGGCCCGGAACGTTGGAGCACAGCTTCATGTTGCTGAGCATGTTCAGGCCTTCAATGTAGTCGGCGGCGTGTTTCTTGTCGCCCGACACCACCAGCCAGCCTGCGCGGTACCCACAGGAGCGGTAGCTCTTGCTCAGGGAATTGAAGGTCAGTGTGAGCACGTCTTTGGACATGCTGGCAATGGCCGTGTGTTTGATGCCGTCGTACAAGACCTTGTCATAAACCTCATCGGCGAGTATCACCAGGCCGTGTTCACGGGCGATTTCCACAATTTCCATCAACAACTCGTTGGTGTACATCACCCCCGTCGGGTTGTTCGGGTTGATGACCACGATGCCTTTGGTGCGCGGCGTGACTTTGGCGCGGATGTCTGCCAGGTTGGGCATCCAGTTGTTGGCTTCGTCACACAGGTAATGCACCGGCGTGCCGCCCGAGAGGCTGGCAGAAGCTGTCCACAGCGGGTAGTCAGGCATCGGCAGCAGCAACTCGTCGCCGTCGTCGAGCAAGGCATTGGTGGCCATGGTGATGAGTTCACTGGCGCCATTGCCTAGATAAATGTCATCAAGTGTTACGCCCGCGATGCCCTGCTTCTGCGTTTCATGCATGACGGCTTTGCGCGCCGCAAAAATGCCCTTGCTGTCGCTGTATCCCGCCGAATTGGGCAGGTTGCGGATCATGTCCTGCTGGATTTCTTCCGGTGCGTCAAAACCAAACACCGCCAAGTTGCCCAGGTTGAGCTTGATGATTTTCTGGCCTTCGTCTTCCATTTGGCGCGCGGCGTCCATGATAGGTCCACGGATGTCGTACAACACGTTGGCCAATTTGGCCGATTTCTGGATGGTTTTCACTGGAGCCTCTCGAGAAAATCACGTCAATCCGCGCAAAGCGGCCGCCGCTTGGGCGAAACCTATAATTTGACCACAGTTCCACCCGCCTCTGGTGCAGTGCAACACGCTTCTTTGGCGGGACGGCCCGCCCATTCAAGGCACCCATTCCGATGAACCCGATATGAAATTTCAGCCAGAAAAATCTGCGCATCAAGCCATCAATGCCTATGGGCCGGGCTGGGTGAGTGTTGATGGCGAAAAGATTCTGGGCAGCATTGTGATCGGCTCCAGAGGTCAGCGCTTCAACTGGGATTGCGGGCGTTTTGAGAATTTGACGGCAGCACATTTCAACCAGCTGGCCGAACAACAGCCGGAGCTGGTGATTTTTGGAAGCGGTTCACACATTGTTTTTCCCCGGGGCGAGTGGCTCGCGGGTCTGTATGCGCGACGGATTGGCATAGAGACCATGGACACACAGGCGGCTTGCCGCACCTACAACATTTTGGCGGGCGAAGGCCGTGACGTGCTGCTGGCTCTTTTGATTGAAGCTCCAGACTCTTGAGTCTGGCCAAAAGTTTCATCGCCCTTGCCCAACGCGCTGGGCCCTTTCGCATTTAAGGGTAAAATACAGCCCTGTGAAACCTGCTGATCACCGGATTTTTCCGAATGATGAAGCCCCAGCTGCCTGCGACATTTGGCATCCGAGACGATGCCAGAACCCGCTTCAGAAATTTGCACGAAGGACCTAAGCGATTTATATGGCGATAGTTGTCAACAAACCCCTCCCCGAATTCGAAGCCTTGGCCACCTCCGGCACCAAAGTCACCAACAACACGCACCTCGGCAAGGCCATGGTGCTTTATTTTTACCCGAAAGACAACACTCCCGGTTGCACCACGGAAGCAATGCAGTTCCGAGACAAATACAAGGACTTCGTCAAGGCCGGGGCCAATGTGTTTGGCGTGTCCCGTGACAACATGAAGTCGCATGACGAGTTCAAGAGCAAACTGGAGTTGCCTTTTGAGCTCATCGCAGACACCGAAGAAAAAATGTGCCACATGTTTGGCGTGGTCAAAAACAAGATCATGTATGGCAAGAAGGTCAAGGGCATTGAGCGCAGCACCTTTCTGATCGGCGCAGACGGCTTGCTCAAAGGCGAGTGGCGCGGCTTGAAGGTCCCTGGCCACATCGAAGAGGTGCTCAAGGCTGTCAAGGCGCTCAAGAAGACCGCTTGAGCCTGCGGGCCACTTTTTTACAAGGGCATTACCCACTGATGGCACCACGCCGAAGGCCATTTGAAGCTGCGCAAGTAGCCCGTGCACATGCACATGCACAACGGGCCATCATTCGGTGAATGCAACCCCTTTATGTTCCCAAAAGCCGCCCGGTTTCGAGGCGGCTTTTCGCTTTTTACACTGGACTTCCTAAAACCATGCCACTGCCACCCGCCCCCACCCAGCGCGCCGCCTTGTTGAGCCAAAGCGCATTCGACGCGACTGCCCGGCCGTTGCCCAAAGTTGCCAAAAAGCAGCCGACAACCGTGGTCGACCATCCGCTGGCGCGCCAGGCACCGGCCAACGAGCCGGATTTGCACGTGGCCCCTGCCCGCAGACCTGCCCGCGGCACATCGGCCGACCGTGTGCCGCATCCGTCAAAAACACAGGGCCAAAGCCATTCGCTTGCAAAGACCTGGGCCGAGAAAAAAGAAGTTGAGCAAGACACCGAGACCGTTGCAAAAGCCGACGCCCCTTCGGCCAAAGCTTCAAGGTCCGGCCAGGGCGGACGCAAGGCCGGCCCAAGCGGGCCGACCAAACTGTTCGTGCTGGACACCAATGTGCTGATGCACGACCCCATGTGCCTGTTCCGCTTTGAGGAACACGACATCTTTTTGCCAATGATCGTGCTCGAAGAGCTGGACGGCCACAAAAAAGGCATGACCGAAGTGGCGCGAAACGCACGCCAAACCAGCCGCAGCCTCGATGCGCTGGCCGCGGCCAATGGCGCTGACATCGGAGCCGGTCTGCAGCTGGACACCACAGGCCACCGCGAAGCCAAGGGCAAGTTGTATTTCCAGACACAGGCGCTCAACTACACCCTGCCGCAGAGCCTGCCACAAGGCAAGGCTGACAACCAGATTCTGGGCGTGGTCGACGCCCTGCGCCAGCAATACAGCCAAAAACCCGTGCCGCGTGATGTGGTGCTGGTGTCCAAAGACATCAACATGCGCGTCAAGGCGCGTGCGCTGGGCCTGGCCACCGACGACTACCAAAACGACAAAACGCTGGAAGACGGCGATTTGCTCTATTCCGGTTCGATGGCCTTGCCGGCCGATTTTTGGGCAACCCACGGGCAAACGGTGGAAAGCTGGCAACAAGGCGCGCACACGTTTTACCGCATCACCGGCCCGCTGGTGCCGAGTTTCCTGATCAACCAGTTTGTCTATTTCGAATCGCCCGGCGAGCCGTCGTTGTATGCGCGCGTCACAGAGATTCGCGGCAAAACGGCCGTGTTCAAGACCTTGAAAGATTACAACCATCTCAAGAACTCGGTCTGGGGCGTCACCACACGCAACCGCGAACAGAATTTCGCGATGAACCTGCTGATGGACCCGGAAGTCGACTTCGTCACCCTCACCGGCACGGCTGGCTCCGGCAAGACGCTGATGGCACTGGCCGCAGGCCTGACGCAGGTGCTGGACGACCGCCGCTACACCGAAATCATCGTCACCCGCGCCACCGTGAGTGTGGGCGAAGACATCGGTTTTTTGCCCGGCACCGAAGAAGAAAAAATGGGCCCCTGGATGGGCGCGCTGGACGACAACCTTGAAGTGCTCTCCAAAACCGAGACCACAGCCGGTGAATGGGGCCGCGCTGCAACCAGCGAACTCATCAGGAGTCGCATCAAGATCAAGAGCATGAACTTCATGCGCGGGCGGACCTTCCTGACCAAATACGTTGTCATCGACGAAGCGCAAAACCTCACGCCCAAACAGATGAAAACGCTGATCACCCGGGCTGGCCCCGGCACCAAGATCATCTGCATGGGCAACCTCGCTCAGATCGACACGCCCTACCTCACCGAAGGCTCGTCCGGCCTGACGTTTGCTGTGGACAAGTTCAAAGGCTGGCCGCACGGTGGGCACATCACGCTGGCGCGTGGCGAGCGCTCACGCCTGGCGGACTTTGCCAGCGAAGTGCTCTGAGTTTGGCGTCAGCCAAAATTGCGCTGATTCACGCGACGCCCCTGGCCATGGCGCCGGTGGCGGCGGCGTTTGACGCGTTCTGGCCCGAGGCCCGGCGCATGAACCTGCTGGACGATTGCCTGTCGCAAGACCTTGCGCTGGCCGGCAGTCTGGACGATGCGATGGTTGCGCGGTTTCACACGCTGGCCGAATACGCCAAACGCTGCGGTGCCGATGCCATCTTGTTCACCTGCTCGGCGTTTGGTCCGGCCATTGAATCCGTGAAGAACACCATCGGACTGCCCACATTGAACCCGAATGAAGCCATGTTCGATGAGGCGCTGGCGCTGTGTCGCGCCTTGGCCCTGCCTTCAGGCCAGGCGGCACGAGTCGGTTTGCTCACCACGTTTGGGCCCTCTGCCGCGCCATTGATTGCAGAACTCGAAGTTGTTGCGCAACGGCAAGGCATGACCATCAGGGTGCACGCCGCCTGCGCCTCGGGTGCGATGGAGAGGCTCAACGCGGGCGATGCAGCCGGGCATGACGCCATGATCGTCCAGCAAGCCAGCACCCTCTCACAGTGCCATGTGGTGATGCTGGGCCAATTCTCCATGGCCCGGGCGCAACCTGCGGTTTCCAAAAATTGCGCCTTGCCTGTGTTGACAAGCCCTGCCAGCGCAGTCCAGCGACTGCACCTGCTGCTGGCCTGACGCCACGGCAGGGTTGAAGCTCTGCGCGTCAACGAGTCAGAATGCTATTATTATAGTAGCAACAAAGTTATATTATTCGTGACTTGGCAGCTTAATTTTCTTAAAAAATCACGAAAATTGCCAATTTGCGATTAATCATACCCAATTTGGGTATTAATGGGTGAAATCGCGGGCTGCCACAGGTTTTTTTACCCCATTTGGATGAAAAAACGCCGCGGCTACCGCCTATGCGGGATACGCAAGGCCACCGAAGGCATTGGCAAACGGGTCAGAGCTTCTTACAGTTCACCCACCGCGCCAAACACACCCGTCTTGCGAATCCGGCGCGCGCACTGGAGGTGACCCATGATTGATTTCAACAAGCTTCCCGGCCCCCGCAATGAGCGTGGCTGGTTCACCGTGGTTCACGGCCTGATCGGCGTTTTGACACTGGCAGCACTGCTGCTGCTTGCCGCGCCTGGCTGGGAGTATGCGGTAAAGGACAGCCAATCGGCAGCGGCGGGTTTGAAGCCGTCAACCGCTGCACTCGACGTCGCCTCACCGTCACACAACGGCACCGGTGTGCCGGATGCGGCTCTCGTGTTTCGCGGTAATCTGACGCCGCCTGAGCCGCCGCCCTCCACGTTTTGAAGTGGCTGACTGCCGGCGCGGGGCTCTTGAGCCGGGCGCCGTTCAATCATAAAATTGTCCGGCCCGGCACCGGACGGGGAGGGACCTAGGAAGATGACCACAAATGTCATGGTCGTGGAAGACGAGCCTGAGTTTCTGCGCCGCTTCTCGCACGCGGTGACGATGGACAGCGGACTGCGCCTGATGGCCGCAGTTTCAACGGGCGCTGCCGCCAAGGCGCTGCTGGACGCACAGTGCCCCGACGTCCTGCTGATCGACCTGGGCCTGCCGGACATGAGTGGCGTTGACGTGATCCGCCACGCAGCGCAACGTTGTCCGCAGTGTGACGTGGTGGTGGTCACCATGTTTGCCGATGACGCCCATGTGCTGGCCAGCATCGAAGCTGGCGCCACCGGTTATCTGCTCAAGGATGTTGGCACCGAGCGCATTGCAGCTGGCATCCATGAAGTGCGCGCGGGTGGCTCGCCGATCAGCCCGAGTATCGCGAGGCGGGTATTGAGCCGCTTGCGGATCGCGCCAACAGACTCTGCGCCTGCACCTTTGGCAGGTGCAGAAAACCATGTGTTGTCAGATCGCGAGACTGAAATCCTGCGCCTGGTGGCCAAAGGCTTCAGCTTTGAGACCGTCAGTGATGTCCTGGGCATATCCACCCATACCGTCGTGACCCACGTCAAGAAAATCTACCGCAAGCTGGCAGTGCATTCGCGGGGTGAGGCGGTCTATGAAGCCAATCAGCTGGGATTGCTCTAGCGCTGGTGCCGCGGCTGCCCCAGGGGTGGCCAAAGCCCGGTTGACGCTGCTGGCGGCCTCGTGGGCACTGCTATGTCTTGGCACGATGGCAAGTGCACAGGAGCGCGGCAAGGTCGTTGAGCCTTCGTCGGTAGCCCTGCAGTTGTCTGCGGCAACCGAGCCCTCGGAGTTAAAGCCAGACTGGAAAAGCGGCACCGTGCCCACCAACTGGGTCGGCCTTAAACCGGGCAATGCAGCGGCAGATTCGGCGCTGTGGTACCGCGTCGAGTTTGAAGTGCCTGCCGGCCCCGATTCCACCGACTCGTGGGCTCTCTATTTGCCGTACCTGTATGACGGCGGGCGTTTCTGGCTCAATGGCCAGCCTTTGACTGCTATTGCCCAGTCCACCGCCGCAACCCACCTGCGCTGGGAGCGCCCGCGCCTGATCACCATTCCGGACAACCAATTGAAAGATGGTCGAAACGAGTTGTTGTTGCGGTCGATCCGTTATGGCCCGCGTGTCGGGGTGCAGCTCCAGCATATCGCCGTCGGACCCACGGTTGAACTGCTGCCCGTGTTTGACCGGCGCATGTTCTGGGTCCGTACCATGCCGCAATACGCGGTGGTGACCTGCCTGGTAGTGGGCCTGTTTGTCACATCCATCTGGTGGCGCCGGCGCGATGAGGTTCTTTACGGCCTGTTTGGCCTCGCGGCCATTTTGTGGAGCGTGCGCACCCTGACGTTTGTTGTCGAGGTCATGCCGGCCGAGTGGTGGACCTGGTGGCGAGCCGTTTACCACAGCGCAACCGGTGGTTTCATCGTGGTTCTGGCACTCTTCGCCATGCGTTTTGCCGGCCAGCGCCGCCCGCTGCTGGAACGCGCCATGTTTGCGTACTGGCTTCTGGGCCCGGTGCTGATGGTGGCCAGCGGCGGCGCGCTGGACTCCCAAATTGGCCGGATCTGGACCGCTGGCATGATTCCGATTGGGCTGTCGATGCTGGCGTTCGCGGGTTATGCGGCGTGGCGGCAACGCACGGGCGCGGCAATTGCCCTGTTTTCAGCAATGGTGCTGGGCGTGTTGGCTGGCATTCATGATTACATGGTCGCCTGGGACGGCATGATCCAGCTGCCGATGCCGGTGCGTTCGTGGCTGGCTCACCGGATCTTCCTGTTGCACCACGCGGCCAACCTCTTGCTCCTGGTCATGGTGGCCATCTTGACCATGCGTTTTGTGCAGACCCTTGACGGCCTGGCCGACCTGAACCGCCATCTCGAAGAGCGCGTGCGCCAGCGTGAACGGGAACTGGTTCACCGCCATGCGCAGGTTTCCCGCATGTCGCGGGAACAGGCGGTGAGCGACGAGCGCCAGCGCATCATGCAGGATTTGCACGATGGCCTGGGCTCGCAGATGTTCACCGCACTGGCACGGGTGGAGCGCGGCGCCATTGAGCCCGCAGAAATCACGCAGATGCTGCGTGACTGCATCGCCGACATGCGCCTGACCTTCGAACTGATCGCGCCCGAGCAGTTTGATTTTGCAAGTGCCCTGGGCAACCTGCGATTTCGCTGGGAAGGCATGTTCAAAGAGGCGGGCATGGCGTCTCGTTGGAACTTTGACGGTCTCAAGCGTGCCGGAGACTTGACACCGGCTTCGGCGCTGCATGTGCTGCGGATCCTCCAGGAGGCGTTGACCAACGTGCTCAAGCATGCCCGCGCCAGCCGCGTGTCGGTCACTTTACAGGCCGTCGACCAGCACTTGAAAATTTCCGTTGAAGACGATGGAAGCGGCATTGACGCCAGCGCTTCAGAAAACCCCGGCGCGCGCGGCATCTCCAGCATGAAACACCGTGCACGCCGCCTGGGTGCCGTGTTGCTGGTGTCTTCGGAAACGCGCGGCACCCGAATCTCGCTGGACCTGCCACTGGTCAACCGAGGAGAAGGCACCCCGCAAACGGTGTCTGAACCGGACATTGATTCCCGTAAATACGGGATTGGCACCCGGAGTTGCGGGATAGTGCAATTCCCCACGCGTTCTTAAAGTGGTTGCACGCGCATCCCGCGCGCAACCATGAACGCAAAGGGGAACTGACATGAAACTCTCACCCGAAATGAACCAGCTGCGGAAATCGACGCTCTTTCACAGTCGCGCCGCCCGCGTTTTGCTGGTCATGTTGCTCGTCGCGATTGGGGCATTCCCCTTGCTGAGCATCCAGACCCACAGCAGTGGTGAACAGGACAGCACCGCCACCCAGGTTGAGCTGCCCCTTCAACTTGGGGCATGAGCATGGCACCCCTCAATTTGACACACCGCTGCAGGGGTCTGGCGATCGTTGCTGCCGCATGCCTCGCGATGTCATCGACGCTGGTGCCAGCCCAATCACTGACAGTCGACAGTGCTTCTGCCAACGCTCGTTTTGACGAAGCCCTTGCAGCCTATGAACGCAACCATTGGCAGGATGCCTACCGGCAACTGGTTCAACTGGCCGACCAGCGGCATCCCGAGGCTGCCAGGATGGCGCTGGATATGTGGCGCTGGGGCGCAAGGCTGTATGGCCATGCTTTTTCTGCAACGGCCATCCAGGTTCAGCATTGGTCCCGGCTTTGGGGCTGCGGCGGCGACGCCACCGGTCCCGAATGCCAGTTGGTGCTTCAGGCGAACCTGGTGGAAGCCGAGAGGGATCAGTAGTCGCCGCCGGAGCCGCTGGCCAGGCTTTCAAACTTGGTGATCGGTTTGAGGAAGGCGAGTTTCACCGTGCCGGTCGGGCCATTTCGCTGCTTGGCGATGATGACCTCGGCCACGCCCGGCTCTTTGCAGGCGTCTTTGGTGTAGTACTCGTCACGGTAGATGAACATGATGATGTCGGCGTCCTGCTCAATCGCGCCGGATTCACGCAAGTCACTCATCATGGGCCGTTTGTCGGTGCGGGTCTCTACGCTTCGGTTCAGCTGCGAAAGTGCCAACACGGGGCATTGAAGCTCCTTGGCCAGCATCTTGAGGCCGCGGGAGATTTCACCCAACTCGGTCGCACGGTTTTCTTCGCTGGAGCCGCCGCTGCCGCTCATCAACTGCAAATAATCCACCACGATCAAACCCAGCTTGCCACACTGGCGCGCCAGTCGACGCGCATTGGCGCGCAGCTCGGTCGAGGTGAGCCCGGCGCTTTCATCGATGTGCAGTGAGATGTTGCGCAGCTTTTCGATGGCTTCCGTGAGCCGCGGCCATTCCTCGTCCGTCAATTTGCCGGTGCGCAGATGGCTTTGGTCAATGCGCCCGATGGAACCGACGATACGTACCGCCAGTTGCGCCGCGCCCATCTCCATCGAGAACACCGCTACCGGCAAACCTTCATGCAGGGCCACGTGTTCGGCGATGTTGATGGCCAGCGCGGTTTTGCCCATCGAAGGCCGCGCCGCCAACACAATCAGGTCTCCGGCCTGGAAACCCGCCGTCATGCGGTCCAGGTCGTAAAAGCCGGTCGGCACGCCCGTGACGTCATTCGGGTTGTCGGCCATCTCCTGAACGCGGTCGAGCAAGGCCACCACCAGCGTGTCCATGCCCTGAAACCCCTGTTTCATGCGCGAGCCTTGCTCGCCAATGTTGAAGATTTTCTGCTCGGCCTCGTCCACAATTTCCGCCACCGGGCGGCCTTTGGGGTTGAAGGCGTTGGTAGCGATTTCGTCGCTCGCACCGACGAGCTTGCGCAAGATGGAGCGCTCGCGCACGATCTCGGCATATCGGCGGATGTTGCCGGCGCTGGGCACATACTGCGCCAGTGAATTGAGGTAACTGAGGCCGCCGATTTCCTCGCCTTTGCCCTGGTTTTGCAGGTGCTCAAACACCGTGATCACATCGGCCGGTTTGCTCGCATTCACCAGGCTGCTGATCGCGCCAAAAATCAGGCGATGCTCAAAGCGGTAGAAATCCCCGTCGGCCAGCAGGTCGCCAACGCGGTCCCAGGCTCCGTTGTCCAGCAAAATGCCGCCCAAAACGCTGGACTCGGCTTCGATGGAATGGGGCGGGATGCGCAGTTGCGCAATTTGTCGATCCGGCGGGAAATCGTCAGGGACGGCGGTGAGTACAGCAGACATTTTTTCTTTTTTCCGAAGGATTCAAGATGCTACCCCCGTTGCCCAAACATTGGCGGGATAACTCTGTGGAGAACTTGTGTTTTTGAGGCTGATTGCTGTGCAGAAACCGGCTTTGCCACTTTGAATGAAAAAAGGCCACCGGGCAAGCCCGGTGGCCTTTGAATGCAGTAAAAGGCTCTTGACGCGCTTAAGCCGTTTCGCCGTAGACCGAAACCGTGATGTCAACCACCACGTCGGTGTGCAGTGCCACCGAAACGCTGCTGTCGCCCACGATCTTGATCGGGCCATTGGGCATGCGAATCTGTGATTTCACAACCTTGTAGCCGCCTTTGATCAGCTCTTCAGCGATGTCATAGTTGGTCACGGAGCCAAACAAACGGCCATCCACACCGGCTTTTTGCGTCAGCTTGATGGTGGTGCCACCGAGTTTTTCGCCCAGTGCCTGCGATTCGGCGAGTTTGCCGGCAGCGGCTTTCTCCAGATCGGCACGTTTGACTTCAAACTCCTGCTTGGCCGTTGCGGTGGCGCGGCGGGCACGGCCGGAAGGGATCAGGAAATTGCGCGCGTAGCCGTCTTTGACCTTGACGACGTCGCCCAGGGTTCCAAGGTTCACAACCTTGTCGAGAAGAATAATTTGCATGTTGTGTACTCCAAGTAATGGCGATCAGCGCGCGATCAGGCGCGGTGTTGGTCGCTGTAGGGCAGCATCGCGAGAAAACGCGCGCGTTTGATGGCGGTGTTGAGCTGGCGCTGGAAAATCGCGCGGGTGCCGGTCAGGCGCGCGGGAATGATCTTGCCGTTCTCGGCGATGAAGTCGCGCAGCGTGTCGATGTCTTTGTAGTCGATCTCTTCGACACCGGTTACCGTGAAGCGGCAAAAACGCTTGCGCTTGAACAGCAGGTTTTGTGCGGGGCGCTTGGGGCGCTTGTCTTTGTTGAATTTCTTGAATGCGGGCATGAAAGCCTCCTAATTAAATCAATCTTGCTGAATCGCCAATCGTGTTGGCTAGTCTTGCGAAAATTCCTGAATGTGAAACACGACCCCTTTGCCACTGCGCGGGCTGGCCAGAAACCCCTTGAAGCGCCACTGGCTGCCTAGAACTTGTTTCACAAGCCTTTCAGCGACAGCCGCAAACGCCAGAGATTTCATCACCACCTTGACTGTTCTTGCCTGCCCTGCCTCCTGGACTTCTGACTCGTGTTCGAGCTTCAAATTCAGGGCTGGGATGCCAGCCGGGGTGTACCGCAGGGCTTCCAGCTCGGCAATACTCGCAGTCAGCACACACAGGTTGTCAGCGGGCTTGGTGGTTTGGCTCACTCCTTGCGCAAAAGACTGGGGGAACCTATCGTTAGCGGTCGTTGCGTTCGCCGCGGTCACCGCCACGGTCACCACGGTCGCCACCACGATCCCCACGGTCACCGCCGGCGTATTCAGCCTGCTGCGTTTTGCGCGTTTCTTCGCGCTCAACCGTTTTCATCATGGAAGACGGGCCGGTATCGGCCTTTTTCTTCAACACGGTGAGGTGGCGCAAGACGGCGTCGTTGAACTTGAATGCGTGCTCGAGCTCGGCCATGACGGCCTGGTCAGCTTCGATGTTCACACACAGGTAGTGCGCTTTGGAGAGCTTGTTGATTTGATAGACCAGCTGGCGGCGGCCCCAGTCTTCGACCCGATGCACTTTGCCCGGCACGCCACCGCTTCCGGTCGTGATCATGGTCTTGTAGCGTTCCAGCATGGCCGGAACCTGTTCGCTCTGATCCGGATGGATCATGAGAATGATTTCATAGTGACGCATCTAAACTCCTTGTGGATTGCCAGGTCAGGAAGGCCCTCAATTAAGAAAGCCCAAACCTGGCGTGGATGAAAGCCGCCCTCAGCGTCAAGATGAGGTGCGGCAAGGGGAACCCGGCATTATAGCGCAGGTTCGTCAGGTCGATTGAGCCAGACCTTTCCAGGTCGCAATCACCGAATCCGGATTCAGCGACAGGCTGGAGATGCCTTCATCCGCCAGCCAACGCGCAAAGTCCGGGTGGTCGCTCGGGCCCTGGCCACAAATGCCGACATATTTGCCTTGCGCCTTGCAGGCCTGGATGGCCATGCGAATCATCGCCTTGATGGCCGGGTCACGTTCGTCGAAGTCGTGGGCCAGCAATTCCAGGCCGGAGTCACGGTCCAGGCCGAGGCCCAATTGGGTGAGGTCGTTCGAGCCGATGGAGAAACCGTCGAAATACTCGAGAAACTGGGAAGCGAGGATCGCATTGCTCGGAATTTCGCACATCATGATGACTTTGAGGCCCGCGTCACCTTTGGATGCGTCTGCGCCCTGCCCGCGTTTCAAGCCGTGTTTGGCCAGCAGCTCGGTGACGGCTTTGGCCTGCCCGAGCGTACGCACAAACGGCACCATCACCTCGACATTGGTGAGTCCCATGTCTTCGCGCACGCGCTTCAAGGCCTCGCATTCCATGGCAAAGGCCTCGCCAAAATCAGCGCTCAAATACCGCACTGCGCCCCTGAAACCCAGCATCGGGTTTTCTTCTTCCGGCTCGTAGCGGCTGCCGCCGATCAGCTTCCTGTATTCGTTGCTTTTGAAATCAGACAGCCGCACGATCACGGGTTTGGGCCAGAACGCTGCGGCGATGGTGGCGACCCCTTCGGCCACACGGTCCACGTAAAACGCGCGGGGCGAGGCGTGGCCACGGGCGACGGATTCGACGGCCTTTTTCAGCTCTGCGTCGACATTCGGGTAGTCCAGAATCGCCTTCGGGTGCACGCCGATGTTGTTGTTGATGATGAATTCCAGCCGCGCCAGGCCCACGCCGGCATTGGGCAACTGGCAAAAATCAAACGCCAGTTGCGGGTTGCCCACGTTCATCGTGATCTTGATCGGAATCTCGGGCATTTCGCCGCGCACCACCTCGGTGACCTCGGTTTCCAGAAGGCCATCATAGATAAACCCGGTGTCGCCCTCGGCGCAACTCACGGTCACAAGCATGCCGTCTTTGAGCAGTTCTGTCGCGTCGCCACAACCCACAACCGCCGGAATGCCCAGCTCGCGCGCAATGATGGCCGCGTGGCAAGTGCGCCCGCCCCGGTTGGTGACGATGGCCGCAGCGCGTTTCATCACCGGCTCCCAGTTCGGGTCGGTCATGTCGGTCACGAGGATGTCGCCGGCCTGCACCTGGTCCATCTCGCTGATGTTGTGCACGATGCGAACAGGGCCGGTGCCGATTTTCTGGCCGATCGCCCGCCCTTCGGACAAGACGCTGCTTTTGCCCTTGAGCTTGTAGCGGTGTTCAGACTTCCCCGCAGCCTGGCTTTTCACGGTTTCGGGGCGCGCCTGCAATATGTAGAGCTGGCCGTCGGTGCCATCTTTGCCCCATTCGATGTCCATCGGACGGCCATAGTGTTCCTCGATCACCAGCGCGTAGCGGGCCAATTGCTCCACATCGGCATCGGTCAGCGAATACCGGTTGCGCAGCTCGGTCGGCACATCGGTGGTTTTGACGAGTTTGCCGCCAGCGGCTTTTTCGGCCGCGGTGGTGAACACCATCTGGATCAGTTTGGAGCCCAGGCTGCGGCGGATCACCGCACGTTTGCCGGCCCGCAACATCGGCTTGTGCACGTAAAACTCGTCTGGGTTCACGGCGCCCTGCACCACGGTTTCACCCAGGCCGTAACTGGACGTGATGAAGACCACATCCGAAAAACCGCTTTCGGTGTCGATGGTGAACATCACGCCCGCCGCGCCCAGATCCGAGCGCACCATGCGTTGCACGCCCGCGCTCAAGGCCACGTGTTCGTGTGCGAAACCCTTGTGCACGCGGTAACTGATGGCGCGGTCGTTGTAGAGCGAGGCGAAGACCTCCTTCATCTTGTCCAACACGTCGTCAATGCCGACCACGTTCAGAAAAGTTTCCTGCTGGCCGGCGAAGGAGGCGTCGGGCAGGTCTTCGGCGGTGGCCGAGGAGCGTACGGCGAACGACGCGGTTGGATTGCCTTGGCTCAGGGCGGCAAACGCGGTGCCGATGGCCTGCTGCAGGTCCGCCGGGAAGGGCTGCTTCTCCACCATCGCGCGAATGTCGGCACCCGCTGCCGCAAGCGCGCGGACGTCGTCCGTGTTCAGTTTGTCCAGACGTTGTTTGATCTTGTCGGCCAGACCGTCGTGCGCCAAAAACTGCCGGAAGGCATGGGCCGTCGTGGCGAACCCGGTGGGCACTTTCACACCCGCGGGCAGCTGGGAGATCATCTCGCCGAGGCTGGCGTTTTTGCCGCCCACCGCCTCGACGTCGCTCATTCTCAGGTTTTCAAACGGAACGACCAGGTCGGTCGCAGCAAAAAGTTGGGACATGGGAAAACTCCGGAGGTTAAAAACCGGGGGGCAGAGGCGAACGCTTCACAAGCTGTTGTTGCTTTTGGGGGATTGCGGCGTTGCATGGCAAAAGGGGGGAAAGTTCGGGTCATTGTAGAGTCGTGCCAGTGGGCCAGTGGCCTTCTCAAGCCTGCCTTGGCCCACAATCCCACATTGGCACACGCAAACCCGTCATGACCCAACCTTCCACTTTTTTTGGCGATCTGGCCGAAAACGCCGCCACACCGCCGGCAAAACCCCATCGCAGCGTGTTTTTCATTTCAGACGGCACCGGCATCACAGCCGAGACCTTCGGCAATGCGATCCTGGCGCAGTTTGATCTGGAGGCCCGCCACATTCGCCTGCCCTTCATCGACACCGCTGCCAAGGCGCACCATGCCGTACGCCAGATCAACCACGCGGCGACCGTGGACGGCTGCAAGCCCATCGTGTTCAGTACGCTGGTGAACATGGAGGTGCTGGGCATCGTCTCGGAAGGTTGTCAGGGCATGTTGCTGGACATGTTCGGCACCTTTGTGCACCCACTCGAGACCGAGCTGCAGCTAAAGTCCAGCCACCGCATTGGCCGCTTCAGCGACGTGAGCAAGAGCAAGCAGTACCACGACCGCATCGAGGCGATCAACTTCTCGCTGGCGCACGACGACGGGCAGAGCAACCGCGATCTGGAGCAGTCAGACGTGATCCTGGTGGGCGTGAGCCGCAGCGGCAAAACGCCCACCTCGCTCTACCTGGCCATGCAATACGGCCTGAAGGCGTCGAACTACCCGCTGATTCCGGAGGACTTTGAGCGTCAGCAGTTGCCCACCGCGCTGGTGCCACACAAGTCAAAAATCTTCGGCTTGACGATCCAGCCCGAGCGTTTGAGCGAAATCCGCAACGAACGGCGGCCGAATTCCAAATACGCGGCGATTGAGAACTGCCGCATGGAGGTGAACGAGGCGGAGGCAATGATGCGCCGCGCCGGCATCCGCTGGTTGTCAACCACCACCAAATCGATCGAAGAAATTGCCACGACGATCCTGCAGGAGATACGGCCGGAGCGGTTGACCTACTGAAAAGCCAGCGCGCTACAACTGCGACCGAATCAACTCCGCCAGCAGGTTCACCCGCCTGCCGATGCGGTCAATCAGCACAAACTCTTCGTCGGACGAGTGGTAATTGCCGCCCGGCAATCCCATGGTTTCAAGCACTGGCTTGCCGCTTTGCGCGGCCCACACCGCATCGGTGCCGCCAAAGGTGCGCGGCACCAGCGTGATTTGCCCACCCAGTTGCGCATACAGGCTGCGCGCGAGTTCGGCGAGTTTGATGCCCGCTTCGTTTGCGTTGAACGGTGGAAACGGCATGCCGCTGCCTTCGGCTGTGACGCTGGAACTGGCAAATTTCTTCTGCAAGACGAGCGCCTGGACGGCTTTTTCGAGCAGGCCGTAGCTGGGAATGTCGGGCAGGCGCATGTCGGCGGTGGCATAGGTTTCGCCGGCACCGGTGAGCTCAGTGGCAAGGCCGGGCCGATGCTCCCCGACCACCCGTGCGTTCACAACAGCAACGCGCTCGCCCGCGGCCACCAGCGTCCGCGCTACCGCATCCACATCTGCCCCGGTCGCCACGGCGAGCTCGGCAACCGCTTGGGCGCGGTCCGGGATCACGTTGCTGATCAAACCACCCGAAGCGGCCCGCCATTGCAATTGCGCGCCACCCATCTGGGCGGCAGCGGCGCTGACGCGGGCCACCAGATGGGCCATTTCCACCAGGGCGTTCACACCCAGTTCCGGCGCAACACCGGCGTGTGAGGCCTTGCCGGTAATCCGGAATGTCAGTGTGGCCGTCTTGAACGCGCCTGCAGTGAGCCGCCCGAGGCTGTTGGGGTCTTCCGCGCGTGCGATGGTCCAGTTCATCCGGGTGTGCGGCACCCGGGCCTGCACGTCCAGGCTGCGCAGGATGGCGTCGGCAAGTTCTTCGATCGGTTTGTCGCCGACAGCCGCGAATGGACCACCGGTTCGCACTTTCACGGCAAAACGCCCGGCACCTGAAGTACCCAGAACAATGGATTCGGGGTTGATGCTGGTGGGCTCTGCACTGAAGACCACGTCATGTTCGTTGGCCGTAGCGCGGATCAGGTCTCGCGAACCGACCGAGCCGCGTTCTTCGTCGACGTTGAACAGCAGCGTCAGGCGCTCGTAGTTTTTGATGCCCCGTGTGTGCAACACCCGCACCGCGTGCAGGATATTCGCCACGCCGCCCTTGGCGTCCGCAATGCCCGGCGCAATGGCGCGGTTGCCATCAATGCGAAAGGGCCGCGCAGCCGCCACACCGGCCGGGTAAACCGTGTCCATGTGCGCCATCAGCATGACCTTGCGCGTCCCCGTTCCGCGAAGCGTGACCACCAGGTTTTGCCCCGGCACGTTGGCCGCCGGCGTAAAGCGACGCACTTCGCCGCCCAATGGTTTGACAAACGCCTCGATCATGTCGGCCACCGCCAATAGGCCGGGCGCCTGGGTGGTGCCGGTGTCTACGGCTGTCAGGCGCTTCAGGGTGTCCAGCACGGCCGGGGTCTCTGCCTGCGCCAGTCGCGATATTTCAGGGTCCAGCTGGCTCTGGGCGCCGGCGTCCGTCGGTTGAAGAAGTTGAACCGTTGCCAGGGCCAGTGTGCCCAAGGCCAGGCGCGCATGCCGGTTTTTCATACAAAAATTGTCCGCTGCAATGCGGCCTCAGGTTTCGAGAAAAAGTTCGTCCAGCCGTTTGCGCTCTGCGACGCCCAACCCCATGGCTTTGTGCAGGTAGTTGTCCAGGCCGCCAAAATCAGCCTCGACCACGTCAAGCGAGGCTTGCAAATAATCCCGCTGCACCCGGCGCACGGCGGCGCGTACCTGGGGCGGTGCGCCACCAGCCACCATTTCGGGCGGCTTGTACAGGTCGTTGGTCAGCATGTAGTCGCCCACGATCGCGTCAGGCTGCACTCCCAGCGCGCCCAACAAGATTGCCGCCGCAAAACCAGTGCGGTCTTTGCCGGCCGTGCAATGGAACACCAGGGGAGAGCCGTCCTGCAGGAGGTGCTGGAACAACTCGGCAAATCGCGGCGAGTTGTCCGTCACAAAGGCGCGGTAGGTTTGCTGCATCAAGCGCACCGCATCGGCCTCGTTGATGCCCTTGTTGCGCTGGGCAAAATCCTGCAGCGCCTGAACCACTGTGGGCTCAATGGACAGGGCATGCACTTGCGGGCCGGGCAAGGCGCATGGGTGGGTTTCGCGCTCGTTTTTGCCACGGAAATCACACACCCGCGTGAGGCCCAAGGCAGACAACTTGGCAATGTCTGCGGGCGTCAAATCGCCCAGATGGTCCGATCGGAAAAGTTTGCGCCACTTGAGCGGCCGGCCGTTGGCGCCGGTGTAGCCGCCGAGGTCTCGGAAATTGCTGGCGCCATCAAGCGGCACGCTGCGGCTGGGGTTTGATGGATGCGTGGCGCTTGCCACTGCATTCAAGACTTGGGAGGGGGTGCTGCACATCCCCGAATTATGCCAGCACCCTGCCATGCGGCTCCCTCAGTGCGCTACACAAAAAATAGCATTCGAGCCAAGGCCTATAGAGCTGCCAGGCACAGCACTAGACCTGCCCGGTATGTCATCGAATTGTCACGGAACGTTCTTACGATTTGAACCCTGTCCAATCCATATTCTTGCCGCCCGCAAACACAACGCCATGCGCAACTTGTTCCCCCTTTTTTGCACTGTTTCCCTCGCGGCGGCCATGGCGCCCGCCGCCGCAGACGTGCTGACTGCCGCCACCTTCGTCAACGGCATCGCCATCAACGGCGCCGGGACCGATCTTTCATCCGGCACGGCCGCAGAACGCCGCCTCGGCTTTTTCTCCGATCTGTATTACGACCCGATCCGCAACGAATGGTGGGGCCTGTCGGACCGTGGCCCGGGCGGCGGCCTGCTCAACTACGAAACCCGGGTGCAACGCTTCACGCTGGACGTCGCAGCCAATGGTGCAATCTCGAACTTTCAGGTCGCGCAAACCGTGAGATTCCAGGACACCACCGTGCCCGCGGGCGCCTTCAACGGCATCGCGCCCAACCCCACCAGCACACTGGGTCGTGCACTTGACCCCGAAGGCCTGGTCATCCACCCCAAAACCGGCAACCTGCTGGTGTCCGACGAATACGGCCCGTCGCTGCTGGAGTTTGACCGCTCGGGCAACTTGCTGCGGCGTTTCACCACGCCGGCCAACCTGGTACCACGCAACGCCACCAACACACCCAATTTTGCCAGCGACACCGGCAACACAGCAGGCAAACGAACCAACCGGGGCTTTGAGGGACTGGCCATCAGCCCCGATGGCAAATATTCCTATGCGATGCTGCAAAGTGCGATGCTGGACGAAGGCGGCGGCAATGGGGTTTACGCACGTATTGTGAAGTTTGACAACGACACCGGGCTGGCCGTCGCGCAATACGCCTACCGCATGGACACGGCCGGGCAAGGGCGCGGCATTTCTTCGCTGGTGGCGCTGGGCAATGACAAGTTTCTGGTGCTCGAGCGCAACAACCGGGGCGTCGGCGTCGGCGCTACGGTGGGCTCGCCTGACAAGGCGGTGTATGAAATCAACATCGCGGGCGCGACCGACGTAACCAACATCACCTTGCCAGCGACCGGCGCTTTTGCCGGCGCCGTCATCAAGTCAGCCAAAAAGATGGATCTGGACGCCAACACATTGGCGGCGCTGGGCAACAAGTCGCCCGAAAAGTGGGAAGGTCTCAGCGTCGGCCCGATGCTCGGCAATGGCCAGCACCTCATTCTTGCGGGAACCGACAACGACTACAGCGTGACACAAAGTGGCAGTGGCACGCAATTTGACGTGTGGTTTGATTTTTCGCTGGCAGACCCGTATGCCAATTCGCTGCAATGCCCGATCGGCACGGTTGAAAGTTGTTTCCTGACCAACGGCGGTGCCAGCGCGAACTGGACTGACACCCTGTCCCTGTTGCCCGGCGTGTTGCACGCCTATGCCGCCAGCCTGGACGGCTACGTGCTGCCGATGCCAGAGCCGGGCACCTGGGCGCTGTTCCCGCTGGCGCTGGCCGCGATCACAACCGTGCGCCGTAAAAACGCCCGTAGCCCGAAGAACTGACAACATGGGGGTCCGCGCGCCTTGGCGCACGCGGCGGGTTCGGGCTGGTCCGTTCCCATCGAACGAATCACGGCTACGATCCAGCCGTGATGAACCCCACTCTGGAACCCGGACCCGCGCCCGCACCCTTTGCAGGTTTTTACCAGCCGCTTGAAACATCGCCGCTCAGGCGCCGTATCTCCGAAAGTTACCGCCTGCCTGAACCTGTGGCGGTGCAGGCGCTACTGCCGCTGGCCCGGCAAAACACCGCCCAAGCCACCGACACCCAGGCGCTGGCCCGCAAACTCGCATTGAACCTGCGCCATCAAAACCCGGCTTTGGGCCGTGCCGGACTGGTGCAGGGCCTTCTGCGCGAATTCGCCCTGTCGTCACAGGAAGGTGTGGCGCTGATGTGCCTGGCCGAGGCGCTGTTGCGCATCCCCGATGCCGCCACGCGGGACGCGCTGATCCGCGACAAGATCGGTCAGGGCGACTGGCAATCCCACATTGGCGCCAGCCCGTCCCTTTTTGTCAACGCCGCTGCCTGGGGCTTGCTGCTCACCGGAAAACTGGTCAGCACACACAGTGAAACCGGCTTGGGCGCCGCGCTCAAACGCGTAGCCGCGCGCAGCGGCGAGCCGCTCATCCGCAAGGGCGTTGACCTGGCGATGCGCATGATGGGCGAGCAGTTTGTGACCGGCGAAACAATTGAACAAGCGCTCCTGAATGCGCGCGCGCGTGAATCCCAGGGCTTCCGCTTTTCTTACGACATGCTGGGCGAAGCGGCCTTGACGGCTGAAGACGCCGAACGTTATTTCAACGCGTACGAACAAGCCATCGCGGCGATCGGCCACGCCGCCAAGGGGCGCGGCATCTACGAAGGCCCCGGCATCTCGATCAAATTGTCTGCGCTGCATCCACGCTACAGCCGTGCGCAGCTGGCACGGGTAAGCGGCGAGTTATACCGGCGTCTGCTGCAGCTGGCCGCTCTCGCGCGGCGCCACGACATTGGCCTCAACATTGACGCCGAAGAGGCCGACCGCCTGGAGTTGTCGCTGGGCCTGCTGGAGCGCCTGTGTTTCGAGCCCGCACTGGCCGGCTGGAACGGCATTGGTTTTGTCATCCAGGCTTACCAGAAGCGTTGCCCGGCGGTGGTGGAATGGCTCATCGACCTGGGCCTGCGCAGTGGCCATCGGCTGATGGTCCGCTTGGTCAAGGGCGCCTATTGGGACAGTGAAATCAAACGTGCCCAGGTGGACGGGCAAACCGGTTTCCCGGTCTACACGCGCAAGGCGCACACGGACCTGGCGTTCATCGCCTGCGCCCGCCGTTTGCTGGCCGCGCCCGGGCAAATCTACCCGCAGTTCGCCACCCACAACGCGCAGACGCTGGCCGCCATCCACACCCTGGGTGGGCAAAACTACCATGCTGGGCAGTATGAATTCCAGTGCCTGCACGGCATGGGCGAGCCGCTGTATGAACAGGTGGTGGGCAGCGCGCTGGCGGGCAAACTGGGTCGCCCCTGCCGCGTCTACGCGCCCGTGGGCACCCACGAAACCCTGCTGGCTTATCTGGTGCGCCGCCTGCTGGAAAACGGCGCGAACACCTCGTTTGTGAACCGCATGGCGGATCCATCTGTTGGCATTGAAGCGCTGGTGCAAGACCCGCTACAGATTGCCGAACAAACGATGGCGCCAGACGGCAGCGTGGGCCAAGCACACCCCGCAATCATCTCCCCGGCGAACCTGTTTGGCCCTGGTCGCGTCAATTCAGCTGGCCTGGACTTGAGTTGTGAGATCGACTTGCAAAACCTTGCCAAGGTACTGGGCGAATCGGCTGCAACACCCTGGTCCTCAGCCCCGACCACGCGAACGGATACACACGCTGCAGCCGGCCGCCCGGTCTTGAACCCGGCTGACCGGCGCGACGTTGTCGGCACGGTGGTTGACGCCAGTTTGGCCGACGTGCAAACCGCGTGTCGCCTCGCACAATCGGGCGCGACCCTATGGGCCGCGCGCACCCCGGCCAGCCGGGCCGCCTTGCTGGAAAAAGCCGCCGATCGAATGCAAGACAGCCTGCCCCGCCTGACGGGTCTGCTGATGCGCGAGGCCGGCAAAACCGCCGCCAATGCCGTTTCTGAAGTGCGTGAAGCGATCGACTTCCTGCGTTATTACGCCCAACAGGTCCGCGAAGACTTCGACAACGCAAGGCATGTGCCGCTGGGTGTGGTGGTCTGCATCAGCCCCTGGAATTTCCCGCTGGCCATTTTCACGGGCCAGGTCGCGGCAGCCCTGGCTGCGGGCAATGCCGTGCTGGCCAAACCGGCTGAACAAACGCCGCTCATCGCCGCCGAGGCCGTGCGTATGCTGCATGCGGCCGGTGTGCCCGAAGCGGCGCTGCAACTCCTGCCGGGCCCTGGTGAAACCATCGGCGCAGCGCTGACGGCCTCGCCCGTTGTGCAAGGCGTGGTGTTCACTGGTTCCACCGATGTGGCCCGCCTGATTCAGCGCGAAATCAGCCAGCGCCTCAACCCAGACGGCCAGCCAGTGGCGCTGATCGCCGAAACCGGCGGCCAGAACGCCATGCTGGTGGATTCCAGCGCGCTGGTTGAGCAGGTGGTGGTGGACGTGCTGGCCTCGGCCTTTGACAGCGCCGGCCAGCGCTGTTCGGCCCTGCGCGTTTTGTGTGTGCAGGCCGACGTGGCAGACCGCCTCATCGCCATGCTGGAAGGCGCGATGCGCGAGCTGCACCTGGGTAACCCGGCTGAATTGGCGACAGACATTGGCCCGGTGATCGACGCCGAGGCACGCCAGGGCATCCTTCAGCACATCAACGCCCTGCGTGCCAAAGGCCATCGGGTGGTGCAACCGGTGCGTCTCGATGAAACGCATGAAAGCGGCCACTTTGTGCCACCCACGCTGATTGACATCAACACACTGACCGACTTGCAGCGCGAAGTGTTCGGCCCGGTTCTGCACGTGCTGCGTTACCCGCGCCCCCAGTTGGGCGACGTGCTCGACCAGATCCGCGCCACGGGTTACGGGCTCACGCTGGGCCTGCACACACGCATCGACGAAACCGTGCAACGGGTGCTCAGCCACGCGCGGGTGGGCAATATTTATGTGAACCGCAACATGGTGGGCGCCGTGGTGGGTCTGCAGCCCTTTGGCGGCGAAGGCGTCTCCGGCACCGGCCCGAAGGCGGGCGGGCCGCTCTACTTGCTGCGCTTGTTGTCGAGCCGCCCGCAAGCGCCGATCCGCGCGAACCTGCAGCACGAGCTTGAACTGCCCGGCCCCACCGGCGAATCCAATTTCTATTCACAGCGGCCGCGCGAAGCAGTTTTGTGCCTCGCGCAGACAGGGGACGCCCTGCTCCAACAGGTCGATGCGGTGTTGGCGGCCGGCAGCCACGCGGTTTGCCCGGCGTCCAGCGCCTCGCTGCTGGCCCGCTTGAAGCCGGGCGGGTTCGACCCTATCACCCTGGTCGACGACTGGCGCAAACCCGGTGTGGTGTTTGACCTCGTCTTGCACCAGGGCGATACAGCTGACCGGCTCGCGGTGCAACAAACACTGGCCGCCCGGCCGGGACCCGTGATTCAAATGATTGCCTGCGACGAAGAATACGGCCGGATACCCGCAGAGCGCCTTTTCGTGGAGTGCTCAGTGAGCATCAACACCGCAGCGGCGGGCGGCAACGCGAGTTTGATGGCGGTTGGTTGAACCCACGAGGGCGTGGTCGGCTAAAGTAGGCGCATGACCCCTGCTGACAACCGGCGCGGCATTGTCAGTCTGTCGATTGGCATGTCGTTTTTCATTGGCAATGATGCGCTGGCCAAACTCGCCAGCGAAACCCTGCCCGGCCCGCAAGCCATCTTCATCCGCGGCATTTTTGCCAGCATCTTGATGGTGGTGGTGTGCGCGGCCATGGGGGCCTTCCGGCGCGAGTCACCCACGGCCGCACTGCCGGTGTGGCACTTGCTCAACCCGCGCCTGCTGGTGCGCGCCGCCCTGGACGCGATTGGCACTGTGGTTTACCTGACCGCGCTGTTTCGCATGCCGCTGGGCAATGCAACGGCGATCAACATGGCCACGCCGCTGTTTATCACGCTGATGGCGGTGTTTGCTTTCAAGGAACAGGTGGGCTTTGCCCGCTGGCTGGCCATTGCCGTGGGTTTTGGCGGCGTGTTGCTCATCGTGCAGCCTGACCTGGCAGGTTATACCGACGGCAACAGCGCCTGGGCCTTGCTGTGCCTGGCCGGCACGCTGGTGCTGTCTGTGCGCGACCTGATGACGCGGGCGATTCCCGGCCGCATATCGTCGTTGCTGGTGACCCTCTCCACCGTGCTGGCGATTCCGATTCTCGCCGGGGTGATCGTCGCCTTTCAGGGCTGGCAGCCGGTGTCGCTGCGGCACCTGGCGCTGCTGGCTGGCGCCGGCGCGCTGCTGTGCTGCGGTTTCTTCCTGCTGGTGCAATCATTGCGCATCGGCGAAATGAGTGTGGTCTCGCCGTTTCGCTACACCGGCCTGCTGTATGCCCTGCTGCTGGGCTGGCTGGTGTGGGGCGATGTGCCCAATCTGCTGGCCCTCGTCGGCATCGCGCTGCTGGTCTCTGCAAGCCTGTACATGCTCCTGGGCCAGCGCGGTTAGCTGCCCCGCCACGGCTGGCGAGTGTGCTGGATTCGGCGGCGGATTGATTGAATCGGAATTTACTCAATCATACCCATATTGGGGTTGATTGCAGTGTCTTTTACCTGATTTTTCCTTTTTTTGGTTGGATTCCATATCAAGTCACGTATTTATTGATTTTTATGCTATTTTACTTATAGCACTTTCACGCTTGCACAGATCCGTTCTCACCGGCAGGTTTCCCGCCCCCAAAACCGCCAAGGTCAAGTCTTTGTCCTGCAACCCGAATGCGCCAGCAATGACAAAATGGCCTCAAGGAGCCACCCCATGGAAACACACCAACACGATCTGAGCCACCTGTTTCGCCAGCTCGGTTACTCGGGCGAAGCGAAGGAGATTGACACCTTTGTCGCCGCGCACCGGCTGGCCCCGGGTGTGGTGCTGGCGCAGGCCTCGTTCTGGAGCCGTGCCCAGGCGAATTTTTTGGACAGCGCCTTTGCGGAAGACGCGGACTGGTCCCGGCCGGCCGACGAACTGGCGGTGCGGCTCTCGTGATGCGGCTGGCAATGCCACAATCCGGGCCATGCGATTTGTTGTCTTGATCTGCGTGACATTGGCCGGGTGGCTGATGGCCGGTATCGCCCAGGCGCAAGGCCTGCCCGAGCAGGGTTTTCGCATCATCACCACGGGCACTCTGGGCAATTGTGTCGCCTGCCACGCCTTGCCCGGCCAGCGAGAATTGCCCAGCACATTCGGTCCCTCATTTGACAAAGTGGGTGCGCGTTACGACGCGGCCGCCCTGCGCCAGTGGGTCAGCGACGCACGCAAAATCAAGCCTGATACGATGATGCCGCCCTTTGGCACAACGCAGGGAACCAACGCCTCCGTACGGGCTCAATCGATGTTGAGCGAAGAGCAGATTGAACACGTGGTGGCGGCCTTGCTCACCCTGCGTTGATGTGGATTTTGCTGGCTCTGCAATTTTTGGGAATCATCGAGTTATGTCTGGATCAAAATCTGCGCTCGTGAAAATTTTCACACCTTTCACCCAGCGGCGCGCCTGCCTCGCTCTGGCCGCCTTGCCGTTGCTGGCCGCGCCCCACCCAATTTTTGCCCAGGCGTTTATTGACCACGTGCGCCAGAACCATCTGGAGGCGATGAAGCTCAGCAGCGATGGCGTGGTGCTGGATTTTCCGCGCTTGGCCGACACCGGCTCGGCAGTGCCGCTGCAAGCCAACATCAGCGCGCCTGCGGGGTTGAAGATCGCGCAGATCGAAATTTTCCTGCCCGAGAACCCCAACACCCGTGCGCTCAAACTGCGCCTGCCTGAGCCGCAATCGACCTACAACTTCAGCACGCGCCTGCGTCTGGCCGGCACGCAGGAGGCCTGGGTGGTCGCCACGATGACCGACGGCAGCAAACGCGGCGCCAGCAAACCGACGATCATCACGTCGTCGGCCTGTTTTGATGGCAGCTAATATGCCCCCACGGTCGATCGCTGCGTGTAACTCCCTGCCCCCCGCGCGGGGCGCCCTGCGCTTCGCTTGGGGTGGGGACGCATTTTTGCTTGGGGCGGCCCGGCGCAAAAACCAATCATGGCAACACAAATTCCCTCCAGGCTGACGTTCGTTGGCGCCATCCGCCCCGGCAACACCATTGAGGCGCGCTGGATCGTCGGGCACCCGATGGAAACCGGTTTTCGCGTGGACGACTCGGGCGTGCCCGTCAAACGCAATGTGATCACGCAGATCCGCGTCACGCTCAACGGCAAATTGATTCTGGACATGGAGCCTGGCACCGGCATATCGAGCAACCCGTTTGTCGCGTTTCCGGTCACCGTGCCCGCCGAAGGTGGCTCAGTTGCGGTGGACTGGCTCGACGACGCGGGCGCGCGCGGCAGCGTGCAGAGCATCCTTCTGTTGGAAAAATGAGGGGAGTTGGCGCTCTTTTCACAGGCGCGCTGGCCGCAATCGCCGTCTTTTCTTCAACGCTCAGCGGCGCAGACGCTCAGCCTTGGCCCAACAACCCCAAACTCAGCGGCAACGCCTTTCTCTCGCCGGGCCTTCTGAAACTGCAGGCCGATGTGCAAGACAGCCCGGTTTCGCTGTGGCTCGACAAAGGCCAGCAGCAATGGGCCGATACCAGCGGCGGCGCAAGTTGCCAGAGTTGTCACAACACGCCAGAGAGTTTGCGCAAGGCGGTGCCGGGCTTTCCCAAACTCAACAGCAGTGGCCAGCAACTCATCAACCTCGAAGACCAGATCGTCGCCTGCCGCACGCGTGCAGGACGCCTGGGCGCCCGGCTGGACGATGACGATGTGCTGAGCTTGAGTGCCCTGCTGCACAACAGCGCCAAAGGTTTACCGATTGATGTGCAGCCCGTGCGAGAACAAATGCACGCGTGGACGGCGCGGCTTGAATCGGGCACTGCCCTGTTCGCCAAACGCCTGGGCCGCATCAACCTGGCTTGCGTCAATTGCCACGAGCAGAACATCGGCAAACAAATGCGCATCGACGTGATCAGCCCGGGCAACCCCACGGGGTTTCCGGTCTACCGCATGAGCTGGCAAAAAATCGGCTCGATGGACCGGCGCCTGCGCGCCTGTTATTCAGGCGTACAAGCGGTGGTGCCACCACCCGGCGCCGCAGAACTGCGCGACCTGGAGCTCTACCTGAAAGTGCGGGCCAATGGCATGCCGCTGGAGGGGCCGTCCATTCGGCGTTGAATCGGTCAGGCGAAGGTGTAACCCAGGTTTTTCAACGGAAGGTTGCGCGCGGGTTTGCCGGTTGCCGCCATCAGGGCATTCAGCACCGCCGGCGCTGCCACACAGATTGTCGGTTCACCTACACCGCCCCAGAAGTCGTAGGTCGGCACCACCACAGTCTCGACGACCGGCATTTGCGCCAGCCGCAGAATTTGATAGGTGTCGAAGTTGACTTCTTTAATGCGGCCCTTCTCGATCGAGTTTTCGCCGTAAAACAGGGCGCTCAGGCCGTAAGCCACGCCGCCTTCGACCTGCGCGGCAATTTGCTGCGGGTTCACCGCGTGGCCGCAGTTGGTCGAGAGCACGAGGCGGTGCACTTTGATGGCGTTGTTGGGCCCCACAGACACCTCCGCCACGGCGGCCGAATAACTGCCGTAACCCATGAACTGCGCAATGCCGCGAAACACACCTGCCGGCAGCGGTTTGCCCCAACCGGCCTTCTCAGCCGCCGCGTTCAACACCGCCAGGTGTTTGGGGTAGTTTTGCATCAGGGCACGGCGGAATTCCAGTGAGTCTTTTCCGGCGGCCCTGGCCACCTCTTCCAGAAAACATTCGAGGTAAACGGCATTCTGGTTGGTATTGACGCCACGCCATGTGCCCACCGGCACGTGGGTGTTGCGGATGGCGTATTCGGTCAGCAGGTTAGGGATCGTATAGCCCATCTGCGCTTCGCCGGGCTCTTTCCACAGGCCCTGCAACTGGCGTTCGTCTTTGCCGTCGCGGATGCCTTGCGGGTTGATCCAGGCGTTGATCGACTGCCCGCTCGAGCGCAGTTGCAGGCCAACCAGGTTGCCGGCCGCGTCAAGCCCGGCCGACATCTGGCACTGCGAGAGCGGGCGGTAAAAATCATGCGCGATGTCTTCCTCTCGGCTCCACAGCAGCTTGACGGGCACACCCGGGAACTGCATCGCGATTGACGCAGCCTGGCGCACGTAATCCTGGTTACCCCCGCGCCGGCCAAAACCGCCGCCCAAATCCATCTTGAAGACTTCGCATTTATCGAGCGGCAGGCCAGTGGCCGCCGCCAGCGCCGCGAGCGAGCCTTCGCCGTTTTGCGTCGGCACCCAGACTTCGGCGCGCTCGGACGTGTACCGCACCGTGGCGTTCATCGGCTCCATGCAGGCATGGGCGAGAAACGGCGTGCTGTATGTGGCTTCGATCTTTTTCGCCGCACCGGCAATCGCCTTGATGGCGTCACCCTCCTTGCGGCCAGCGTAGTCGCCCGGGGCACTCAGGCCTTCCTTCAAGTGCGCGGCAATGGAGGCGCTGGACACGTTGCCGTTGGCGCCTTCGTCCCACACGATGGGCAAGACCGCCAGTGCGTTTTTGGCACGCCACCAGTTGTCGGCCACCACCGCCACGGCTGTGGTGCCAACCTTCATCACGCCTTTGACGCCGCGCATGGTCTTGACCTTGCTGTCGTCAAAACTCACCACCTTGCCGCCGAACACCGGGCTGTCGATGATGGCCGCGCTCAACATGCCGGGCAGTTTCACGTCGGCGCCAAACACTTTGCTGCCGTTGAGTTTGTCTGCCGTGTCAATGCGCGGCAATGATTGGCCAGCCACCTTCCAGCTGCGCGGGTCTTTGAGTTTGATGGCCTTGAAATCCGGCACGGGCAGTTTTGACGCGGCCAGAGCCACCTTGCCGTAACTGGTGCGCCGGTTGCTGGCGGCGTGGATGATGATGCTTTTGCTCGCGGTCAGCTCGGCCACGGGCACATTCCACTCATTCGCCGCCGCCTGCAACAGCATCAGGCGCGCCGCCGCGCCGCCCTGCCGCACGTAATCCTGCGAGCCCCGGATGCCGCGGCTGCCGCCGGTGCCAAAGTCGCCCCAGGCGCGTTTGCGAGCATGGTTCTGGCCCGGTGTGGGGTATTCGGTGGAGACCTTGGCCCAATCGCATTCGAGTTCTTCCGCGACCAGCTGCGCCAGGCCCGTGCGTGTGCCCTGCCCCATCTCGGAGCGCGCCATGCGGATCACCGTGCTGTCGTCGGGCTTGATGACGACCCAGACGGTGACTTCGGCATCTGCGGCCTGCGCTGTTTGTGCAGCCGCTTCACCGACACCGAAATTCAAGCCCAGGGCGAGCCCGCCACCGGCAACAGCGGCCGAGCCCACGACAAATTGACGACGGGAAATAGTGCCTTGTGAGGATTGGTTCATGGTTTATTCCTCAGGCTTGCATGGAGGTTGGAGCGGCAGATGACGGCGTGTCGACCATGGCAAGCCGGTCTGTCAAACCTGCAGCTTTGGTGCCGGCTGCCATGTGGATCGCCGCACGAATGCGCAAATAGGTGCCACACCGGCAGATGTTGCTCATCGCCTCGTCGATGTCTTTGTCGGTCGGTTTCGGCTTGTCCTTGAGCAAGGCCGCCGCCGCCATGATCTGACCCGACTGGCAATAACCGCATTGCGGCACATCCAGCGCCGCCCAGGCCTTCTGGATCGGGTGCGACACATTGGGCGAGAGGCCTTCAATGGTTGTGATGTTTTTGTCGGCCACTGCAGAGCCCGGGATCGAACACGAACGCACCGGCGTACCTTCCAGATACACCGTACAGGCGCCGCATTGCGCAATGCCACAGCCAAACTTGGTGCCAGTGAGGCCAATCTCCTCGCGGATCACCCACAACAGGGGCATTTCGTTTTCGGCATTGATGTCGTGGGCTTTGCCGTTGACGTTGAGTTTGTACATCGTGTCTCCTTATGTGTTGGACCCTTGCGGGTTCTGCAAATTCGGCTTGTATGTCGGGTTGTATCCGATTTTCCGGATGGCGGCTCTAGAACGCCTTGCGCAGAAACAGTTTTCCATCTGCGCCCATTAAAAACGCTTCGCCCATTGCCGGTTGTTCTCCCGTCAATGCGCGGGCATTGACGCCGTGCGAGACCCAGACTTCGAATTTTCCCGGCGCGACTTTGCCAAGCGCCGCTTTGAGCGTCTCAATTTCATTGGGCTGGGGCACGCGGTCGTTGAAGGTGGAATTCAGCGCGGTCCAGACCTGGTGCGACCCAAAAGCCAGATCGGCGGTGTCCTTGCAGCGACACCAGGCGCTGGATTTGACAGCGCTGGGCCGGAGTTTTTGCCGCTTGAACCAGGCGCCAATATTTTGGGCTTGAACGCGACCTTCCACGCTCAGGTTGCGCTGCGTGCTGCATTGCTCAAGCTTGAACTCGGGCGGGTCGCCCACGCCAGTTGTGGTCGTGGCGTGGCGCAGCAACACCACCACGCCGCCCTTGCGCAACGCGTTGGCGAAGTCGTCTGCTGATGTCCCGGCGATACCCAACCCAAGGGCCGCAGTGGCCAGCGTCATCAAGGCGGTGCGGCGGGTTGGCGCTGGTTGTTTCATGGCATTTGCCCAGCGCAGTCGGGCTCAGTCCGTGAAGTTTTCCGTATCCACTTCGCTGGTCGCCTGCGCGTTGTACCGCGCGCCCGCCACGGTTTTCTGGTTGATCAGCGCTTCAGCGCGTTGCATCACGTCGGCGCTCAAGCGCACGTCCGTGGCACCGAGGTCTTCCTTCAAGTGCTCCACACTGCGCGTGCCCGGAATCGGGATGATGTGGGGCGCCTTGTGCAGCAACCAGGCCAATGACAGCTGCACGGGTGTGCAGCCGGCCTCGTTCGCGAGCGCCTTCAATCCCGGCAACAACTTCAGGTTGGCGGCATAGTTGTCACCCATGAAACGCGGCATGGTTTTGCGGATGTCGTTGGCGGCAATGTCGGCCTCTTGCGGCGGTGTGTCCGTCAGGAAACCGCGCGCCACGGGGCTGAAGGCAACGAAGGCCGCGCCAATATCCCGGCACAGGTCGAGCACGGCGATTTCGGGGTTGCGCGTCCACAGGGAGTATTCGGTTTGCACGGCGGCGATTGGATGAACCGCATGGGCCTTTTTGATGGTGGGCGCAGACACTTCTGAAAGGCCAATGGCGCGCACGTGGCCACGGGCAACCAAATCGGCCATCGCGCCCACACTGTCTTCGATGGGTACTTTTTTGTCCCAGCGGTGCAGGTAATACAGGTCGATCACGTCGGTTTGCAGGCGACGCAGGCTGTCTTCGCAGTTTTTGCGAACCGTCTCGGGGCGGCCATCGATGACGCGAACCAGTTTGCCGTCGCCCGCCACATCGACACCCGCCATGCCGCCCTTGCTGGCCAGCGTGTATTGGCTGCGTTTGCCTTTGAGCACCTTGCCGAGCAAGGTTTCGTTGTTGCCCAGGCCGTACAGGGCGGCCGTGTCGAACAAGGTGACACCCGCATCCAGCGCAGCCAGCAGTACACGTTCACCCTGCTCTGCCGTCGGCGGCGTGCCGTAGGCGTGGCTCAAATTCATGCAGCCCAGGCCAATAGAGCTGACGGAAAATGGACCAAATCTTCTTGTCATAAACATTCACTTATACCATGGAACATTAAGTCAGGTAAAACATCATTTTATTGCTATTAAAAATATACTATTATTGTAATATTTTTATGCAATATTAAGTTGTTGTTCCAAATTGTAGAGAATTTGATAACAATTGAACACCTGCGCCACCGAGCTGTTGGGCTCGCGCTCTTCACGTATCGCTGCGAAGAATTCGCGGTCTTGCAGCTCAATGCCGTTCATGCTCACGGCCACCTGGCTCACGTCGATTTTTTCTTCCTTGCCGGTGAACAGGTCGTCATACCGCGCCAGGTAGGTCGCGGTGTCGCCGATGTAGCGGAAAAATGTGCCCAGCGGGCCATCGTTGTTGAAACTCAAACTCAGGGTGCAGATCGCACCATTGGCCGCTTGCAACTGAATGCTCATGTCCATGGCGATGCCCAGCGCCGGGTGAATCGGCCCTTGCACCGCGTTGGCTTTGACGATGGGGCTGCCGCACTGGTAGGCGAACAAATCCACCGTATGCGCGGCGTGGTGCCACAACAGATGATCTGTCCAGCTGCGTGCCTGGCCCAGTGCATTCATGTTGGTACGCCGGAAAAAATACGTCTGCACATCCATCTGCTGGATGTTGAATTTGCCGGCCTTGACCTGGTTGTTCACATACTGGTGGCTCGGGTTGAAGCGGCGCGTGTGGCCACACATGGCCACAAGTTTGCTGCTTTTTGCCAGTGCCGCCACGTCTTGCGCACCCTTGAGCGAATCGGCTAGCGGAATCTCGACCTGCACGTGTTTACCGGCCTTCAGGCAGGCGATGGTTTGCTCGGCGTGCATTTGCGTGGGTGTGCATAGGATGACGGCGTCGACCTCTTTGAGCGCCAGGCTGTCCTCGAGCTTCGTTGTCACGTGGCCAATGCCGTATTTCGCGGCGACCTCACGGGTTTTGTCGAGTTCGCGGCCGACGACAGAGACGACTTCCACGCCGTCGATGTTCTGGATGCCGTCGATGTGTTTGACGCCGAAGGCACCAGCGCCGGCCAGGGCGACTTTGATGGTTTTGCTCATTGCTTCAATCCCGAATTAATTGTTCTCAAGAACCAGATGCCCCACCGAGGTATTGCTCGCTGGAACGTGGTGGAAACGGTGGTGCACGGTGGGCTTTTTGCCGCCGGCGCCCACATCGGCCATGGCGCCACGGGCGATCAGCCACATCACGAGTTCGATGCCCTCGCTGCCGGCTTCACGCACGTAGTCGATGTGGGGCATTTTGGCCAGGCCTTCGGGATCGTCGATCATGCGGTCAACGAAGGCTTTGTCCCATTCAAGGTTGATCAGGCCGGCGCGCGGGCCCTGCAGTTGGTGGCTCATGCCGCCCGTGCCCCAGATCTGCACGTTCAAATCCTGGTCGTAACTCTCGACGGCCTTGCGGATCGCCTTGCCCAGATTCAGGCAACGTTGACCGCTGGGCACCGGGTACTGCACCACGTTGACGGCAAACGGGATCACCGGGCAGGGCCACTTGAAATTGTCTTTGGGTGGCTGGCCGCACAGCAGGTTCAAGGGCACGGTGAGGCCGTGGTCCACGTCCATCTTGTTGACGATGGTCAAGTCAAAATCCTGCTGGATCACCGACTGCGCAATATGCGAAGCCAGGTCGGCATGGCCCACGACGTCGGGCACCGGACGCGGGCCCCAGCCTTCGTCGGCCACCTTGAAATTCGCCGCTGTGCCGATGGCGAAGGTGGGGATCATCTCCAGGCTGAAGGCCGTGGCATGGTCGTTGTAGACGAGGAAGATCACGTCTGGCGTGTTGTCTTTCATCCATTGTTTGGATTTTTCGTACCCCTTGAAGAGGGGCTGCCAATAGGGCTCGCCGTCCTTGCCCAGGTCCAGCGCCGCGCCAATGGCGGGAACGTGTGAGGTGTAAACCGATGCTGTTATTCGTGCCATGGTGTTCCAATAAATCCTGCTGTCAATTCCAGAAGCCTGTTGCCAGATGCCGTTTTCCAGACGCCGTTTGCGCCGAAAGCCGATTGCCTTTTGCCGTTACAGCAGCGTGCCGGTGCCGTGGCCCTGCGGCTGGCGGTTCGCCTGCGCGTCACCGTTTTCGCCCGTCACCCGGTTGCCCTCGATCGAGCGGCCGCCGGCGATCATCATGTCGCGGTATTCGATCTCGGTCATGCCGGTCATGCTGCCCGCCATCTGCTGGAAACTCTTGCCGTGGGTCGCGCCGAGTTTGGCCAGGAAGTAGATGTTGCCGCCCAGTGCAATGGCGCGGTTCAGGTCGGCTGCCAGCACCGCCTGTTTCTGGTCTTCCGTCATGGGCCATTCGTCCAGGTATTTGCGCTGATCCGCCTTGAAGCGCTCGCGGTTTTCGGCTTTCATGAGTGACATGCAAAACTGGTTGAGGTGGTAGCCCGCGCGGGACTGGTCCATGTCAAACAGCGTGGTGCCGGGCACGTTGAGGTAAGGTTTTTCGAGGGACATGGTGGTGGTTCTATGCGGATTCTGTTCAACGCGAACATTGGAAAGACAGCGGCTTGGTGGGGTCGCCGCCCACGTATTTGGGCCAGGTGGGCCACTCGCACAGGGGTAACTCGCGCGTGGTGACAAAGGGCAAACCAAGTGTCTGGTCGGCCACTGTCAGGCGAGCGGGCGCTTCTCCGCGTTCGACCCAGCCGGCCAGTGCGGACAGCGCGTCCACGTTGCCTGGCGCGCCGCTGCCAACATGGTCAACCCCTGGCGCGACAAAGAGCTTGATGAATTTGTCTGCCGTATCACGGCCCATTTTTTGCACCACCGACTCAAAGTAACCAATGCCGGCATACGGGCTCTGGGCGTAGTCGGCCATGTATTCGAGCATCATCAATTTGCCGCCACGGGCGTTGAAAGCGCTCAGGTCGGGGTTGGTGGAATCCATCAGGCTTGATACCTCCAGCACGCGCGTGTGGTACAGCTCGGGACGGTATTTGGTGACGTCGTAATTTGGGTCGCGCACGAAGATGTGGCGCAATGCACCGCTTCCGAAGAACCAGGAAATACCGTTGTCGGGTTTGGCCGGTTGCGACGGCATGCTGTTGCCCACATACCAGGCACTCCAGCCGCCAGTGGGGCCGGCAGCCGGGGTGGCCTCGCCTGACACGCCCCAGCCCGGGTATTCCGTGATGCCGTTGGCCAGGGCAAACGGGAATTTGTAGCTGGAGTAATACGACTGCACGGCTTTGACTTGCGGAGTCGTCAGGCAGGTCACGTTGTCCGCGCCGCTGCATTGCAATTTGCTCACGTCAAAGGCGGCCTTGCACGCGACAGGGTTGGCCACCAGCTGGTCTTTGAGGCCGTCCAGCTCGTCGCAGGCTGCCAAAACGGCGTTGTGCATCAGCTCGACTTTGGCGCGCGGCATCCAGGCGTCGCCCATGGTTGTCAAACCGGCGCGGTTGCTGACGTGCATCAAGCCAGTCCAGTTGATGACCGGCACGCGGCTGAAAATACCGTCGAAATCATTCGGGTAACGCTGCGCCATGGTCAGGCCTTCGCGGCCGCCTTCCGAGCTGCCTACGAAATACACTTTGTAGGGTGCGCGGCCATAGGCCTGTTTGGTCAGTGCCACGGCGACGTCACGTACCTTTTTGTAGGACGCATGCGCGAAGTTGACAAACGCTTCTTCGTTCGCGGCAAAGGCCTGGGGCGCAACGCCCGGCGCGTTTTGGTGGCCGGAGTCGGTGCCGTAGGTCACATAACCCTGCGCCAATGGTGAGGGCTGGTCATACCGGCCAGCGGGGATCAAGCCCAAACCGCTGGTCACCGTTCCATTGAAGCCGCCACCGCCGTATTGCACCGTGCGGCCATTCCAGTCGAGCGGTAAATTGACCTGAAACAGTATGGGGGGCGCCGTTTTGTCCACGGGCAGGATGCGGCCCAGCACTTTGCACATGGTCGGCGTTTCCGGGCTGACCCGTGACGATGGCGTTGCCCCGCGTTCGGCCACGCTCAAAAACGAGTTAGTTGACAAGGCAGCCGAATCGATCGTCGTCCCACCATTGGGCAAGCCTACAGCGGCTGCGTCAATCGGCGCTGCCAAAGCCGCGCAGGCCTTGGCCGGATCGGCCCCAAGGCTGATGGGGCCCGCCGGAGCCGACGGGCCGAGTGAGCCGCAGGCTGCCAACAACGTCGCTGCCACCAACAGGCCAGGCAACTTCAGTGAACGAATCCCATTGAAATCTTTGTAAGTCACGCTCGTCTCCTTGTTTTTAAAACACGTGTTCGAAGCCGGGTTAATCTTCCCAATACAACCGGGTCGGGTTGTCGACCAGGAGCTTTTGCTGCAGCGCTTTCGTGACGGCAATATGCGGAATGAAATCGACCAGCAAGCCGTCGTCGGGCATGTGGTCTTTCAAATTGGGGTGTGGCCAGTCGGTGCCCCACAAGACGCGGTCCGGAAAGGTCTCGACGATTTTGCGCGCAAAAGGAATGACGTCGGTATAGGCATTGCGCTCGCCGTCGAGGGCCTTCGGACCCGTCACGGACAAACGCTCCGGGCAACTCACCTTGCTCCAGACATTCGGGTGCTGCTGCATGAACTTCACAAACAGTGAGAACTCGGGGCCGTCTACTGGCTGGCTCACATCGGGGCGGCCCATGTGGTCCACCACAACGGTGGTGGGCAAGGCGGTGAAGAAGTCCCACAACTCCGGCAGATCGACCGCTTCGAAGTAGATGACGACGTGCCAGTTCCACTTCTTGATGCGGGTGGCGATCTCCAGCAGCTCGTCTTTGGGCGTGAAGTCAACCAGTCGCTTGACGAAGTTGAAACGCACACCGCGCACACCCGCGTCGTGCATCGTCTGAATTTCGGCGTCGGTGACGTTGCGTTTCACGGTTGCAACACCGCGTGCCTTGCCATTGCTGTTGACCAGTGCATCGACCATCGCGCGGTTGTCGGCACCGTGGCAGGTAGCCTGCACCACCACGTTTTTGTCAAAACCCAGGTGGTCGCGCAACGCGTACAACTGCGCCTTGGACGCGTCACAGGGCGTGTATTTGCGCTCGGGTGCGTAAGGGAACTCGGCGCCGGGTCCGAAGACGTGGCAGTGCGCGTCGACGGCACCAGCGGGCAGTTTGAAGGCGGGTTTGGCCGGGCCGGTGTACCAGTCCATCCAGCCAGCGGTTTTGGTGAAGTCACCCGAGGTCAGTTTGCTCATGGCAGTATTCAGTCGATGTATTTCAGGCCCAGTTTGGCCAGCGGCTCGCGCATGTTGTACATGTCAAGACCCAGAATGCCCTGCGCAAGTTTGGCGCGTTTTTCGCCTTCGTTGGCTTCACGGGCCGTCGCGGCTGCTGCCACACGCGCCGCCCATGCGGCAGGCACCACCACCACACCATCGTCGTCCGCAATGATGGCGTCGCCCGGGTTGACCAGTGCATCGGCGCAGACCACCGGGATGTTCACCGAGCCAATGGTTGCCTTGACTGTGCCTTTGGAACTGATGGCTTTGCTCCAGACCGGAAAATTCATCGAGGTGAGCTCTTTGACGTCCCGTACGCCGCCGTCAATCACGAGCGCCCGCGCGCCACGTGCCTTGAACGAGGTCGCCAGCAAATCGCCAAAAAAACCATCGGTATTGGGCGATGTCATCGCGGCCACCACGATGTCACCTTCCCGGATCTGCTCTGCCGCGACGTGCAGCATGTAGTTGTCGCCGGGGTGCAGTAGCACGGTGACTGCTGTGCCGCTGACCAGCGCACCGGGGTAGATCGGACGCATGTAGGTGGCCATGAGGCCGACGCGGCCCTGAGCCTCGTGTACGGTGGCGGAACCAAAACGGCCCATGGTTTCGACGGCGGCCTTGTCGGCCCGGGTGATGTTGCGTTTGACGATGCCAAGTTCGTACATGGTGATTCCTGGAAAATGAAAGTGGGGGTCAAGAATTCTTGAGGTGTTTGTTGAAAAAAGCCAGCATGGCCACCATCACTTCAGGCACGCTGCTGACCTCGCCAAAACTGTGCAGCGCGCCTTCCACGCGCAGCAGCGTGGAGGTGCCGCCAGCGGCCAGCACCGCCTGGTGCAGGCGTTCACTGTGGAAAAGCGGCACCACCGGGTCGAACGTGCCATGCACCAGCAACAGGGGTGGCGTCTGGGCGGAAACATACGCCAGCGGACTGGCGGTTTTTACCCGCGCGGCGTTGGCCGGGTCTTTGACATTGCAGCCCATCTGCACGTTTTCAACCATCAGTCCGTCGCTGGGCAGATCACTCAGGTCTGAGGGCGCATACCACGGTACTGCGGCTTGTATGCTGCTGGAAAAGCCCGGCCACTTGTCATTTTCAAAAGCCGGCAGGTCGCCCGTGGTGGCGGCCATTGCCGTGAGGTGACCGCCCGCCGAATTGCCCCACATGCCGATGCATGCGGGGTTCAGGTTGTAGGTTTTGGCGTGCGCACGCAAAAACCGCACGGCCGCTTTCACGTCTTGCAGCGCCGCCGGAAACACCGCTTCGCCTGAAATGCGGTAGTCAATCGACGCCACCAAAAAGCCCGCCCGGGCAAACTGCGCCAACGTGGGGACATGGCAGGCGCGGTCGATGCTGCGCCAGCCGTTACCACTCACAAAAACAATCGCCGGCGTGGGGCCGGCCTGCGCCGCACGGTCCGGCTGCAGGATGTCCATCATCAGGTGCGAGCGCGCGAAGCCATTGTCCACGTCGGTGTAACTGATCCCGCCCTTCAAGGTTGCCAGCGTGTTGGGCGCGCCCGTGGCCACGCTCAGGATGCCGCCTTCGGTCAAGGGGTTGATGCCGGCTGCAGCCATTTGGGATCAGCGGCCCTGCGCCTTCAGCGTTGCATCGAGCCGGGGGAACACGCGCCGCGCATTGCCTTCGTAGATCTGGTAGCGGTCGGCGTCACTGAGGATCTTGCTGGCCTGGATATAACGCTTGGTGTCGTCAAAATTGAAACCGGTGCGCGGGTCGATACCCCGCACGGCGCCAATCATCTCGGAGCCAAACAACACGTTTTTCACCGGGATCACGGTGTTGAGCAAATCAATGCCGGGCTGGTGGTAGACGCATGTGTCAAAAAACACGTTGCCCAGCAAGTGCTCTTCCAGAATGGGCTTTTTCAGCATGTCGGCCAGGCCGCGGTAGCGGCCCCAGTGGTAAGGCGCCGCGCCGCCCCCGTGCGGCACCAAGAGGCGCAGGCTCGGGAAGTCCTTGAACAGGTTGCCTTCGAGCAGTTGCATGAACGCGGTGGTGTCGGCGTTGATGTAATGCGCGCCGGTGGTGTGGAAGCAGGCGTTACAACTGGTGCTGACATGCACCATGGCGGGGATGTCGTACTCGACCATCGCCTCGTAGATCGGGTACCAGTGTTTGTCGGTCAGCGGGGGTGACTTCCAATGGCCGCCGCTGGGGTCCGGGTTCAGGTTGATGCCGACATTGCCGTATTGCTCGACACACTTCACCAGTTCCGGGACACATGTCGCCGGGTCCATGCCCGTGCTTTGCGGCAACATCGCCACCGGCACGAAATGCGCGGGGAAGAGCTGGCTCACGCGGTAACACAGCTCATTGCAGATGGCAGCCCAGGTGGCAGACACCTGAAAATCGCCAATGTGGTGCGCCATGAAGCTCGCGCGGGGCGAAAACAAGGTGACGTCGCTGCCGCGTTGCTTCATCAGCTTCAATTGGTTGAGTTCAATCGTCTCGCGCAATTCGTCGTCGCTGATTTTCAGCTCAGCCACTTTGGGCATGGCCGACGGGTTTCCGATGGCGGCAATCTGGGCATTGCGCCAGGTTTCCATCGATTTGGGCGCCGTCGTGTAGTGGCCGTGGCAGTCGATGATCAGCGGGGATTGTTGGCTCATGGTGTCTCCCAGAAAATATTCACGGGCGGGCGCGGGCCTGCCGGTGGCGAAGCGGGGATTGTGCGCTGAAGCGGCGTGCTTCGATACCGATTCAATCCGCTAGCAGATATACCAAAAATGAATATCCGACGAATTGGTATGCAACAATTCACCATGGACCTCAAACAACTGGCGTATTTCGTACGGGTTGCCGAATTGGGCAGCTTCACACGCGCGGCGCTGGCGCTGAACGTTGCCCAGCCTGCGCTGAGCCGCCAGATTCGTCTGCTCGAGGTGGAGCTTACCCAAAACCTGCTGATTCGCAATGGCCGCGGCGCGATTCCCACCGAAGCCGGAGCGGTGTTGCTCGAGCACGGTCGCGGCATCCTCAACCAGGTGGCCCTGGCGCGCGAAGAACTGGGCCGGGCACGCAGCCGGCTGGCCGGGCGGGTGTCAATCGGCTTGCCGCCGAGCCTCTCGAAGCTGATCACTGTCCCCTTGACACTGGCCATGCGCAAGGCGCTGCCCCAGGCGCAACTGACCCTGACCGAGGGATTCTCCGTGCTCATGTACGAAGGCCTGCGCGTGGGCAACCTGGACATGGCGGTGCTCTACAACCCGCACGCTTCACCCGATCTGGAGATGGCCGTGTTGCACGAAGAACAACTGGCGCTGATATCACCCCGAAGTGCACTCAAAGGCACGAGCAGGGGCGCGGTCAAAACACGACGCCCGCCCGCAGCAGATGCGTCCATCAACCTGCGGGAGGTGGCCGCGCTGCCGCTGATCCTGCCCAGCCGCCCCAACGCGTTTCGCCTGTTGATCGACAACGAAATGGCCGGCTTGAGCCTGCGCCCCCAAGTGGCCATGGAGGTTGACGGTTTGAACGCCATTTTGAGCCTCGTCAAGGAAGGCATGGGCCATGCCGTTCTGCCGCGCTACACCTTGAGCAATTTTGACAACGTCGCGCCATTCACCGTGCGTACAATCCATAACCCACGAATTTTGAGCCGGCTTGAATTGGTCTGGTCGTCCAGGCGACCCGCCACGGCTACCCAGAAAATGGCGCTGGACGTCGTGCGGCAAGTGGTTTTAGCGTCGATTCCGTGAGCAGGCAGTGCCATGGTTCGGGTAAATACCGGGCAACTTTGATATCCACCTGTAACAAATTCGGGGAAACTGGCACTATGTAAACAGGATGAAACGTCTTAAATATGATTTTCGGTATATTCGCACCAAATTGCAGCCGTAACGCGTGTTTCGGTTGAAATTGGTTCCTGGACGTTTGTCCAGGCGCGTCAAAACAAAGTTGGAAACCAGATTGATCGATTCCCAAGTCATAGAACGTCGACACGCCGGCTTGCGGGCTGACAACCTCGTCATGCGCATGCTGCACCCGCTGGCATCCTATACGCCCCAGCCTTCCGACAAGTTGCGCCGCACCAGCGACCTGCCCCGCGGCCACACCAGCCACACCAAACACGGAAAACGCTCGCTCGTGGTTGCAGGCGCGGGCACACCCACCGTGGTGTTCGAAGCCGGCCTTGGCAAGGGCAAGGAAGTTTGGGGCTCGGTGTTCAATGAAGTTGCCGCCCATACCCGCTGTGTGGCGTATGACCGTGCCGGTTATGGCGACAGCGAACCAGCCAAAAGCGCCCGTGAGCCGATGCAGCTCGTGCGTGAACTGCGCGCCATGCTGGCTGAAGAAGGCATTGCCCCGCCGTATGTGCTGGTTGGCCACTCACTCGGTGGCACGATCATGAAGCTCTTTGCCCGCGCCTATCCCGACGAAATCGCCGGCGTGGTGCTGGTGGATGCCCGCCACAGCGACTTCGCCCGGCGCTGCAAACAGGTGGGCATGCCGCGGTTCCTGTATGAGCCGCCGGCCGCCCTGTTCCTGCTGGCGCGCGCGGCCATTCGTGGAGAAATGGCAGCCGCCAGTGTGAGCGCCGCCCAGGCGCGCAAGGTCGGGCCCTTCCCCTCGGTACCACTGGTGGTACTGACGCAAAACAAATCGGTGGCGCGTTGGCCCAAAGGCCTGGGCCGCCTGTGGGCAGCGAGCCAGCGCAACATGGTGCGCATGTCCAAGATCAGCCGCATGGAAGTCTGTGACGACGCCAGCCACAACGTGCCCAAAGACCGCCCCGACGCGGTGGCCAAGGCCGTGCTCAACGTGGTGAAAGCCGCGCGGTACCTGCGGGAGAAAAGCGAGCGACGCCTG
>JANNMM010000188.1:0-6608 GCA_031397915.1 Rhodoferax sp. | reverse complement strand
CGTTTGGCGTAATCGTCCCAGGCGGTTTGCGCCCAATCTGGCACACGCAAACCGACGGCGACGATCGTCAGCTTCACACCGCATTGCCCTCTGGTGGCCGGCTGCGTTTATTTGCGACGGACAGGAGCCGCTTTTTTGACCGGTGGTTTGCCGACAACCACCCTCTTTGTCGCCGTTTTAGGGGTCGCCGTTTTCTTGGCCGCTGTTTTCACACCCGGCTTGGCGGGCGACCGGCCGGCAGTTTTGGCTGCGGCCTTTTTCACCTGCGCCTTGGACGGGAAAGCTTCCTGCACGCCTTTTTTGGCAGCGCTGGAGCGGCGCAGGCTGCCGGCGTCTTTCGCGGCAACGGTGGCCGGTTTCCTGGCCGTTGCCTTGTCTGCTGCGGCTTTGCCTGCCGGTGCCGCCGGTTTCGCAGTGCCGAGCTTCAAACGCACCGGCTTCTCGCCCCACAGCTCTTCCAGGTGGTAATACTGGCGGAAATTGGGCTGCATGATGTGCACCACCGCTGCGCCGCAGTCGACGATGATCCATTCGCCATTGGTTTCGCCCTCCACCCGGGGCGGCGGGAAACCAACCGATTTGACGGCGTCACGCACACTGGCGGCAAGTGCCTTGGTCTGCCGGTTGGAGGTGCCGCTCGCCACAATAACCCGCTCAAACAGTGCCGACAGGTGTTCAGTGTCAAACACCACAATGTCCTGGGCTTTCACGTCTTCCAGACCATCGACGATGGCACGCTGGAGTTTCTGGGTGTCTTTTTTGGCAGTGCTGGCGGGTTGGGTCGTGCGGGTCATCAATTGATCAAGCTGAAGTTGAATAGAGGTGGTGTTGCGCAATATAACGCGCAACGGCAGGGCCGACCAGAGGGCTTACGTCTTGCCCAGAGGCAAGCTGCTGGCGAATTTGGGTGGCGCTGAGGGAGTTTTTTGCCAGTTGCAGGTGCACAAACCGGCCAGGTAACGAAGTGAAAGGCTTGACTATGCCCTGTGGCACTGAGTCGGCTTGTCTCTCAGCTATGCATATAGTAGCATATTGCAGCAATTCCTGCCAGTTGTGCCAGGTCGGCAAGGCTCTGGCCTGATCACCGCCAATCACCAGAAACCAGTCGGCGTTGGGCTGTTCAATCCGCAGCTCACGCAGGGTATCAACCGTGTAACTGGCCCCCGGGCGGCGCGTTTCGCGCTCATCAATGACCACAGCAGCCAGATGCCCGAACACCAACCGCGCCATGTTCACGCGATGCAGCGTCGGGCTCAGGCTGCGGCTTTTGTGCCAGGCATTGCCGGTTGGAACTACCCGCATTTCGTCGAGCTGCAATTGGCCAAGGGCCGCTTCAAGCATTGCCAGGTGAGCCAGGTGCGGCGGATCAAAGGCGCCGCCAAAAACACCCACCCGCTTGCGGCCAGCCATTAAACCCAGTCCCGGCGCACGAGAAAGTCGCTGTACAAACGCGCTTCCGGCGTACCCGGTTCAGGTCGTTTTTGGTAGGACCAGCTGGCCAGCGGCGGCATCGACATCAGGATCGACTCGGTGCGCCCGCCAGATTGCAACCCAAAATGGGTTCCCCGGTCCCACACCAGGTTGAACTCCACATAGCGGCCGCGGCGGTAAAGCTGGAAATCCCGCTCATGCTGGGTATGGGCAGCAGCTTTGCGCCGTTCAACAATTGGCAAATAGGCCATGAGGAATGCATCTCCCACGGCGCGCATCAAGGCAAAACCGCTGTCAAAACCGCCTTCAGAGAAATCATCGAAAAAGATCCCTCCAATGCCACGCGGCTCATTGCGGTGCTTGAGGAAGAAGTAGTCGTCACACCAGGTTTTGAAGCGGGGGTATTTGTCGCCTCCAAAGGGTTGCAAGGCCTGTTGGCACACCCGATGAAAGTGCGTCGCATCGTCCTCGAAACCATAATAAGGCGTCAGATCCATACCGCCGCCGAACCAGCAAACCGGTGCGCCGGGTGCATCGCCACTGGGCAATGGCGTGGCCGCCAGCATGCGCACGTTCATGTGCACAGTGGGCACGTAGGGGTTGCGTGGGTGAAACACCAGCGACACCCCCATGGCCTCAAATGGCGCGCCAATGAGTTCGGGCCGGTTTTGGGTGGCCGACGGGGGCAATGTGCCACCTCTCACATGCGAGAAGCCGCATCCTGCGCGCTCAAATACCTCGCCCCCTTCCAGAATCTGCGTGACACCACTGCCCTGCAGCGGTTCGCCGGGCGCTTTCTCCCAGGCATCTGCCATGAAGCTGCCGCCATCCACCCTGCCTATGGCCGAGGTGATGCTCGATTGCAAACTTTGCAGGTATTTCGCGACTGCCTGGGGGTTCATGTCTTGTGTGCTCCCATCAACGCTTGACGGCACGCCATCCGATGTCCTTGCGGTACTGCGCGCCATCAAAACGAATTCCCAGCGCGACCTCGTAGGCCCGGTGTTGTGCCTGCTTGACGCTGTCGGCCAGCACGGTGACACACAACACCCTGCCGCCATTGGTCACGGTTTGCGTGTTGTAGGCCGCCGTTCCCGCGTGGAAAACCATCGCGTCTTCGGCCTCTTTGGGCAAGCCGCTCACAAGGTCGCCCTTTCGCGGGTTCATCGGGTAACCGTGCGCCGCCATCACCACGCCCAGGGCCACGCGGCGGTCCCACTCGAGTTCGATGCGGTCGAGCTGCCCGTGTGGCCCCGCCTCGGTGGCGGCCATCAACACATCGAACAGATCCGTTTTCAGGCGCATCATGATCGGTTGGGTTTCCGGGTCGCCCATGCGGCAATTGAATTCGAGCGTTTTGGGGTGACCGTCGGCGTCGATCATCAAGCCGGCATACAGGAAGCCCGTGAACGGAATGCCGTCTTTCTCCATGCCCTTGACGGTGGGCAGAATGATTTCACGCATCGCGCGCGCATGCACGGCGGGGGTTACCACCGGCGCCGGTGAATAGGCGCCCATGCCGCCGGTGTTGGGGCCTTCGTCGTTGTCGAGCAGGCGTTTGTGGTCCTGGCTGGTGGCCAGCGTGAGCACGTTTTTGCCGTCCACCATCACGATGAAGCTGGCTTCTTCGCCTTGCAAGAACTCCTCAATCACCACACGGGCTTCGGCCTTGCCGTCAACACCCGCGTTGTGCACCACGCCCAGCGTGTTGTCCACAAGCATGAAGTCAACGGCATCATGCGCCTCCTGGAGGGTCATGGCGACGACAACCCCCTTGCCCGCCGCCAAACCATCGGCCTTGACCACAATCGGCGCACCGACCTTGTCGACATACGCATGGGCCTGGGCGGCGTCTGAAAACGTGTCAAACGCTGCTGTGGGAATGCCGTGGCGCTGCATGAAGGCCTTGGAAAACGCTTTGGAGCTTTCCAGTTGGGCCGCGGCTTGGGTCGGGCCAAAGACCCGAAGGCCATGTACGCGAAACTCATCAACCACGCCGGCGGCGAGTGGCCCTTCAGGGCCCACCACCGTGATCGAGATCTTTTCAGAAAGAGCCCAGGCGCGCAGTTCAAAAATATCCGTGATGTTGACGTTCTGAAGGCGTTTGTCCAGCGCGGTGCCACCGTTGCCAGGCGCCACGTAGACCGTTTGCACCTTGGGCGATTGGGCGAGTTTCCATGCCAGGGCGTGTTCACGTCCGCCGCCGCCCACTACCAATACTTTCATCCGGATACTTTCATAGTGCGGCGTTGTGGAAGACTTCCTGGACATCGTCCAGGTCTTCGATCACATCCAGCAGTTTTTGCATGCGCGCTGCGTCGTCACCCGCGAGCTCAACCGTGTTTTCGGCCCGCATGGTGATCTCCGCAATTTCGGCTTTGAAACCGGCTTTTTCCAGTTTGTTCTTGATGGTTTCAAACTCGGCGTAGGCGGTCAGCACCTCGATGGCGGCATCGTCTCCGGTGATGACGTCTTCTGCACCCGCTTCCAGCGCCGCTTCCATCAGCTTGTCTTCATCCGTGCCCGGCGCAAAGACCATTTGCCCGCAGTGTTTGAACTGGAACACCACCGAGCCGGCGGTGCCCATGTTGCCGCCGTGTTTGCTGAAAGCGTGGCGCACCTCGGCCACAGTGCGCACCTTGTTGTCGGTCATGGTGTCGACCAGAATCGCCGCGCCGCCGATGCCATAACCTTCATACCGGATTTCTTCGTAAGTCACGCCTTCGAGCGTGCCGGTGGCCTTTTCGATGTTGCGTTTGACGGTATCGGCCGGCAAATTGGCCGCTTTGGCCTTCTCAACGGCCAGACGCAGGCGCGGGTTGATGCCCAAATCGCCCCCACCCAGGCGCGCCGCCACCATGATTTCCCGGATGACCCGCGTCCACACCTTGCCGCGTTTTTCGTCCTGGCGGCCTTTCCTGTGCTGAATATTGGCCCATTTACTGTGTCCTGCCACGCGAAGTCCTTCAAAAATTCGTTACGCTATTGGCTTGATTGTACTTTTGGGACTCAAATGGCCACCTCTGACGACACCGGCATCCGCATTGGCCAGCACGGCGCCACGACATGCAGCCTGCTGCTGGACAAGTCCAACCGCCACGGCCTGATCACCGGCGCCACCGGCACCGGCAAAACCATTACCCTGCAATCCCTGGCAGAGGGTTTCTCCCGCCGGGGCGTGCCGGTATTCATGGCCGATGTGAAGGGTGACCTCACAGGTATCTCGCAAGCCGGAAAAATCGGTGAAAAACTCGCCGCCATCATCAAAGAGCGCGGGCTCGACGCGCCGGAGTCAATGGCGTTTCCGGTGACCTTGTGGGACGTCTTTGGCGAGCAAGGCCACCCGGTGCGCGCCACCGTGAGCGACATGGGCCCGCTGCTGCTTGCCCGCATGCTGGATTTAAACGACACCCAGGCCGGCGTGCTGAACCTGATCTTCAAGATCGCCGATGACAACGGCCTCTTGCTGCTGGATATGAAAGACCTGCGCGCGATGTGCCAATACGTGGGCGACAACGCGCGCGACTTCACCACCCAATACGGCAACGTGAGCGCGGCCAGCGTGGGCGCCATCCAGCGCGGCCTGCTGCAGATCGAGACCCAGGGCGGTGAGAAGTTCTTTGGCGAGCCGATGCTGAACATCAGCGACTTCATGCAGACCACAGGCGGCAAGGGCGTCGTCAACATCCTGGCGGCAGACCGGTTGATGAACTCCCCTCGCCTCTACGCCACTTTTTTGCTGTGGATGTTGTCCGAACTCTTCGAGCAACTGCCCGAGGTGGGCGACCTGGACAAACCCAAACTGGTCTTCTTCTTCGACGAAGCGCACATGCTCTTCAACGAAGCACCCAAGGTGTTGATTGAACGCATCGAGCTGGTGGTGCGCCTGGTGCGCTCAAAAGGTGTGGGCGTGTTTTTCGTCACGCAAAACCCGCTGGACATTCCCGACTCCGTGCTCGCCCAGTTGGGCAACCGCGTTCAACACGCACTGCGCGCCTACACACCGCGCGACCAGAAGGCGGTGAAGGCCACCGCCGAGACCATGCGACAAAAGGTCGGGCTGAACATCGAAACCGCTATCACCGAGCTGGCTGTGGGAGAAGCACTCATCAGCCTGCTCGATGCCAAAGGCCGGCCGTCTGAGACAGAGCGTGTTTACGTGCTGCCACCGGGCAGCCAGATCGGCCCAATCAAGCCTGAACAGCGCCAGGCATTGCTGAAAGATTCGCTGGTGGCTGGTGTGTATGAGAAAACCGAAGACCGTGAATCAGCCTACGAAAAAATCAAGGGGCGTGTGATGGCGTCGTCTGTCCCTGCCGGTGCGCAAGACGAGCGCCTGCCCAGCGGCCCGCTGTCTGGCGGCTCTGTGGCTGGCGCGCCGATTGGCAGCGCAGGCAAACCAGCCGAAGGTGGCGGCATGCTTGGCGGCATCACCGACGTGTTGTTTGGCACCACCGGCCCGCGCGGCGGCCGCCACGAGGGCCTTGCCACCAACATGGCGCGTTCAGCGGTGCGTACCATGGGCTCGGCGGTGGGCCGTGAAATCATCCGCGGCGTGTTGGGCGGACTCTTTGGCGGGCGCAAAAAATGAGGCAATCATACCTAATTTGGGTATGATTTACCCAAAAACCCGGAAAAACCGAAATTGATGAGTAAAAATGGCGATGAAGTCACGTATTATAAGACTTTATTGCTATATTAATAGTAGTAACTGAGTTTAAAACATGGCCGCAAACGCATCTCCGCAACACATCCGGCTAACCTCCCACGCGGGTGGTTTTGGCGCCTTGCCGATCCAGTGGGCAGCGGCGACAGCACAGGAGCGCGGTCCGGTCATCGGCACCACCACCAAACGCAGCCACCGCAACGTCATCGGCACGCACAGCGGCTCTTACAGCATTTACCGGGCGCTGGCTGTGGCCTCGGGTGGGCTGTCCAAAGACCACAAGGCCGACCTCACCAACACCTCGCCGACGGTGCAGATCGGCCCCCACCCCCAGTGGAGCGAACCCGGCCGCATCGTCGCCGTGGACCCTTGGGGCGCCATGATCGCCGACGTGTTCCAGGACGAACTCGCCGCCGGCTACGACATCCGCCCGACCATCGCCATCACGCAGGCGCACGTGATCCTGCCCGAGGTGATTGAAGCCCTGCAATCGGGTCGCCTGAAGGCCGAC
>JANNMM010000140.1:0-2614 GCA_031397915.1 Rhodoferax sp. | reverse complement strand
GTTTGCAGAAAATTTAAATCAGAATAAGTGGGGTGGGTCAGGCAGCCGTCCCGGCGCACCATCCTCTGTAAGAGCGTTCACCCCGTGCGCGTGCTTGGTGTGAGTTCTCTGGTCAGGGGTTGGGTAAAAGTTGCTGCTATGCTTGGCAAATGAAGGTCAGCGAAATTCTAAGAATCATTCAGCAAGACGGGTGGAAATTGGTCGGAACGAGGGGTAGCCATCGGCAATTCAAACACGCATCCAAACCAGGGCGTGTGACGGTTCCGGGCAAACCCAGTGACGACTTGGCTATTGGCACTCAAAATAGCGTTCTCAAACAAGCTGGTTTGAAGTGAGGTTTTATGCGTTACGCAGTTGTTATTGAAAAAGCCATCGGAAATTATTCGGCTTACGTGCCTGATTTACCTGGGTGCGTCGCCACTGGTCAAACCTTGAGCGAGGTCGAATCGGAAATAAGCGAGGCGATTGCGTTTCACATTGAAGGAATGATCGAAGACGGTTTGCCCGTCCCCGCGCCAGCCAGTCAAGTGGAGTACGTTGAAGTTGCCGTGTAACGGCTGATTTCGGAAAGCAAAGGGCACGGTGTCCGGTCAAGCCACCGTCACACTGGCACCGGAACCCTTGGGCGCAATAACGCCAATCGGGTAAACCGTTTCACCCAACGCGCGCAGGGTCCGCGCGCAACTGTCGGCCTCAGCGGCATCGATCACCACCACCATGCCAATGCCGTTGTTGAACGTCCGGTTCATCTCAATATCATCAATCCCCGCCGTTTTCTGAAGCCATGCAAACAGCTCGGTTTGCGGCCAGCTGCCTTTTTTCAGGTGCGCGGCCAGGCCTTCGGGTAACACGCGGGGGATGTTTTCGAGCAGGCCACCGCCGGTGATGTGGGCGAGGGCTTTGATGGGGTGCGCGGCCAGGGCGGCCAGCACGTTTTTCACGTAGAGGCGCGTCGGCATCATGATGGCTTGTTTGAAGGGTTTGGCGTCGAGCGTGGCGGGCAGGGTGCCGCCGTCCAGCTCGGCGCGCTCGATGCATTTGCGCACCAGGCTGAAACCGTTGGAATGCACGCCGCTGGAGGCCAGGCCCAGCACCACGTCGCCGGCTTTCACGTCTTTGCCGGTGAGGATTTTTGATTTCTCTACCGCGCCCACACAAAAACCGGCCAGGTCGTATTCGCCGGCCGGGTACATGCCGGGCATTTCGGCGGTCTCGCCGCCGATCAGCGCGCAGTGGGAGAGCTCGCAGCCTTTGGCGATGCCGCCCACCACGGCGGCGGCGGTGTCTACGTCGAGCTTGCCGCAGGCGAAATAGTCGAGGAAGAACAAAGGCTCGGCGCCTTGCACCAGCACGTCGTTCACGCTCATGGCCACCAGGTCAAAGCCCACGGTGTCGTGCAAGTTACACTCGAACGCGAGTTTGAGTTTGGTGCCCACGCCATCGGTGCCGCTCACCAGCACCGGCTCTTTGTAACGCTTGGGCACCTCGAAGAGGGCGCCAAAGCCGCCAATGCCGGCCAGCACGCCTTCGCGCATGGTTTTTTTCGCCAAAGGCTTGATGCGCTCGACCAGGGCATCGCCGGCGTCGATGTCTACGCCGGCGTCTTTGTACGAAAGGGGTGTGGAGGGGCTGGTTTTGGACATGGTTTTGGGGGAGTTCGAAGCCGGCAGGCGGGGAGGGTCTAGCCAACCCGAATAGAATTTGCACACAATTTTACGCAATGGCTGTGCGGCCCAAACGCCGCAGCCAGACGTGACAGCAACCCCACCCGCACTTCCCGCCCGCCGCATGCAATTCACCCACACCCAGAAAATCACCTTCAGCTGGCTCGCCATTGCCGGTTTCGGAGTGTTGGCACTGTGGCTGCTCGGGCCAGTGCTCACGCCGTTTGCCGTCGCGGCGGTGCTGGCTTATGCACTCACGCCACTGGTCAACCGCATTGACGGCTTGTTCAAAGGCAAGGTGCCGCGGGTGTTGGCGGTGGTGCTGGTGGAGCTCCTGTTCATCCTGGCCATGCTCAGCCTGCTGCTGCTCATTGTGCCGATCATGGCCAAGGAGATCCCGCTCATGCGCGAGCAATTGCCGCAGCTTGCAGACAAGTTCAACGCCTGGGCGTCGCCGCTCCTGGCGCAATACGGCTTCAAGGTGGCGCTGGACGTGGCCAGCATCAAGGCCTTTGTGCTGAAGTACCTGAACGCCAATTTTGAAGACGCCTTTGGCTCCATCCTCACATCGCTCAAATTGGGCGGCAGTGTGGCGCTGGCGCTGGTGGGCAACCTGGTGTTGATCCCGGTGGCGCTGTTTTATTTTTTGATGGACTGGAGCCGGCTGGTAGAGCGCGTGCAGGCCTTCATTCCGCTGCACCAGCGCGCCGCTGCCCAAAGTTTCACCGGTGAGGCCGATTCGGTGCTGGGCCAGTACCTGCGCGGCCAACTGCTGGTGATGGTGGTGATGGCGGTGTTTTACATCGTTGGCATGGCGCTGTTCGGGCTCGATTTGGCCTTGCCGATCGGCATTTTCACGGGCCTGGCGATGTTTGTGCCCTACCTGGGTTTTGGCATGGGGCTGATCCTTGCGGTGCTGGCCGGTGCTTTGCAGTTTGCTTCGGTCAAGG
>JANNMM010000194.1:0-7763 GCA_031397915.1 Rhodoferax sp. | reverse complement strand
GCGCCTTACGCGATCCACTTCGCGTTCACCTACGACGAAGAAACCGGCTGCTTCGGCGTGAAAGAGCTGATCGCCGACCTGCGCGACGCCGGCATCCAGCCGATGGCCTGCATCGTCGGTGAACCCACCAGCATGGTGCCGGCCACCGCGCACAAGGGGGTGTACCGCTACCAGTGTTGTGTGCGTGGCAAGGCGGCGCATTCTTCGCTCACACCGCAATCGGTCAACGCCATCGAAATGGCCGCGCGCCTGATCGGCAAACTGCGCGACATGGCCGAGGGTTTTGAGCGCCACGAGCCGCGTTACGCAGGATTCGACGTGCCGTTCTCCACCGCCAGCGTCGGCCAGATGCAGGGCGGCATTGCTGACAACATCGTGCCGCGCGACGCCTGGTTCCGTTACGAGTTTCGCGATTTGCCCACCGCCAGTGGCCAGGCCATGCAACAGGATTTGGTCGCCCAGGCCCGCTTGATCGAGGCAACGATGAAAACCATCGACCCCGAGGCGGGGTTCTCCTTCGAGACGATTTGCGAGGTACCCAGCTTCCTGGGCGACGCCAGCGACGCCGTTACCCGCCTGGCGCAGCGCCTCTCCGGCCAGCACCGCACAACGCAGGTGGCCTTTGGCACCGAAGCGGGCCTTTTCAAGCAGTTGGGCATCCCCACCGTGGTTTGCGGCCCCGGCAGCATCACGCAGGCGCACCAGCCGGATGAATACGTGAGCCTGGATCAGCTCGCGCAGTGCGAGGCGTTCATGAAGGGTTTGGCGCAGGCAAAGTCACTGGGCTGACCAGCGCTGCAACTGCGCCAGCGGGGCCGTCACACCGCCGCAGACCACCACCAGCACCGACTTGAATTCGTCCAGCACGGCGGCTTGGTCATACACCGCCGCCAGTGCCGCGCCACACGCCGGCTCCACCAGCACGCGGTGGTCGTCCAGGAAACGCAGGCAGGCAGACACCGCCGCCTTGTCACTGACCACCTCGGTCAACACGCGGTGGCGTTTTGACCATTCAAACGCCTGCTCACACACCATTCGGGCGCCCAGAGAAGTAGCAATGCTGGTGATGGCTGCCAGCGCCACCCGCTGGCCGGCCTGGATCGACTGGGCGAACGAGTCGGCACCTGCGGTCTCCACCGCCAGCACCGGCACGTCTTCCCAGCCGTTGCGGCGCAGGCCTTCGACCACGCCGCACAACAGCCCGCCGCCGCCCACGGAAAGCACCACCACATCCGGCTTCACGCGATATTGCGCGACTTCGTCTACCAGCGTGGCGTGGCCCTGCCACAGCAGGGGGTCGTCAAACGGGTGCAGGAACGCGTCTGATGGCGTGACCATCGACAGCGCCAGCGCGTTCGCCTCCTGCCAGGACGGCCCGTGCACGATTACCTCGGCGCCTTCCAGGCGGATGAGCGCCTGCGCCCGCAGCGTAGTGGTCTCGGGCACCACCACCACCACCGGCACCCCCAGCTGGCGCCCGGCGTAGGCCACCGCAATGCCGGCGTTGCCGCCCGAGGAGGCAATCAGCCGCGTCGCGCCGCGCTGCACATAGGTCTGGCAGGCCAGGCCAATGCCGCGGATATTGAAGGAGCCGCCGGGCTGCACCGCTTCGAGTTTGAGCCAGACGTTGCGACCCGACAGCGCCGAGAGCGCGCGCGATTCGAGCAAGGGCGTTTGAATGTGCAACGATGTCATTAGGAGCCTTTTCGCGGTTGTTTCAGGGCCGGGCATCCAGCAGATCCATCGATTTGCGCCACGGGTTGAAACCACTCACCAGGGCGCTGGCCAGCAGGATCAAGGCGCCGCCCGCGTAAGTGCCCGAACTCAGCGGCTCCCCCAGAAAGAGGTGGCCCCAGGCCACGCCAAACAGCGGCACCATGAACATCGGCGTCATCGCGGCCACCGGTGTCACGTGCGCCATGATGCGCAGGTGCCCCCAATACGCCAGGCCCGAGGTGACCACGCCCAACACCGCGACGATGCCGAGCGTGCCCACGGTAAAACGCGCCTGCGGCAAGGCCCAAAGCGCAGTAGGCAATATCACCAGAAATGCGATGCTGTGGATGCCGGCGGCAACTTCCAGCGGCTGCATGCGGGAAAGCGAGCGCTTCATGAAAGTGGTCGAGATGCCAAAACACGCCGCCGCCACAATGCAGCCGAGCACCGCCAGCAGCACGGCAGGGGTCAGCGGCACCGGGCCGAGTTTGACGATCAATCCCACACCGACGACACCAAGCAGGCAGCCCAGCAACTTGCGTGGCGTGAGCGTGTCTTCCTTCAGCCAGGCGGCAGAAAACGTGCCAAACAAAATGCCGGTGGAGTTGAGCAGGGCGCTGTAACCGGCCGGCAGGTACAAAGCCGTCCAGCTGAACAGCAAAAACGGAATCGCCACCGACAACACCGCCAACACCAGCAACTCGCGCCAATGCACCAGTGGCCAGCGGTGGCGCATGAGGCGCATGATGACCGCCAGCGTGATAGCCGCCAGCCCGAGGCGCGAGGCCGTGAGCACGTAAGGGCCCAGGATGGGGCTGGCAATGCGCAGCAGCATGAACGACGCGCCCCACAGCGACGAGAGCGCGATCAACTGGAGGAAATATTTGCTTTTCAAGGCGCAGGCGGCACGGCCAATGTGCAGGTGGCAGCGCCGCGTGGCTTGGGTGCCTTGCAAAGGGTGCGGTTCATGGGCTGATTTTAGGGATCACGGCCCAAGCAGTGGTTGTTGAAGGTAATACAGGTAACGCAAGCCTTGGGATTCATGGCAAAAGTTAACATAGGTGTTAACAAATACACGCTTTCAAGCAAAAATGCCAAAATCACAAGCTTTTTCGGCACCTAAGTCACGCAAAATATCAATAGTATGCTATAATATAGATAGCATCGCGGTATACCCTTTGCAGGCGCTGTAAGCGCTGCCAGCCCGTTTCAACGCGTTGAGACGGACACCATTGAATTGGCTTGTGCCAATCCGGCCGTCGCGGGCGCGTTCAACAGCCTCAAGCAGGCATCTCCGGAGCCGAGGGCGGCCAGGGATTTGCAATGGTGGGTGGCGGCGCTGTGCACGGCCACCGCCTGGCGCAGCTGCTCGCCCCGAAGTACCGATTGGTGGACCACCTGGAAAAACGCCAGCAGCAAGCCCAGCGCCACCACCGCAACCAGCGCCTCCAAAACATACGGCTTGAACTGCGGGGCGGGCGCTTTGGGCCACCACGGCGAAACCTTGAAGGGCGAGAGGGCCAATGCACTGCCATCGCCGACATCACTGGCGTCAATGCGATGAGGGCTTGGCGATTCGATGATTGTCGAAAAGGTGGTCATTCCCGCTCCTGCTGCAGCCTGCGGTGCGCCGACTGTCTGTAAGCGCCATCATGCGGGGGCTGTGACGAAAGCCCCATCAGGAAAGATGCAGTTGCCGCGTAGGATGCGGCTGACAACAAATGGCAGAAACAGTCTTGTGTGGGTTGCCGAACTGTTCAAGGCGGCGATTCAGCGGTTAAATCACTGCTTCAACCTGCAACGCCCTGAAAGACCCCCATGAACGACCCCGCCCACAGTTTCAGCGACCTCTTTGCCCAGCTCGGGCTGCCCTGCGAGCCCGCCGACATTGCCGCGTTTCTGGCGGCACACGCCCCCTTGGCCGACAGCATCAAGCTGGTAGATGCCCCTTTCTGGAAACCCACGCAAGCCGCGTTTCTGCGCGAAGCGCTGCTGCAGGATTCAGACTGGGCCGGGCCGGTCGATCAGCTCAGCGCAGCGCTGCGGGCGCCCAAGGCCTGACGAATTGGATTGTCAGCTTTTATGCGCATAATGTGCGCATGTTGCAAACCAAAGGCCTAACCGTGAACCTTGAAACCGTCGCCACACGTGCCAAATCGCAAATCCGCGTTGCTGCAAAACGCCATGACAAAAAGCGGGCCGTGAATTTGACACTGGATGAAGCGCTGGTAGAGCAGGCCAAGCGCTACACCACCAACCTCTCTGCCACGATGCAGACCCTGCTGGCCAGCTATGTTGACCAGAAGCAGCAAGCCAGGGCCCTGCGCCAACAGGAGGCTGATGACTGCGTTGCCGGCTGGAACGCGGTGCACGCGGCTGTCGGCTCGTTTGCCGACGAGCACTCCACGCTATAGCCGCGACGATCTTTATGGCCCAGTTTGACGTGCACCGCAACAAGGGGCCGTTGCGGGAGGCCATTCCGTTTGTGGTGTTGGTTCAGTCCTCGCTGTTCGACCAATACCGGCGTCGCCTGGTGGTGCCGCTGGTGCGGCGCAGCGCGCTGCCAGGCGCCAACGTGTCGGCTGGCACACGAATGAACCCGGTGTTTCAGGTCAAGGGCCTGAAGCTTGTGTTCCACCCGCTGGACATGGTCTCGGTTGCAGTGGATCAATTGGGTGAGCATGTGGGGTCGTTGGCCGAACAGGGCTTGGCCATTTCGGACGCTCTGGATGAGGTGCTTACGCGGTCTTGGGGCTGACGGTGCTGGCCTGCGTCCGTCGCCCACCCAGCACGGCGACAGCGCAATGTGCATGCGGTTTTGAAGTGGAATTTCCGCGCGAGAACGAAAAATTAGTGCGACGCGGTGGTCGCGAAATTTTTTGGGACACCTTGTGATATCGCTACCGCAACGCGTTCCACCTCAAAGCCCGGTCACATCGCACTATCACCGCGCTGGGTGGGCGGCTTTTGCCGAAGAAGATCGCCATATGGCCGATACTGCTTTAGCTTGAAATTCAGACGCGCGATTTCAACGAGCGTGCATGATTGTTATCAATAGTCCTTTAAACAATACTCCGAATACGTCGAGCATATGGAAAGGCTATCGCCAGCTAGGTTTGAAGCACTGGCCGCCTACCTATCGCCGAGTACGTTCGCCAGACCGAGGGCCTGTCAACAAACTGAAAGCCGCCAATCTCCGGTTTGAAATGACCGGGTTTGGGGGTGGTGTCAGTGGACACAATTCACCCTTGATAGCGCTTACATGATTGGTTTATTATTCCCGGCATGAGTTCCAACAACCCAAAACGCCTTGCCAATACGACTGCGTCAACCCCTAAAAAAGTCGTAACACTGGAACGGGTGGCAAAGGAGGCTGGGGTGTCACCGGCAACGGTCTCGCGGATCTTGAACGGGAGCGCCGTCGTGAGTCCCGCTCGGAAAAAATCGGTGGATGACGCCATCGCGAAACTCGGATTTGTACCCAATCCGGTGGCGCGGGGTTTGGCAGGTGGACGGACGTTCAGCATTGGGGTCATCACGCAAACCCTGGACAGTCCTTTTTACGGGTTGACCCTGCGTGGCATCGAAGAGAAATTGCTGCCTTTGGGCTACAGCCCCCTGTTTGTCAGTGGGCAATGGAACGCCGACGTGGAGTCGCGGTGCATGGAAATGTTGCGGTCACGCCGTGTTGATGGAATCATTGTCCTGACCGGTCGCCTTACCGACACTGCGCTCAAGAACTATGCCAAATCCCTGCCGATTGTGGTGACTGGGCGCACGATGACTGCGCCTGGACTGGTTGCCCTGAATTACGACAATGTGGAGGGCGCTCGCCTGGCAACCCAACATCTGATTGATTTGGGCCACCGCCAGATTGCATTTATTGGAGGCGATCCACACCATCCGGATGCGATTGAGCGTTTGGTGGGTTACCGCAATGCCTTGAAAGCGTCCCACATACCCTTCGACCAGGGCCTCTTGGCAGAAGGTGGCTTTTATGAGGCTGGGGGAATGCAAGCGGTGGTGGAGTTGATTGCATCCCGCAAGCGCTTCACGGCGGTTTTTGCGGCCAATGACCAGATGGCCCTGGGTGCCGTATTAGGCTTGAGCCGGCACTCCTTGCGCGTGCCGGAAGATGTGTCCCTGATCGGCTACGATGATTTGACGTCTTCCCTGTATGCCACCCCACCCCTGAGCAGTGTGCACCAGTCGGCCTATGAACTGGGGCAAATTGCGGCAGGCGTGTTGTTACAAATGCTGTCGGGCGAAAAACCGACGTTTCAATTGCCCTCACCACGGCTGGTTTTGCGCGAGTCCTGTCGCCGCAGGACGGCTTGATTGCCGCTGGTATGGGGCATACCCTGAGTGCTTGAATGGTAAGGCGTAATCTATAATGAAAGCGCTTTCACAATTTGCAGCGTCAAAGAGGAAATCCTATGCCCACAGCAAGCTTGCCCTATCGTGTCCTGAGAACGGCCTTGTGGGGTGCCCTTACCGCCGCAGCGCTGGCTTCGGCTGCCCTGGCGCAGCAAACTTTGACAGTCGCGGCTTATCCGGCAGTGGATGAAATTGCCAAGTCGGCGATTCCAATGTGGAAGAAAAAGCACCCGAACGTTGAAATCAAGGTCATCAGCCGTGCCTTTGCAGATCATCATACGGCCATGACGACGGCATTGTCGACGTCGTCCAACTTGCCAGACGTGATGGTGGTGGAGTACGGCTTTGTGGCCCGCTTTGCCGAAGGCGGGGGCCTGGAAGATCTGGGCGCTGCACCTTACAACATCAAGAGCCAACAGGCGCACTTTGTTCCCTATGCGTTCCGCCAGGGCACCACCAACGCCGGAACCGTTGTGGCTGTGCCTTCTGATATCGGCCCCGGCACGCTGCTGTACCGCGACGATCTGATGAAAAAAGCGGGCGTAAAAGAGGCGGACCTGACCCAGTCCTGGGACTCCTTCGTCGCCTCGGGCGGCAAGATCAAGGCCGCCACTGGCGCCTACCTGGTGGCCCATGCGCGCGACGTCAAAGACATCGTGATCCGCTCCGACATCAAGCCTGGAGAGGGTTTGTACATCGACAACAAAGGCAAGGTGCTGGTGGGCACGCCGCGCTTCGTGCGTGCCTTTGAGTTGGCCAAAAAAGTTCGGGAGCAAAAGCTCGACGGCAGGATTGGCGCCTGGTCCAACGAATGGTCCGAAGGGTTCAAGCGCGGCACCATCGCGACCCAGTTGTCCGGTGCCTGGTTGGCCGGCCACCTGAACAACTGGCTTGCACCCAACACCAAGGGTCAATGGCGCGCCGCGCAACTACCCGAAAAGGCCTATGGCTCGTGGGGCGGCAGTTTTTACACCTTACCCAAGGCTTCCAAGAACAAGGCCCTGGCCTGGGAGTTCGTTCAGATGATGACGCTCAGTCCCGAAATGCAGCTCAGCGCCTTCAAGTCGCAGGATGCGTTCCCGGCCCTGGTGGACGTGCACAAGAATGCCTTTTTTGACCAGCCGATCGAATTCCTGGGTGGCCAGAAGGCGCGGTTGCTCTGGCGTGATTCTGCCAACAAAGTTACCGCGGTTGACGTCCACAAGCTCGACCCGATCGCCGAAGAAATCGTCAACACCGAGCTGGACAAGGTGTTGGACCAGGGCAAGGACATCAAGACCGCTCTGGCTGATGCCAAGGCCTTGCTGGAACGCCGCGTCGCACGCTGAGCGTCGTTCACCATGGCTGGCCCCACCTCTTCGCGACTCAGCTGGCGCCTGTCGCCCAAATACGTGCCTTACCTGCTGGTGAGCCCGTTTCTGGTGCTGTTTCTGGTCTTCGGGGTGTTCCCGCTGGCCTTCTCTTTATATCTGGCATTCCAGACCTGGGAGCCCACTGCGGGCCTGTCAAGCATGAAGTTTGTGGGTTTGGGTAACTTTGCCTTTGCCATGACCGACGAATGGTTCTGGAAGTCGCTCGGCAACACCGCGTGGCTAGCGGTTGTCTCGGGCGTGCCGCAGCACGTGATTGCAATACCGTTGGCTTATTTCATACACACCTCGTTCAAGCGC
>JANNMM010000096.1:0-9993 GCA_031397915.1 Rhodoferax sp. | reverse complement strand
GATCGTCACGGCCGGCTGGTTGTCGTCGGCGGTCGAGAAGACTTGCGCGAACTTGGTCGGAATCGTCGTGTTCTTCTTGATCATCTTGGTCATCACGCCGCCCATGGTTTCGATACCCAGGGACAGCGGCGTCACGTCCAGCAGCAACACGTCTTTGCGGTCGCCGCTCAAGACCTGGCCCTGGATGGCGGCGCCCACGGCCACCGCTTCGTCGGGGTTCACGTCCTTGCGCGGCTCGCGGCCAAACAGTTCTTTGACTTTCTCTTGCACCTTGGGCATGCGCGTCATGCCGCCGACCAAAATCACGTCATGGATGTCGGCTGTGCTCACGCCCGCGTCTTTGATGGCCGTGCGGCAGGGCGCGATGGTGCGCTCGATCAGCTCTTCGACCAATTGTTCCAGCTTGGAACGCGTGAGTTTGATGTTCAGGTGTTTCGGGCCTGAAGCGTCTGCTGTCACATAGGGCAGGTTGATGTCGGTCTGGGCGCTGCTCGACAGTTCAATCTTGGCTTTTTCAGCGGCTTCTTTCAGGCGCTGCAAGGCCAACACGTCTTTGCCCAAATCAACGCCTTGTTCTTTCTTGAACTCGGCAATGATGTAGTCGATGATTTTCTGGTCGAAGTCTTCGCCACCCAAAAAGGTGTCGCCATTGGTGGAGAGCACTTCGAACTGTTTCTCGCCGTCAACGTCGGCAATCTCGATGATGGAGACGTCAAACGTGCCACCACCCAGGTCATACACGGCGATTTTGCGGTCGCCCTTTTCCTGCTTGTCCAGGCCAAAAGCCAGCGCCGCTGCGGTGGGCTCGTTGATGATGCGTTTCACATCAAGGCCCGCGATGCGGCCGGCGTCTTTGGTGGCCTGGCGCTGGGCGTCGTTGAAGTAGGCCGGCACCGTGATCACCGCTTCGGTGACGGCTTCACCCAGGTAGTCTTCGGCCGTTTTCTTCATCTTGCGCAACACATCGGCGCTGACCTGCTGCGGCGCCATGCGTTCGCCGCGCACTTCGACCCAGGCGTCGCCGTTGTCCGCTGCGGCGATTTTGTAAGGCATGAGATCGATGTCTTTTTGCACTTCTTTCTCGGTGAACTTGCGGCCGATCAGGCGCTTCACCGCGTACAGCGTGTTGCGCGGGTTGGTCACGGCCTGGCGCTTGGCCGATGCGCCGACCAGCACTTCGCCACCGTCCTGGTAGGCGATGACGGACGGCGTGGTGCGCGCGCCCTCGGCGTTTTCAATCACCTTGGGCGTGTTGCCCTCCATGATGGCGACGCAGCTGTTGGTCGTGCCCAAGTCGATACCGATGATTCTTCCCATGATGAACTCCTGAATTTGTGGCTGATTTTTTGCCCGTTGCGAAGGTGCGCGGGGCCGATGCTGATTAACTTGTGGATAACTTGAAGGGATTCAAGTCAGCCGGAAACTTTTTTGTGCCTATTTGGGGGCAGAAACCGTGACCAGTGCCGGGCGCATGACGCGATCGGCGATGGTGTAGCCCTTTTGCAGCACGGTCACCACGGTGTTGGCCTCGAAATCGGAGGGCACCACACTGATGGCCTGGTGCACGTGCGGATCAAACTTCGCGCCGGGCTCGGGGTTGATGGCGATCACCTTGTTGCGCTCCAGGGCTGACGTCAATTGCCGCAAGGTGGCCGTGGCGCCTTCACGCAACTGGTCTGCGTTGGCGTCCTGAATGGCCAGGCCCGCTTCGAGGCTGTCTGCCACCGGCAGCAGGCTTTCGGCAAAGGCCTCCACGGCAAATTTGCGCGCCTTGCTGATCTCGTCGTCAGCGCGGCGGCGCGCGTTTTGCACGTCGGCCTGGGCGCGCAGGTACTGGTCGGCGAGGTCGGCAGATTTGGCCTTGAGCACGGCCAGCTCGGCTTGGGCGGCGCTCAGCGGGTCAGTGTCCTGGGCCGCTTCGTTGGCAAATTTGGCCGCTTCCAACTCCTCGGGCGACATGGGGGCCGGGTTGTTGGCATCGGGCTTCTGTGGCCTGGTGCCGTTGGGTTCGCTGGAGTTTTGGGATTGTTCTGACATGGAAAAAGGGAAAAATCGACGCGTGAAGTCGCGTATACCCCCGCCAGCTGTGGGCTTTTTGGGGGATTTCAAGGGCAAAGTGTCAGCGAACGCCCAACAACTCGACGTCAAACTTCAAGGTGGCGTTGGGCGGTATGGCGCCGCCCGCGCCACGTGCGCCATAACCCAGGGCAGCCGGGATGATGAGCGTGCGTGCGCCGCCGATCTTCATGCCGGCCACGCCTTCGTCCCAGCCCTTGATGACCATGCCCGCGCCCAGCGAAAACACAAAGGGGTCGCCGCGGTCTTTGCTGGAGTCGAACTTTTTGCCCTGTTCGCCGTCGTTGTAGAGCCAGCCGGTGTAGTGCACGGTGACGCTCTGGCCGGCTATGGCCTCGTCGCCGGAGCCGATTTGGGTGTCGTCGTATTGCAGGCCGGAGGGGAGTTTGGTCATACGTTTATTGAGTATTTCGTGGGTTTTTTAGGTTATTTAAAGCAATTGTTTAGTATAAAAATAATAGCAAACAATTAAATTAATTCGTGACTTACATGCTGAAATTTTCTTGATTTTTTGAATCAAGAAATTTATTCTGGTGATCTGGGCCGTTTTTCACCTTGTATGCGATTGCAGCGTGCGCAATTATGCCAGCCGCCCCTGGCGCGCCAGGTCCCGCATCAGGGCACCTGCGCCGTAGGTCCAGGGCGCGATTTTGTCGGTGGTGTTGACGCGGTTGACGAGGCAACCGAGGCTGGGGGTCGAGACACTCACCACATCGCCAACCACATGGGTGAAGCCTTCGCCCATGGGGCGCCCCGGGATGGCCCGGTCTTGCGTGGGCGCAAACATGGTGCCCAAAAACAGCATGAAGCCATCCGGGTACTGGTGGTTGGCGTTGATCGCCTGGCCCACCAGATCTTGCGGCGTGCGGCTGATCTTGCCGATGGCGCTGCTGCCGGTCATCACAAAACCATCGGGGCCCTCAACCGTGACGGCCAAGTCGCACGCGCGCACGGTGTCCAGCGTGAAGTGTGAGTCAAACAAACGGATGAAAGGGCCGATGCCGGTTGAAGCGTTGTTGTCTTTGGCCTTGCCCAATAGCAGTGCGCTGCGGCCCTCAAAGTCGCGCAGGTTGACATCGTTGCCCAGGCTCGCGCCCATGATGTCGCCCCGGCTGTTGACGGCCAGCACGATTTCAGGCTCGGGGTTGTTCCAGTGTGACTGGGGGTGGATCCCGACCTCAGAACCTACACCCACGGCGCTCATGGGTTGCGATTTGGTGAAGATTTCAGCGTCCGGGCCTATGCCCACTTCCAGGTACTGCGACCACATTTTTTGCGCGATCAGCACTTCTTTGAGTTTGGCCGCTTCGGGTGAGCCAGGAACGACTTTGCCCAGGTTGTCGCCAATCACCGCAACCACCGCCTGGCGCACGCTGTCGGCCTTGGTCGGGTCGCCTTTGGCCTGTTCTTCGATCACACGCTCCAGCATGGAGGAGACGAAGGTCACGCCTGCCGCCTTGATCGCCTGCAGGTCGCACGGCGCCATCAGCCAGGGCAGGGCGGGGTTGCGCGCGTTGTGGGCCGAGTTGGCCAGCACGGCGGCCGTGTCCCCGAGTTTTACCCCGGCGAACGCCTTCACGCGCGCGGCCGCATCGCCCAGCTCAAGCAATTGGCTGCAGGTCGAGGCAAGATCTGATAGATCCACAACCGCGTCTACACCCACGCGTACCAGTACCGCCCCACGACCCTCGACCCAAGCGCGGCCGATGAGGGTGGCGGATTTTGCGTCTTCGGGCAGGATGCGTTCAGGCAGGAGGTGGTGTTTCATGGCATGGGCTCAAATGCATAAAAAAAGGACAGCCAGGCTGTCCTTTTGATTGTCGCCGGGAACCCCGGTGCCGCGCGGTTACTTGGTCTTCTTGGCCTGGCTGGCGGTCCACTTGACCGAAAAAGCCTGCAGGTCAGACATGCGTTTCATCAGGTCGGCGCCAGCACTGGTGAGGGTGTAGCCCTCGCTGCCGTGGGTCATCAAGGTGGCTTCACGCAACTCCTTGATGCGGGTGTTCAGGGTGTTGGGGGTGATGCCACCCACGCTGTCTTGCAGCAGGCGAAAAGTTTGTGGATGCCCGTCTTTGAGCGCCCACATTACACGGATGGCATAGCGTGATTCCAGCAGACTCAACAACTGGTGAATGGAGACGTTGTCTTTGGAACTCATGGCTTAAAACTCCTTATTGCTTTGTCGGGTTACACCGGGCGGCGGATTGGGTGATGTTCAGAAACTATAGCGCAATATTGCAATCGCTACAACATTCATAGCTGTAAACCTTGCAATTGCAGGAAAAAGTGACGCAAAAAATCACCGATAAAGTGCAAATGCACGGCGAAAACCCGCCATATCCGGGCTTGCCCGGGGCTTAAAGGTAGATTTTGCGCAACAGTCGCAACAGCGTCTTGTATTCGCCGGGCGTCAATTTGGCGGTGGCGTCGGCCTCGAGTTGCGCGGCGGTCTGTTCGGCACGATTGATCAGATTTTGACCTTTTTCACTGGCGTAAAGGCTCACCGCGCGCCGATCGCTGGGGTGCGGGCGGCGCTCGATCAACTCGCGTTTTTGCAGCGTACTGATCATGCCCACCAGGTTGGGTGGCAACAGCCCGAGTGACGCGCAAAGCTGGCGCGAGGTGATGCCAGGGTTGTGGACGACCACGGACATCACTGAAAAGCTCACAGGGCGAAGGTCATAGACCGCCATCTCCTGCATGAAGCGCTCCAGGATGGCCAGCGACGCCCGCCGGGTGTTGTAACCCATGAGGCTTTCGAGGAAGCCCGTGTCGACCTCTGCCGCTGCCGATGGCGCAGTGGCGTCGCCCGCCAACTCAGCGGCACTCAAAACTGGCGGCGTCTTCAACGTTGCCCTGGCCTTTGTAATGCGCGTATTGGGGATGCGGACACAAGGGGCGGCTGCGGCCCGGGAAGACGGCCGTGCCACGCGCCACGATCTGTTTTGGCGCTTCACCCTTTTCTACCCAGTCGACCAGTGCCTGCAGGCCATCCCATGAGTCTGTGGCCGCGCCGCCCTGGCAATGGGCCATGCCGGGGATCAGGAAAAGGCGGGCGAAGTCGGGGGTGGTGGCGCCGTTTTCGGCAGTCAGGCGCTGGTAATAGTCGAGCGCCTCATGGGGCGAAAAAATCGGGTCGGCCATGCCGTGGGCCATCAGCAGTTTGCCGCCACGGGCCCTGTAGGCCGTGAGTTTGGCGTCGGCGGCGGTGTCGAAAATCCAGGAGTGCGCTGCCATGCGGGCCGGGTCTTTGTCGAAGTTGAAGGCGAAGATGCTCAGGCTGCGGTCGGGCGGCGTGATGAAGTAGCCCTGCAGGGCGTCTTGCATCAGGAATACGTGGCGGGAATTCGGCACCGCGGTGGTGGACGTGCCAAGTTTCCAGGCCCGCCAGTCGTTTTGCGGGTGGCCCACGCCAGGGTCGTAAGGCCAGCTGAAATACAGCGGTTTGCCGGACGAATCCCTGGCGCCTTCAAACACCTTGCGGACGGCTGTGACCTGGGGCGCGGAAAGGCATGTGGCGTCTTTGGCGCCTTTGCATTGCAAGACCGCCGGGTCAAATTTACAGGCCGCCGGATTCGAGACCAGGCCATCTTTCAAGCCGTCTTGCGCATCACAGGCGTCCAGAATGCCGTCACTGAGCAATTTCAGTTCCGGATTGGTCAGGGCCTGGCTCAACACCGGTTTGCCGTCGGCCCCTGCGGGCGCAATGCTGTTCAGGGCCTGGGTGTCCCAGGCGGCGGCGACCGTTGCGCCGCTGGAGACCCGCATGGCGGGCGCCATGGCAATCACGCCATCGAAGTGGCCGGGGAAGCGTTGGGTAAACATCATGCCCTGGCGACCACCACCGGAGCAGCCGATGAAGTAGGACTTGTCGGGCCCCTTGGAATAGAAGTTGCGGATGATGTCTTTGGCCGTCACGGCGACGCGGTCATGTGCGTTGTAGGCATTGTCGGTACGGGCAATCGGGTCGAAGCCAAAGTCTGCCGTGGGGCCCTGGTGGCCGGCGTCGGTGGTGACAACAGCGAAGCCTTTGTTCAGGGCAAACACGGGTGTCGCCTGCGGGCCAATGGCCGGGCGGATCACGCCGTCATTGCCGCCTCCGCCCTGATACAGGAAGCGCCCGTTCCAGTTGGAGGGCAAGCGCATTTCGAAGCCGATGTGGTAGGGCTTGCCGTCCTGCCCGATCCGCTCGTTCATGCGGCCACTCACGCGGCAGTGTGCAGCGAGCATGGGGCCCGCCGTGGCGCCCGGTGGGCGAATGGTTTCACCCGCAACCAACTCCGTGCTCAGCTTCACGCCAGGTGCAGCGCCAACAGCCTTTGCGGCCAGCGCCGCGCAGTCCGGCGTTTGTGCCGCAGCAGATGCGGCTGCGGCCATCAAGGACAGTGCAAAAAGAATTTTCATCAAACGGTCGGAGTGAGTGGGGTGGGGTGGGGTGGCGAGACCGGTCGACTACCTGCAACTGAAATTGCCGGCATCCTCCACATCACCACTGCCGTTGTAGCGCGCGACCCTGGGGTACGCACACAGGGGGCGGGTGCGGGTGGCAGACCACTCTTTGGGTACATCGGCGTTCACACCCGCCGTGTTGCCCGCTCCGCGTGCGCTGGCAAACAGCTGGTCGGGTGCATCACCTTGTTCCACCCATTTCACCAGGGCCGAGAGGCCGTCAAAACGATCAGTGGACGGGCCTCCGTTGCAATGCGCCATGCCCGGCACGGGAAAATAGCGCGCAAAGTCGGCGGCGCGGCCACCTTGTGCGGTGTTCAGACGGTCCCACCAGGCCGCTGTGTCGTTTGCCGAGAAGATGGCGTCGCTCACGCCGTGGTACATCAACATCTTGGCGCCACGCGAACGCAATCCTGCCAGGTTGGCCGGATTTTCCTTGCCGGGGGGCGTGATCACGGTGTCAGCCGATTCGGTGAACGGCGCAGCGGTGGCAAAAATCGCCCGGTAACCTTCATCCAGGTCAATGTTGGCGAGCCCGGCGATGGAGCGGCTGGGGCTCATGAAAATGTAGCCGGCTGCCGGGTCAAGCACCTGGGAGTTGACGAACTTCCAGGTGGCCCAGTTGGGCGCAGCCACGCCTGTGTCCCAAGGGAAACTGCTGTAAATCAGCTGGCCCGATGGCGTCTTGCCGCCAGCAAATACCTGTGAGGCCAGGTTCTTCTGGTCGGACGTCAAACATTGGCCGTTGCGTGGGCCGGAGCAGGTGGGCACGTCTGCTTGCAGGTTAAAAGCCGCCTGACAGGCTTTGACGTCTTGCACGATGCCATCGGCAGCGCCGTCAAGCGCGTCGCATTTGCCCAGAATGGCTTTGGCCACGGTTTCCCGCTCCTGGGCCGTGAAGGCGCTGCCCAGGTCCGGGATCTTGGCGGTGGGCGCGAAGGGGTGGTTGACCGTTGCGCCAGGCGTGGCCAACGCTGCCCATTTAGGGGCAGCCCACAGTTGCGCCAGTGCAGCGTTGGGCAGGCGGTAACCGGGCGCGCCGACCAGATAGCCGTCGTACTGGTCACCGTAACGCGACGCTGCCACCATGGTGTGGCGGCCACCGTTGCTGCAGCCGCCAATGTAAGAGCGGTCTGGCCCTTTGCCATAGGCAAAGGCGATCAGGCTTTTGGCCATGGGCGTGAGTTTGCCGACTGCGCCATAGCCGTAGTCTGCGCGGGCGATGGGGTCTTCTCCAAACTTGGGGTTCTGCCGCCCGTTATGGCCGGCATCTGAGCTGATGACGGCAAAACCCTGCGCCAGTGCGCCGGCGCTGTTGGTGTTGGGTCCGTAGGCGGGTTGAACCACGCCGTCGATGCCGCCGTTGACCTGGTGAAAGAAACGGCCATTCCAGTCAGCGGGCAGGCGGACTTCAAAGCCGATGGCGTAGTCTTGCCCGTCAATGCCCTTGCGGGCGAACATGCGGCCCGAAACCTGGCAGTGCGCGGCAATGGGCCGGCCCGAAAGCGTGACCGCGCCGGCGGCGATGGGTGCGGCCTCGCGCAGTTCAGTGTTGGGGTACTCAAAGCGGGCGCTGATCACGCCGCACATCCTGAGTGTCGCGCCTTGGGCCGCTTTGAGCGGGGGCGGTACCTCACTGCCACCGGGCAGGGAACTGCAGGAAACCAGGGTAACAACGCTGGCCACAGCCGCCAGCATGGCCAGGGAGGGTTTGAGGGATGGGTATGTCATGGGATGTTGAAGGTTGAATGGAAGTGGAGATGCGGCAAAAAAATGGCCACCCGAAAGTGGCCCGAGATCACGGAGCGATCAAGACTCTGCCGTGAAACCGATGCGTTTGACGTAACCGCCCCACAGGTCGGAGTCGGCTTTGACCGTCCTGGCAAACTCCTCAATGCTGCTGGACGCCGTCGGCACCAGGCCAATGGGCGCGGCGAAGTCGGCCACGTCTTTAGCGGGGATCAAGGTCTTGAGTGCATCGCTCAAGCGGTTGGCAATGGCCACCGGTGTGCGGGCTGGCATGAAGAAGCCAAACCATTCCTCCATGGTGAGCTCGGGGAAGCCCTGCTCGGCGTAGGTCGGCACAGTGGGTGCAAATTTGGAGCGCTGTTTGCCGGTTACGGCCAGCAGGCGCAGCTTGCCACTGGGCAGGTGCTGCAGGTAGTCGCCGATGGGCGAGGTGAACATGGGCAACTGGCCGCCCAGCAGCTCAATGATGGCCGGACCGGAGCCTCTGTAGGGAATCTGCTTCATGTCCAGACCGGCAGCCTTGTCGAGCAGCGCGCCCACCATGTGGGGCATGGAGCCTGCGCCGGGGGTGCCGTAGTTGGCCATGGCGGGGTTGGCCTTGAGCCAGGCGATCAGACCTTTGAGGTCGGTTACCGAGGCCGGCACCGCCGGACCCACGCCCAAACCAAACGCCGTGTACAGGCCCGTGCTGATCGGCAACACGTCGCTGGCCTTGTACTGCAGCTTGGGGTAGGTATGGGGATAGATGGTGATCATCGACCCAGGTGTGAACAGCACGGCAGACCCATCGGCGGGCGCGTCACGCACGGTGATCACGCCCACTTGGCCGCCTGCGCCGGGCTTGTTCTCGACCACCACATTGGTGGCGTACACACCGCGCAGTTTTTCCGCCATGCGCCGCGCGAACGCGTCGGTGGTGCCACCGGGTGGAAACCCGACGTAGATGCGCAATGTGTCGATCATGCCCTGGGCGCGAACCAGGGACGCGGGAAAAGCGCCCAAAACAGTGGCGGCGGCGGCAACTTGGGTGAACTGGCGACGTGTGGTCATGAGAATCTCCGTGTTAATGCAATGAAATCAGGACTCAGCCGTGAAGCCGATTTTTTTGATCAGCGGGCCCCAGCGGTCGTATTGCTGTTTCTGGCTGGCGCCGAGTTCAGCAGGGGTAGAGCCCTGGGCGATTAGGCCGACCAGGGCCAGGCTGTCAATCACCGATTTGTCTTTGAGTGCGTTGCTGATCGCTGCGCTTGCTGCCGCGACCACGTGGGCGGGAGTGCCCGCTGGCGCATAGAAGCCAAACCATTCATCGACCGTCAGCTCAGGAAAACCCTGCTCGGCAAAGGTTGCCACTTCCGGCACAAAGGGAGAGCGTTTGGCGCCTGAGACAGCAATGATCCGCAACTTGCCGGCTTTGTGGTTGGCGATGAAGTCGCCATGCGGGGTGACCATGCTGGCAATCTGCCCGCCGACCACATCGGTCACGCCGGGCACCGAACCACGGTAAGGCACGTGTTTCATGTCGATGTTGTTGTTGATGCCCAGCAGCGCACCAATGAAATGCGGCGTGGAACCGGCACCGGGTGAGCCGTAGTTGGCCTTGTCCGGGTTCGCCTTGCACCAGGCGAGAAAGCCTTTTACATCTGTCACGCTGGCGGGCACCATCGGCCCCACAGCCAAGCCGTGGTACATGATGGCGGCCATGGACACCGGTACAAAGTC
>JANNMM010000084.1:0-9824 GCA_031397915.1 Rhodoferax sp. | reverse complement strand
CGCTCGGCGACGTTGACGACGAGACCCTGGAAGCGCCGGTTGAGCGCTTCGGCGCGGGTGTAGTCCTCGGCAGTGCCCTGTGCAGCGAGCGGCGAGGAAATGGCGAACAGGACGGCGAGAGCGCGGGCGGGAACGCGCAGGGACATGCAACAGCTCCTGATGGTGGGCTCGGTAAGCGGCTGATTTTCTGGACGGCCTTGGGATTGCTCGCCTTTGGCGCGATCCGGTTTTTCGCGCGTTGAAGCTGGCAGGGCGCCCGAGCCGAAGCGCTGATGCGGGTCCTGATGTGCAAGGGGCTGGCACATCGCCCTGAAATGGGACGAAAAAGGGAATCGGAATGAGTTGACGAGCCTTGACCCCGGCACTGGCTCCACAGTTAGGGCTGCTTGGTTCCCCACCTGACCCGGTTGGCCGCTTCACCATGCGGGAAGGCCCGTCAGAATGTATTTTACCCCCACGTTCGCCCACTGCGCGAGGCTCTCTACTTCCCGAGGGGGCTAATTTTTCTCGGGCGAGGCCCTTCGGAAACTTTTTACCCCACGCTTTGCCGCAGCGCGGGTTGCTGCCAGGGCGTCCACATAGAATCCTTTAATGCCCTACGTCGTTCTCGCCCGTAAATACCGTCCCCGGAGCTTCTCCGAAATGGTCGGCCAGGAGCACGTGGTGCGGGCACTGGTGAACGCACTGGACTCAAAACGGCTGCATCACGCCTATTTGTTCACCGGCACGCGCGGGGTCGGCAAGACCACGGTGTCGCGGATCCTGGCCAAGTCACTCAACTGCCAGGGCGTCGACGGCCATGGCGGCATAACCTCAAACCCGTGCGGGGTGTGCCAGGCCTGCACCGACATTGACAGCGGCCGGTTCGTTGACTACACCGAGCTGGACGCGGCCTCAAACCGTGGCGTCGATGAAGTCCAGTCACTGCTGGAACAGGCGGTGTACAAGCCAGTGCAAGGCCGATTCAAGGTCTTCATGATCGACGAGGTTCACATGCTCACCAACACGGCGTTCAACGCGATGTTGAAGACGCTGGAAGAGCCCCCGGAATATCTCAAGTTTGTACTGGCCACGACGGATCCGCAAAAGGTGCCGGTTACGGTGCTGTCGCGCTGCCTGCAATTCAATTTGCGGCCCATGGCGCCCGAGACCATCCAGGAACATCTGGTGAAGCTGATGGGGGTGGAGGCCGTACAGGCCGACGCACCCGCGCTTCACCTGCTGGCCCGGGCCGCGCGGGGTTCGATGCGGGACGCACTTTCCTTGACCGATCAAGCCATCGCCTTTGGCAACGGCAAACTTGAAACCGGTACCGTGCGGCAGATGCTGGGCAGTGTTGATCGCAGCCATGTCTTTGGGCTGATCGACGCTTTGGCTCGGGGCGACGGAAAAACCGTGGTTGAGACCTCCGAGCGGCTGCGTGTCAATGGGCAAAGTGCGGCATCGGCGCTGGAAGAGATGAGTGTGGTGCTGCAACGCATGGCCGTCTTGCAGGTGATTCCGCAGGTGCAGGACGACCCGGACCCGGATGCGGCCGAGTTCTCACGGCTGTCGAGGATGATGCCTGCAGACGAGACGCAATTGCTGTACAGCCTGTGCCTGCATGGCCGAAGCGACTTGGGTTTGGCGCCGGATGAGTATGCGGCGCTCACCATGGTGCTGTTGCGGCTGCTGGCTTTCAAGCCTGCGCGCGCATCAAGCGCCCCGGCCGACTACAGTGACAGTAAAAATACGTCGCAGGAAAAAAAAACTCTAATCCGTGATGACGCCCCGGGTGCTGCGCCCGCTGGTCAAATATTGCATGTGGTCGACCTTCCCGAGCTGCAAGTCGCGCCTTCAGGCTCAGGCGCAAAGCTCGGCAATGCGGCTTCGCCTTCGGAATATGCGCAACATGCCACCCAGGCGGTCGGCATTCCGGTTCGCGTGCAGGCGGATTCGCGGGTGGATGGGCCCGTGGTGCCAGGTACCGCGACCCAGGTGGTGCGCACGGAGGAGGGTGATTTTTGGCATCCACTGGTGCTGAAACTGGTCGCCAGTGACCTGGTCGCGGCGCTGGTGCGTGAGCTGGCGCTGCAATCGCAACTGGTGGCCCGAGACACCGACCAATGGATTCTGCGGGTGGAGCGCGAGTCGCTCAACCAGTCGGGCAGCCGTGATCGCCTTCAGGCTGCGCTGCACCTGGCCGGATTTCCGGTCAATCTCGTCGTCGAGGTGGGTCGCGTGCTCGACAGCCCGGCCAGGCGCAATGCGCAGATGCAGGCGGAACGTCAATTGGCGGCAGAAAAGATCATCTTTGAGGACCCGTTTGTGCAGGACATGATGCGTGACTTTGGGGCGAAAATCGTACCCGGAAGCATCAAGGCGCTTTGATCTCACAGGCCTGGCTTGTGCAGCATCGGTATCCATCTCCAATCATCGAAAAACAGCAAAGGAATTCGAATGTTCAACAAAGGCCAACTGGCCGGGCTGATGAAACAGGCCCAGGCCATGCAGGACAACATGAAAAAGGCCCAGGAAGAGCTGGGCAGCATTGAGGTTACCGGCGAATCGGGTGCTGGCCTGGTCAAGGTCACCATGACCTGCAAACACGAGGTCCGGCGCGTCGCCATAGACCCGAGCCTGCTTGCAGATGACAAAGACATGCTCGAAGACCTCGTGGCAGCCGCCTTCAATGCAGCCGTGCGCAAGGTGGAAGACACTTCTTCGGAGAAGATGGGCAAGTTCACTGCAGGTATGCCAGGTCTTCCAGGCGGAATGAAATTTCCGTTTTAGTGCGCAGGCACGAACACCTGACGAACACCTGATGTAGTCCGTGGCAGATTCCAACGCGCTCGAAACCTTGATCCAGTCGCTCAGGCTGTTGCCGGGCGTTGGCGTGAAATCGGCGTCCCGCATGGCGTTTCACCTGCTCCAGCACAACCGGCCGGGCGCACAGACACTTGCTCAGGCGTTGAATCAGGCGGTTGGCACCGTGCGTCAATGCGGGCTGTGTCATACCTTCACGGAAAACGAAGTTTGCAAGACCTGTGCAGACCCCAAACGCGACCGCAGCAAGCTGTGCGTGGTGGAGACACCGGCCGACCAGTCGGCCGTGGAGCGAACCGGCGCCTACCCCGGTTTGTATTTCGTCTTGATGGGGCGATTGAGTCCGCTTGACGGGATCGGCCCCAATGACATCGGCCTGAAAAAGCTGTTTGAGCGCGTGTTGGAGGGTGAGGTACTTGAAGTGATTCTGGCCACCAATTTCACAGCGGAAGGCGAAGCCACTGCGCATGTGATCATGGAGGCGCTCAAGCCCCATGGACTGAAACTGACGCGACTGGCGCGCGGCGTGCCAGTGGGCAGCGAACTCGAATACGTCGATTTGGGCACCATTGCCCACGCCATGGTGGACCGCCGCTGAGCCTGTCTACGGCGTCTGCATAGTGAAAACCCGCTCGGGATGTTCCCGATGCGATGCAAAGCCTCGCGCGGTACGCTTGATGCAAAGTAAAACGATAAGCATCAAGAGGACGTGCCATGCCCTACAAATCGATACAAATTCCACCCAGGTTGTCAATTGGACGGCGCCAATTGATGGCGGTGGCAGGTGTCGTTGCAGCCGGTGTTTGCGCGCCGAGCGTTTGGGCTCAGACCAAACTGGAAAAATCGAAAATCGCCATCGCTGTCGGTGGCAAGGCAGCGTTTTATTATTTGCCATTGACCATCGCCGACCAGTTGGGGTATTTCAAGGCGGAGGGCCTCGACGTCGAAATCAGCGACTTCAGCGGTGGCGCGCGCGCATTGCAGGCCGTGGTTGGCGGGTCTGCAGATCTGGTGAGTGGTGCCTACGAGCACACGATCAATCTGCAAAGCAAAAACCAGTTCTTTCAGGCCTTTGTCTTGCAGGGTCGGGCTCCTGCCATTGCCATAGGGGTGTCCACCAAAACCATGGCCTCCTACAGGGTGGTGGCTGACCTGCGTGGAAAAAAAATTGGCGTCACGGCACCGGGGTCGTCCACCAACATGGTGTCCAGTTTGGTGCTTTCCCGGTCCGGACTCAAACCCGAAGATGTCAGCTACATCGGCGTTGGCACCTCTGCGGGTGCTTTGTCAGCCGTCCGGACGGGCCAGATTGACGCCATCAGCAACATTGATCCGGTGATGACCATGCTGGAGCAGCGAGGGGACGTCCGCGTCATCACCGATACCCGTACGCTAAAGGGAACCCTGGACGTATTTGGCGGGCCCATGCCGGCGGGTTGCCTCTACGCTCCCACCGAGTTTCTGCAGAAAAATCCCAATACGTCACAGGCTCTGGCCAACGCAATGGTGCACGCCTTGAAATGGTTGCAGACGGCGGGCCCGGGCGACATCATCAAGACTGTGCCGGAGTCTTACCTTTTGGGCGACCGCGGGTTGTACCTGACCGCTTTCAACAAGGTGCGTGAAGCCATTGCCATTGATGGCCTGATTCCAGAGGATGGAACGCGTACCGCTGTCAAGGCGCTCGCGAGTTTTGAGCCGGGTGTGAAGATTGAAAAAATCGTGCTCGCCAAGACTTTCACCAATGAGTTCGCGCGCCGCGCAAAGGACAAATTCAAGGCCTGATCCCGATCCGGGCTTTGCCCATTTGTTGAATGGCGTAGCCGCGCGCGCAGAACGTCGGCTGTGGGGCGGCAGGCCACAACCTGTGAAATTGAGAACCTATGATCCAGCCATGACCCAGCCAGCACCCGAATCAACCCTTAAAGGCCACATCAGCGTAAGCCAACTTCAGGCATTCCTGACCGAAGCCATGCGGCGCCTTGGCCTGCCGGGGGACGACGCCGCAACCGTCGGAAAGCTCATGGCTGAAGCCGAGGCCCAGGGGTCCGATGGCCACGGTGCCATTCGCCTATTGCCCTATGCCAAACGCATTCACGCGGGGGGTGTCAATGCCCGGCCGGTCATCTCGATTGCCCAGGAGCGCGCGGCCACAGCGCTGCTGGACGGCGACAACGGAATGGGCCATCTGGTCATGCAGAAAGCAGCCAAAATGGCTGTAGAGAAGGCGCGCAAGTGTGGTGTCGGATGGGTTGGCTCGTTCAACAGCAACCATGCGGGCCCGGCGTCGCTGTACGCGCGTATGCCGCTGGCAGACGACATGATCGGCATGTATTTCGCCGTCGGCAACGCGAACCACTTGCCCCCTTGGGGCGGGCTTGAAATGTTGCTCTCCACCAACCCCATTGCAGTGGCGGTGCCAGCCCGACTTGAACCACCGGTGGTACTGGACATGGCGACAACCGTGGCTGCCTACGGCAAGGTCAAAGCCCGTGCGCAGCGGGGTGAAATGATGCCACCCGGATGGATGATCGACCGCCTTGGACAGCCCCTGCTGGACCCAAAAAAGGCCGCGGATGGTTTCCTTTTGCCAATTGGGGACTACAAGGGCTATGGATTGGCATTGATTGTCGGCTTGTTGGCTGGCACGCTCAACGGTGCCGCCATGGGCAAAGATGTCATTGACTTCAACGCAGATGCATCCACGCCCACCAATACCGGCCAAGCGGTCCTTGCCATAGACATCGCGGCCTTTGGTGATGTCGACGCATTCAAATCACGTGTCGATGAATTGGCCCGAACATTCCGGGAAAGCGAACGCATGCCCGGCGTGGACCGCATTTGGCTCCCCGGTGAACAGAGCTTCCAAAAACGCACAGCCAGCGCCCGTGACGGCATGTTGTTGCCCGAAACCCTGCTTTCACAACTCAGATCGTTCGCGCTGGAAAATGGCCTGGATCCCCTGGTCCCGGCCTGACGCTGCGGCCTCATTTTTTTCAGGAATATTTCAAATGACCTATCTACCTCGCCGCCAGATTTGCCTGTTCTTCGGAGCTGTCCTATTGGCAACGACGGCCTTGTCGCAAACCGGCAGCGGCTATCCCAACCGGCCGATCCGCATGATTGTTCCGTTGGCTGCCGGCAGCGCAGTTGATAACGCGGCGCGCATCTTGGCGCAGAAAATGGGCCAAAACATGGGCCAGTCCATAGTGGTTGAAAACCAGCCGGGTGCTGCCGGCCTGATTGGTGCTGAACGCGTAGCAAAGGCTGCGCCTGATGGGTACACCATTGGCGGTTTCAACGACAGCATCATGACCATGCTTCCCAATCTGAACGCAAAGATGCCCTGGGACATCCTTAAAGATTTTGAGCCGGTATCCCTGGTTGCCACCGTGGAGTGGGGTCTGGTGGTGGCTTCAGACGCCAAGGAGCGAAGTGCTGGTGACCTTTTGGCAACTGCCAAAGCTGCACCTGGCAAGCTCAATTACGGTTCAGGTGGAAATGGAAGCCCTCAGCACATTGCCATGGCGCTGTTTGCGTCACTGGCGGGCGTGCAAATGACGCATGTCCCTTACAAAGGTGCGACACAGGCGGCCATGGGCGTCGCAGCCAATGAAGTCCAGGCAGCGTTCCAGGGCATCGCCACCGTCAATGCACTCGTACGCGGCGGCAAACTCAAATTGATTGGCGTCACCACGCCGCGCAGAATGCTGCAGTTCCCTGAGGTTCCGACGGTTTCCGAGTCCGGGTTGCCCGGATTTGAGTTCAATTCATGGTTTGCCATGATGGCACCCGCCGGAACACCCAAATCAATTGTTCAAACGCTGCATGCTGAAATTTCCAAGGCACTGGGCGATCCCGAAGTGCGTGAAAAATTTGCCGGGCTGGGTCTCTCGCCCAGAGGCACGTCGCCCGACGAACTGGGCGTGGCCGTGCGAGGCCAGCTGGCGCGGTATGGCAATCTGATCAAACAGGCTGGCATAACGGCCGACTGAAAAACAGTTTTTTTGCCCGTGCTGGGCGAAATCGGCAAACGCCAGAAATGGCATTTACCAAAGAGTATTAAACTGTTCCCGCCAGGCGCATGGCCCTCCATGCAATGGCTCAATACAACCGGAGACAAACAATGCACATCATGAAAAAAATTGGCGTTGCAGTACTTGCAAGCCTTGCGGGTATCGCGATGGCACAGCAAGCCGCCGCTCCCGCCCCGCCGCCAGCCTGGAAACAGGGTATGTCACCCGAGCAGGAAAAGTCCCCCTTGCACCCTTTTGCCGGGCACGTCACCGGCAGGCCTGCGAGCGAGCTTCCGATGAACAAGCTCAAGCTGCCAGACGGTTTCAAAATCGAAATCTGGGCAGACGGTATTCCCGACGCGCGCTCACTGGCACTGGGCGATAAAGGCACGGTCTTTGTCAGCAACCGGGTTCAATCGAGTGTTTATGCAATCGTTGACGCGGGTGGCAAGCGACAGGTCAAGACCGTGTTGAAGGGCATGAAATCCCCCAACGGGATCGTGTTTGACAAAGGCGCACTTTATGTGGCCGAACGGCACCGCATCACCCGCTACGATGACATCGAGAGCAAGCTTGACAACCCCGGCGCAGGCGTGGTGGTGATAGACAATCTCGATCCCACCAACCAGCCGGGTCATTTCTGGAAGTACCTTGCCCTGGGACCGGACGGCAAGTTGTACTTCAACGTTGGCTCACCACAGAACATCACGATGCCGACGTACAACGAAGCGTCGATTCTGCGGGTTGATGCCAAAACCGGCACCTTGGAGAATTTTGCCCTCGGTGTTCGCAACAGCGTCGGCATGGCATTCCACCCGGTTTCAGGCGAGCTTTGGTTCACTGAACATGCCCGCGACTGGATGGGCAATGATTTGCCCAGCGATGAGCTCAACGTCGTCAAGACCAAAGGCCAGCATTTTGGTTTCCCGTATTGCCACCAGGGTGACGTCCTTGATCCGGTTTACGGCAAGAACCGCTCCTGCGACCAGTTCACACCGCCTGCCCTGAACCTGGGCGCACACATGGCACCCGTTGGCATGAAGTTCTACACCGGGAACATGTTTCCGGCAGAGTATAAAAACAGCATGCTGATTGCGCAAAAAGGATCCTGGAACCGCGAACAGAAACAGGGTTACAACCTGATTCGCGTGACCTTAGGGGCAGACGGAAAAGCGACGCGGCACACCTTTCTTGAGGGGTTCCTAGAAAACGATCGGGGTGATCCACCCATGTGGGGCAGGCCAACTGACGTGATGCAGATGAAGGATGGCTCCGTCTTGTTGTCGGACGACTACAACGGCGTCGTGTACCGCATCAGCTACGCAAAGTAAGCATGGCACGCCGCGGCCTTGCGCGTTTTGCCCACGTGCCGTGCAGAGCCCGGACGGCGGCCATGAGAATGGCCGCTGTTCTAACTCTTGCGTTTCTGCTTCTGCCAAATGCCCATGCCGGGCTGGAAGAAGGCCGCGTCAAGGCCCAGATTTGCAGCGCATGCCATGGTGCCGACGGCAACTCGCTGATCCCGACAACACCCTCGCTGGCCGGCCAGCCCCGCCAGTTCATAACCACCGCGTTGTTCATGTTCAGGGAAGGCAGGCGGGTAAACGACCAGATGACACCGTTTGTCGAGAAACTGAGCAATGCCGACCTGAATGACCTGGCGATCTATTTTTCGTCGCAAAAATTGACGGCGCCCGCGCGCAAAGCCGACGCGGCGATTGTTGCCAAAGCAAAAGAAATTACCGAGCGCAACAACTGCGTAGCCTGCCACACCGCAACTTTAGTCGGGCAGCAGCACATTCCCCGATTGGCGGGACAACACAAAGACTATTTGCTGGAGCAACTCAAAGGCTTCAAGGCGGCAAAAAGAGCCGACTACGACGGCACCATGACGTCGGCTGCGCAAGGGCTTACCGTTGAAGAACTCGAGCCACTCGCGGAATACCTGTCGACCCTGGTCGCACCTTAAGACAGACAAGGGGCGGCAAGGCCGCCTTCGCCGCTACCGCTTGGCCAGCTTTGTTGACTTCACGCCGGCTCGCCGGGTAGATTTGGTTGGGCTGCCAGCCTTGGCGACAACGCGCGCGCCCTTGGAAGACTTGGCCATCCTGGTTGGCAAAAACAGGACAACCTGCTGGCCTTTTGCAAATGCAGCTCCAGCGCTGACCTTGTTCCACTCGGCAACGGTGCCCGCGGTCAAGCCATAACGTTTGGCCAGACTGGCGACCGATTCACCTTTGCCGGCCTTGACAAGCGTGCGCCGGGTCAGGATTTCCGGCGAAATGCCAATTTGCCCATGGTCCGCAACTTCAACGGCCACATCCCGCTCGACGCGGTTTCCCCGCGGGACCACCAGGCTTGATCCTGCCTTGATGATCGAGCGAGGTGGAATGTTGTTCACCGCACGAAGGTCATCTTCCGCCATACCAGTCTTCTTCGCGGCATCTGCGGTCTTCATGCCAGTGGGCGCGATCCAGACGGTCCAGCTGGCCAGCCGCGCACCGTTATATCCCGCCAGGTTTCGCTGGAAGACTTCTGCCTGATCCCAGGGGAGCAGGATCAACGGCGTACCCGCAGCGAGTATCACGGGCCGGTTTACAGACGGATTGAGCGCCTTGAAGTCGTCCACGCTCACCTCGGCCAACTTTGCGGCGAGTGAAACGTCGATGTCCCGCAAAATGGCCACACTCTGGAAAAACGGGTGGTTCTCGATCAACGGAAGTGTCGATCTGAAGGCACCTGGCGCACTGACAATGTTTTTGATCGCCTGCAGTTTGGGCACATACAGCCGCGTTTCAGCTGGCATCGCCAAATCGAGATAACCGGTGCCCAGACCAGCGCGCTTGTTTTTGGCAATGGCACGCCCGACGCTGCCCTCGCCCCAGTTGTAGGCCGCCAGCGCCGATAGGCACCGTGGTGAATTCGCTGATCCCGGCTACCGCTACGGCCTGGAACAACTTTGTCGATGGCAACAACATCAATGTGACCGCAATCGGCGTCGCC
>JANNMM010000047.1:0-8154 GCA_031397915.1 Rhodoferax sp. | reverse complement strand
TGATCACACCGCAGACAGCGCAGCCCCTGCGCATTGGCGTGGTTGGCCTGGGGCGTGCCTTCACCTTGATGTTGCCGACTTTTCTGCAAGACCCCCGCGTGCAGTTGACCGGCGCTACCGACCCGATTGCAGCGGCCCGGTGCCAGTTTGAAAAAGACTTCTCGGCCCCCACGTTTTATTCTGTGGAGGCTTTGTGCGCGCAAGCGCAAGTGCAGGCGGTCTACATCGCGTCGCCGCACCAATTCCACGCCGAGCATGTGCAGATTGCAGCTGCTCACGGCAAACATGTGCTGGTGGAAAAACCAATGGCGCTCTCGCTGGACGAAGCCACCCAGATGATCGAAGCCACACGCCGTGCGGGCGTGCAGCTGGTCGTCGGGCACAGCCACAGTTTCGACCGGCCGATCCAGCGCACCCGCGAGCTCATTGCAAGTGGCGCGTACGGCGCCGTGAAGATGATCACCGCCCTCAATTACACCGATTTCCTTTACCGCCCGCGCCGACCGGAAGAGCTGGACACCGCCGCCGGGGGTGGCGTGATTTTCAGCCAGGCGGCGCACCAGATCGACATCCTGCGGCTCTTGGGCGGCGGCCTCGTGCGCAGCGTGCGGACGCATACGGGCGCCTGGGACCCATCTCGGCCAACCGAGGGCGCCTACAGCGCCTTGCTGGGTTTCGAGGATGGCGCGTTCGCCTCAGCCACCTACAGCGGTTATGGTCACTTCGACTCAGACGCGCTCATGGGCAACATCGGCGAGATGGGCCAGACCAAAAATCCGGCTGACTATGGCGCGTCCCGACAGCGGTTGCGCAGCGCGGGTGCAGACGAAAGCGCCCTGAAAGCGGCGCGCAACTACGGCGGCAGCGCCTACGCACCACCACCTGCCGCGCCCCGCTCTGGCGCCCACCAGCATTTTGGCCATATCGTTGCGAGCTGCGAGCGCGCTGACCTTCGGCCCGATGCCCACAGCGTCACGATTTACGCCGACGACACCGTCACGGTTGAACCTCTTGCGCCGCCCGCCATTCCCCGGGTCGAGGTGATCGACGAGCTGGTCAACGCCGTGCTGCACGGCAAGGCGCCGGTTCACAGTGGTGAATGGGCCCGCGCAACGCTGGCGGTTTGCCTGGCAATGCTGGCATCGTCGCAACAGGGCCGGGAAGTCCACCCATCGCATCAAGTCGCCTTGCTGCAGGGCCAATAGTGGAAGAACCGGCAAACAACACGCACCCGCTTTTGCACCACTGGCGGGAAGCTGTGCCGCACGACCGCCTGGCCCACCTGGTGCGCGACGCCGCCCGCGCGTTTCACAGGGCGCTGCAACTGCGGCTGGCCGCGCACAGTATTGCCTTTGGGCACTGGAGTTTTTTGCGTATCCTGTGGGAAGCCGACGGGCTCACCCAAAAAGAGTTGAGCGTGCGAGCCGGCGTGATGGAGCCCAGCACCTTTGCGGCCATCAAGACGATGGAAACCCTGGGCTACGTCGAGCGGCGCCAGTTGCCCGAGAACCGGAAAAACATCTACGTGCACTTGACGGCCAAAGGCCGCGCGCTCAAGCGCAAACTGGTGCCGCTGGCCATCCACAGCAACTCTGTCGCGGTGCAGAAGCTGTCGGCCAAAGACATTCAAACCACGCGCAAGGTCTTGCTGGCGATGATTGAAAACCTGGCGCGTGACGAGCTGGAAAACGAGAGAGTGAAAACAAGAAAGCCGCCCCGCGCCAAACGTGGCGCCCGAGCGGCTTCTGGGCAGGGCTGAAACGTCAGATCAGCGTCACCCCGGTTTTCGACTGCAAAAATTCGCGCGTCACGCCCGGCGCCATCTCCACCACCTTGAGGCCCTTGTCGGTCACGTCCATCACAGCGAGGTCTGTGATGATGCGGTCGACCACGGCCACCCCGGTGAGCGGCAAGGTGCAACTCTTGAGTATCTTCATGTCTTCCGTGCCGTCTTTCTTTTTGGCCACGTGCTCCATCAGAACGATCACGCGCTTCACGCCAGCCACCAGGTCCATGGCGCCACCCATGCCCTTGACCATCTTGCCGGGGATCATCCAGTTGGCCAGGTCACCCTTTTCGCTGACCTGCATCGCGCCCAGGATCGAGAGGTTGATCTTGCCGCCGCGGATCATGGCGAAACTCTCGTGGCTGCCGAAAATGGACGAGCCCTTGATGGTTGTCACGGTCTGTTTGCCGGCGTTGATGAGGTCAGGGTCGACCGCATCGTCGGTCGGGAACGGGCCAATGCCCAACATGCCGTTTTCCGATTGCAGCCAGACTTCCTTGTCGGCCGGCACAAAATTCGCCACCAGCGTGGGAATGCCAATGCCGAGGTTCACGTAAAAGCCGTCTTCGAGCTCGTGGGCCGCACGTGCGGCCATCTGGTCCTGGTTCCATGCCATGGTCAAACCCCTGCCTTCTCAGTAATGGTTCTTTTCTCGATGCGTTTTTCGGGCGTTGCATTGAGCACGATGCGGTGCACGTAAATGCCCGGCAGGTGAATGTCGTCTGGCGCGAGTTCACCCACCTCCACTATTTTCTCGACTTCCGCGATGCAGATTTTTCCGGCCATCGCCACAGCTGGATTGAAGTTGCGCGCGGTCAGGTTGAAGCGCAGGTTGCCACTTTTGTCGGCCACAGCGGCTTTGACGAGCGACACATCGGGCACCAGTGCGCGCTCCATCACATAGGTCTCGCCGTCGAATTCGCGCAGTTCCTTGCCGTCGGCGACTTGCGTGCCCACGCCGGTTTTGGTGAAAAAGGCCGGAATGCCGGCGCCGCCCGCACGCAGCTTCTCGGCCAACGTGCCTTGCGGCGTGAACTCCAGCTGCAGCTCACCGGCGAGGTACTGGCGCTCGAATTCCTTGTTTTCGCCCACATAGCTGGAGATCATTTTCTTGACCTGACGCGTCTGCAGCAGTTTGCCCAGACCGAAATCGTCCACACCGGCATTGTTGGAAATGGCAGTGAGGTTCTGTTTACCGCTGTCTTTGAGCGCGTCAATCAGTGCCTCCGGTATGCCACAGAGGCCAAAACCGCCAACGCCCAGCAATTGGCCGTCTTTGACAACACCTTCAAGCGCTTTGGCGGCGCTTGGGTAGACCTTGTTCATTGAAATAACTCCTTGAAAATTCGATTCGTTGCTGATTCTACGTAAGCGCCAACCGGGTTCAGCGAAAGCGGCATGCTTTATGTGCGCCAACGCACGGACGCTGGACCTCGCCTGTTCAAAAATGCAGCCAATTGGAAGAATCGAAACGACGTAGGTCTGCATATCGTTGACGGACTACGCGATTTCAATCATTACCCAAGGGAGAGTTCATGAACACTGTCGACACGACGGTCTCATCACCCGCGCCCCTGTCTATTGAGGCGCCGGCCTCTGCTTTGCGGGCTCAAACTCAGGAGATTGCGGATTTGATGGCGCGCCAGGCCATCATCCTGAAGGCTCTGGACGCCACCTCCGACGGCATATACCTGGTGGACCGGGCAAGCATGGCGATTGTTTACGTCAACGATGCCGCCTGCCGTTTACACAACTTGACACGTGAACAGCTGATTGCGGCGGGACCGTCAGGCGCCTTGGCCATGCCAACTGCGCAGATCGAAAAAATCCTCGACACCATCATCGCCCGTGGCACGCCGGCCGAGCCGGTCGAAATCATGCGGGCTGGCAAGGATGGCCTCATGGGCTGCTACGAGTTGCGCCGCCACCCGGTGCTGGCGGGCGGCCGCTGGTTGATCGTCAGCCTGGTGCGTGACATCACACTGGCCAAGCAGGCACAAACGCGGATCGTCCACCTGAACCGCGTGTACGCCATGCTAAGCGGCATCAGCGCCCTGATCGTGCGGGTGCGCACGCGCGAGGCGCTTTTTGAAGCCGCGTGCCGCATTGCCGGCAAGGAAGGTGGTTTCCCGATGACGATGATTGCCATGCTGGACCGGACCACCGCCAAGCTCGTTCCGCTCGCGTCATACGGCATACCCAACGACGTTCTGGCCGGTTTAACCAAACGTTTTGCGTCGACCAACACACACGCCAGCGGGCTCCAGGTCGGACAAACCATGGCCGAGCGTGCCATTCTGGGTAAAAAAGCCGTCCTCAACAACGATCTCGCGGCCGTTCCGAACGCGATCTACGCACAACGGCACATCAAGGCGGGGATCTGCGCGATGGCCATGTTGCCCCTGATCGTGGGCCAGGAGGCGGTGGGCGTGTTGGCCCTTTACGCCACCCAGGTGAATTTCTTCCGCGGCGAGGAGCTCAAGCTCTTGCAGAATTTGACCCAGGACATCGCCTTCGCCGTCGACCACATCGACCAGCAGGACCGCCTCGCCTACCTGGCCTGTTATGACGTTCTCACCGGGCTTGCCAACCGCACGCTGTTTCTGGACCGGGCCACCCAATACCTGCACAGCGCCACCAACGCCGGTAAGCGCCTGGTCGTGTACCTGGTGGACGTGGAACGTTTCAAGAACATCAACGACAGCCTGGGCCAGGACGCCGGCGACGCGTTGTTGCGCCAGATCGGGCAGTGGATCACCCACACGGTGGGCGACAGCAACCTGGTCGCGCGGGTCGGCACCAACCACTTCGCCATCGTGCGGCCAGTGGTGCGTGACACGGATGACCTGGACGCGCTCCTCGAGGGGCAACTGGAGAACTTCTCCAGCCACCCGTTTCGACTCAATGACGAGGTGTTCCGGATTTCCCTCAAGGCGGGCGCTGCCATTTTCCCGGCAGATGGCACCAGTGCCGAAACCCTTTACAAAAATGCCGAAGCGGCCCTGAAAAAAGCCAAGGCAAACGGCGAGCCTTATCTCTTCTACACCAACAGCATGACCAGCCGCATGTCTGGCAAGCTCAGTCTGGAGAGCGAATTGCGCCAGGCGCTGGACCAGCAGGAATTCGTGCTGCACTACCAACCCAAAATCAACCTGGCCAGCGGCAAGGTGACCAGTGCCGAGGCGTTGCTGCGATGGAACAAGCCAGGCGGTGGCTTGATCGCGCCGGGGTACTTCATTCCGATTCTGGAGGAAACCGGTTTGATTCATGATGTCGGGCGCTGGGTGCTGCGCCAGGCGCTATCAGATTACCTGCGTTGGCGGGCCTCCAGGCTGACCGCGGTGCGCATCGCCGTCAATGTTTCGCAGCTGCAACTGCGCCAGCGCGGTTTTATCGACGAGATCAGCCGGGTGGTGAGGTCTGACAGCGCCGCCGCCAGCGGCCTGGAAATCGAAATCACCGAGAGTGTGCTCATGGCCGATGTCAACCACAGCATTGCCACCCTGCAGGCGATCCGCGACCTGGGCGTGACCATTGCCATTGACGACTTCGGCACCGGGTTCTCGTCTTTGAGTTACCTGGCCAAGCTGCCGCTAGACACGCTCAAGGTCGACCGCTCCTTTGTAGTCGACATGATGACCGGCGCACAGGGCCTGGCCCTGGTCTCGACCATCGTCAACCTGGCCCACGCGCTCAAGCTCAAGGCCGTGGCCGAAGGCGTTGAAACCGAAGAGCAGGCGCGCCTTTTGCGCCTGCTGGGCTGTGACGAAATGCAGGGCTTTTTAATCAGCAAAGCCCTGCCCCTTGAGGCGTTTGAAGAACGTTACCTGCCGCGTTTAACGTGAGGCCGGACTCAGCGCAATTTGCTATTTTATATAGCAATCCATGTATTGTTTACGTGACTTCATTGCCAAAAAAGCTTCGATTTTTGGCAAATCGAAGGATCAGACTCAACTATTAACATGGGTGTTAATTATTGGACGGGAATTACCTTGCTCAGGCGCGGGCTTTCACGCGTTGGAACGCAGTCACGGCTACAAGCACCAGGGCGCCGGCCAACAAACCTACAACCGCATCCAGCCCGAGCGCAACCACCTGCCTGAGCACCGCGCCTCCGGCGAGGGCGGCCTGCTCGATCCACAATTCCAGCAGGTGTTGCAGCGCCGGCCAGCCATGCGACAGAATGCCGCCGCCCACCAAAAACATCGCCGCCGTGCCAGCCACCGAGAGGCCCTTCATGAGCCACGGCGCCACTTTCAAAATGACCTCGCCCAGGCTGCGCTGCATCTGGCGCACGCCGCCCGGCCCTTCCAGGAGACTCAAATGCAGCCCGGCGTCATCTAGTTTGACGATGCCCGCCACCAGCCCGTAAACACCCACCGTCATCAACACCGCGATGCCGCCGAGCACTGCCACCTGGGTCGAAAACGGGCTACTTTGCACGGTGCCCAGGGTGATGACAATGATCTCGGCCGAGAGGATGAAATCGGTGCGCACGGCCCCCTTGATTTTGTCTTTTTCCAGCGCCACCAGATCCACCGTCGGGTTGGCCAGCGCAGTCACCAACTCCTCATGGCGCGCGTCAACTTCTCCCCGGCTGTGCAGGAATTTGTGGGCGAGTTTCTCGAAACCTTCAAAACACAAAAAGGCGCCACCGAGCATCAAAAGCGGCGTCACCGCCCAGGGCGCGAACGCGCTGATCAACAAGGCAGAAGGCACCAAAATCGCTTTGTTCAGAAACGAGCCCTTGCAAACCGCCCACACCACGGGCAGTTCGCGCTCGGCCTTCACGCCGGCTACCTGCTGCGCGTTCAGCGCCAGGTCGTCACCCAGCACACCTGCGGTCTTTTTGGCCGCAACTTTGGTTAAAAGGGCGACGTCGTCGAGGATCGTCGCAATGTCGTCGATGAGGGCAAGCAAGCTGGAGGCCATATCCGCACTTTAGCCTGCCGACCGGGATTCAAAGTACATTGGGGCACTTTTTTTAAAGTGAAACGCTTACGATGACGCAACTCCCGGTTCGCCGCCTGCTGGTCGATCTTGAAACCCCGTTTGCGCGGCGCTGGAACGGCGGCGACGCTTTTCGCACGGCACTTTTCAATGCGCTGTCGATGAGTTTTGTCGTCGGTGAGCAGTATTTCATCGACTCGGTGCGCAATGGCTTGAAAGAACTGGCGCCCGCCCAGCAAGCCGCGATTGCCAACGAAGTGGCCGGATTCATTGGCCAGGAGGCCACGCACCGGCGCATTCACACACTCTTCAACGCGCAACTGGCGGCGCAGGGGTTTGACAACTGGATCGAACGCCAGGGCGCCAAACGCCGCGCCGACAACGCCCACCGCAATTTCCGCATCCACCTGGCGGCTACGGCGGCCACAGAGCACTTCACTGCCCTGCTGGCCCACTGGATCATGCGCCACCCGGAGGTGTTCGAGGGCACCGAACCACGCTTGCGCGAACTCTGGACCTGGCACGCCGCTGAAGAGTTGGAGCATTGCGGCACGGCGTTTGACGTTTATGCGCTGGCCAGCGGCGACCACACCTGGCGCGTGCGCATCTTCAAGTACGTGACCTTCATGTTTATCAGTGACGTCACGCGCCAAACACTGATCAATATCTGGCAAGACAAGGCTTTTTTCAAATGGCGCACCTGGTCGGGCGGCTTTCGGTTGCTGTTTGCCAAAGACGGCATGGTGAGGGGCACCCTGCCCGCCTGGCGCGACTATTTGGCGCCCGGCTTCCACCCCAGCCAGCAGTCGACAGCGCCTTCGCGCCAATGGCTGCGCGACAACACCGCGCTGTTCAAACTGGTCTAAGGCCTTTGGCAGTCACCTGCAGGGCGCTTATTCCGCCTTGACGCCGGCAGTGGAAATCACCTTGGCCCATTTGCCGATTTCGTCGTCCAGAAAACGCGCCGCCAGCTCGGGCGAATTGCCCACCGGCACAATGCCCAGCGCTTCAAATTTGGCCTTGATCTCCGGCGAATTCACGGCTTTGGCGGTTTCTGACGCCAGGCGGTTGACGATGTCGCGTGGCACACCGGCAGGCGCGAGGAACAGCACCCAGGTGGACGACTCCAGCTTCGGGCCACCCGCTTCGACGATGGTTGGCACTTCGGGTGCGCTGGAGAGGCGTTTGTCGGAGAACATGCCCAGTGCCTTGATCTTGCCGCCGCGCACATGGGGCATCAGCGTGCTGGGCACGTCCACCAGAATCTGGATGCTGCCGCCCATCAGGTCCTGCAAAGCCGGCGCCGTGCCCTTGTAGGGCACATGCACCATGTCCGCACCAATGGTTTGTTTGAAGAGCTCGGTGGTGAGGTGCGCCGCCGCGCCCACGCCCGAGGAGCCGAACGACACCTTGCCCGG
>JANNMM010000379.1:0-2029 GCA_031397915.1 Rhodoferax sp. | reverse complement strand
CGCACCGCAGCGTTCGCTTCGTCGATCACGCGGCCCATGGTGATGAAGCCGTGGATCTGCCGCTCAAACGAAATGTGCGCGGCCAGGTTGCCGGCCTGGCTGAGTTTTTGCGCGTAGGCAATGCCTTCGTCGCGCAGCGGGTCGAACCCTGCGGTGAGCACCAACGCGGGCGGCAGACCAGCGTGGCTGGCAGCCAGCAGCGGCGAGGCGCGCCAGTCGAGGTAATGGGCCCGGTCGGGAATGTAGTGGTCCATGAAGTAGTCCATGGTGTCGGTGGTCAACATGTAGCCCTGCCCGTTGCGCGTGTGTGACTCGGCCTCGCGGCGGATGTCGGTGGCCGGGTAGATCAGCAACTGGAAGCGGATCGGCAAGGCACCACCGCCGGCCTGGTCGCGCGCCAGCAGCGAGACCACTGCGGCGAGATTGCCGCCGGCGCTGTCGCCACCGACCGCCAGGCGCTTGGCGTCGAGCCCGAGCGCGCTGGCGCGGTCGCGTACCCAGCCGGTGGCGGCAAAACAGTCGTCCACCGCGCAGGGGAAACCGTTCTCCGGGCCCATGCGGTAGTCCACCGCAACCACGGCACAACCCGAAAGGTTGGCTAGCTGGCGGCACAACACGTCATGGGTGTCGAGGTCGCCAATCACAAAGCCGCCGCCATGGAAATACACCAGCACCGGCAAACCGGCGCCCGTGGCCAATGTGGTGGCCAGGGGCTTGTACAGGCGCAGCGGGATCACGCCATGCGGTCCCGGCGCCTCCAGCTCCTGCACCTGCGCAACCTCCGGCGCCTCGGGCTGGGTGAAGAAACGCCGCTCGCGGTACATGCTGCGCGCTTCGGCCGGCGAGAGTGTGTGCACCGGCGGCACGCCACGCTGCTCCATGAAATCCAGCAGGGCTCGGGCTTGGGGATGCAGCATGGGGGCTCCTTGATTGGGCAATGGCTGTGGGGCAGGGTTGTGGCGCAGTCTAGCGCGCGCGCCGGGTTTTGACCGCGTCCGACAGAATCTCCAGCACCTTGAGCGAGTCGTCCCAGCCCAGGCAAGCGTCGGTGATGCTTTGGCCGTAGGCCAGTTTGGCCGAATCGTCTTGCCCCGGCGTGAACTTCTGCGCCCCTGCGTTCAGATGGCTCTCCACCATCACCCCAAAAATATGGCGCGCCCCCCCTGAGGTTTGTGCGGCAATGTCCCGCGCCACATCGACTTGCCGTTCATGCTGCTTGGAGGAGTTGGCGTGGCTGCAGTCGACCATCAAGGTTGGCGTCAGTTTGGCCTTGGTCAGCTCTGCGCAGGCGGCGGCCACACTGGCCGCGTCGTAATTCGGGGTCTTGCCGCCACGCAGGATCACGTGGCAGTCTTTGTTGCCGTTGGTCTGCACAATCGCCACCTGGCCATTTTTGTGGACTGACAAAAAGTGGTGACCACCGGCAGCGGCCTGTATGGCGTCGGTGGCGATCTTGATGTTGCCGTCAGTGCCGTTTTTGAAACCAATCGGCGCCGAAAGGCCCGAGGCCAGCTCGCGGTGCACCTGGCTTTCGGTGGTGCGCGCGCCTATCGCGCCCCAGGCGATCAAGTCACCCAGGTACTGCGGCGAGATCACGTCCAGAAATTCACTCCCCGCCGGGAGGCCGATGCGGTTGATCTCGATGAGCAGCTGGCGCGCCATGCGCAGGCCTTCGTCGATTCGGAAACTCTCGTCGAGGTACGGGTCGTTGATCAGGCCCTTCCAGCCCACTGTGGTGCGCGGTTTCTCGAAGTAGACGCGCATCACGACTTCCAGCGTGCCGGCGTATTTGTCGCGCTGCACTTTGAGGCGCCGCGCGTACTCCATCGCCGCAGCCGGATCGTGGATGGAACACGGCCCGATCACCACCAGCATTCGGTCGTCCGTGCCGGCCATGATGTCCTGGATGTTGTGCCGCGTCTGCGTGATGAGCGACTCCACCGGCGTACCGCTGATCGGGAAGAAGCGGATCAAATGCTCTGGCGGCGGCAACACGGTGATCTCCTTGATGCGGGCGTCGTCGGTGCGG
>JANNMM010000317.1:0-3344 GCA_031397915.1 Rhodoferax sp. | reverse complement strand
GTTTGACGCGGCCCTGGCCAAAGTGCCGGACGTTCCCGCTGAAGGCTTGGATCGACGCTAGGTTTTCGGGCTGCCTGACCCGACGCGCTCTGGCGTTCTGACAAAAGCGGCCCTTGAGGCCATGTGCGAACGGTTTTGAGGCGCTACAGATACTATTTTTTTGGTAGCTTTCTACGCTTGTTTTGCGAGACCTGGCGGCCTAAATTGTTTAAGGTGCTCAATGGATCCCGCGTTGAAGCGACCCCTGCGCCGCGACTTCCAAAACCTTCTCCGCCCACTTGTTCAGACTCTGCCCGCTGCGTGCGCTGGCCTTGACGGCAGCCGCGTGCACCGCTGGATTCACGCGCAGCATCAGACGCCCGCTGGCCGGCTTTTCGGCCGTCTGCCCCAGGCGTTCACAGGCCTTGATATAGGCATCAATGGCTGACCGGAATGTGGCTTCAAACTCGCCCACGGACACCGCATCAAACGTGATGATGTCGTCAATGTCTTGCACACGGCCGACGATGACTTTGTCTTCGGCGTCAAAGTCCATTGCCGCTGTGTACCCTTTGTAGGTCATGGTATTCATGGTTGCACTCCAATTTTTTCAAGGTACTCGCGCACTGCTTTCACGCGATACCGCAACGCCTCTTTGCCGGGGTGAGGCCGGTGAAAATTGGCCCGCCGCCCCTCATGTTCAAACGTAACTGCTGAGCCAGGCCCTTCGATCACTTGGCACCCCAGCTTGAACCTCCGCTACACGCCTAACCCAAGGCTGCCAATGATGCCTCCGGCGCCCTGTCCAAAACCCTGAGCAGCGCCTTCGCCGCACCCGTCGGGCTGCGTTTGCCTTGTTCCCAATTGCGGATAGTGTCCAGCGAGACATCGATGCGCTGTGAGAACTCCGCCTGTGTCAGCCCCAGGCGTTTGCGCACACGCTGTGCGAACTGGGCTGCATCCTGCGCGGCGGACTGGTCGTCTTCACGGGCTTGCGCCTGAATGTCGGCTTCTGTTGTCGCATTGAGTTTGCGCACATTCACGCGGCCAGCAGCAGGCTTGTGAACACCCTTGGCCGTAACGCTTTCGAGCTTAAAACGCACCGTTTTCATAAAGTTTGACCTCACGTAAATTGGCCTTGCGCGCCGAGATGATGCGAATAACGCGCCCCCGTATCGTGTAAGCCAGCTGATAAACCCGCCCTTCAACAGCGCCAAGCAACTGAAACCGCTCCTCGCCGTATTCAAAACGAACGTCAGGGCGAACCACCCGCTGGGCGTCCAGAAAAACCCGCGCCACGTAGGTGAAGTCAAAGCCACGCTCGACAAAACAAACATCGCTTTTGGCTTCATCCCATTCAAAATCCATGAGTTTATTGTAGGCCATTGAACTACTTTTGTCCAGCATCCACGGGGTTCGAAAACACCATCCCGGCCCTACAACCATCGCGGCGCTCCCAAAGAAGTCAGCCCGACTAAAATCAAGAGCTAACCCGGAATTCACATGCCAAAAACCCTCTACGACAAGATTTGGGACGAACACGTCGTCCACACCGAAGACGACGGCACCACCGTGCTTTACATCGACCGCCATCTGGTGCACGAAGTCACCAGCCCGCAGGCGTATGAGGGCCTGCGCCAGGCGGGGCGCAAGGTGTGGCGCATCAGTTCCATCGTGGCTACGGCCGACCACAACACGCCGACCACCGGGTGGGAAGACGGTTATGACGGCATTGCCGACCCGATCAGCAAAGAACAGGTAATGACGCTGGACGCCAACATCGCCTCCAGCGGCGGCGCGGCGGCCTACTTTCCATTTCTGCACAAGCGCCAGGGCATCGTGCACGTGATCGGGCCTGAAAACGGCGCCACGCTGCCGGGCATGACCGTTGTTTGCGGCGATTCCCACACCTCGACCCACGGCGCGTTTGGCGCGCTGGCGCATGGCATTGGCACAAGCGAAGTCGAGCACGTGATGGCCACACAAACGCTGTTGGCCAAGAAGGCGAAAAACCTGCTGATCAAGGTGGACGGCACTTTGCCCAAAGGTTGCACCGGCAAAGACATCGTGCTGGCCGTCATTGGCAAAATCGGCACGGCGGGCGGCACGGGCTACACCATCGAGTTTGCCGGCTCGGCCATTCGCGCCCTCTCCATGGAAGGCCGCATGACGGTGTGCAACATGGCGATTGAAGCGGGTGCGCGCGCGGGTCTGGTGGCGGTAGATGAGAAAACCATCGAGTACCTCAAAGGCCGTCTGCTCGCACCCGGCACTGACGCGGTAAGCGGCAAGTTTGTCGGCGGCCCGGAGTGGGACCAGGCGGTTGCATATTGGAAGACGCTGCAGTCCGACGCAGGTGCCAAGTTTGACAGCGTGGTAGAGCTCGACGCAGCGAAAATCATCCCGCAGGTCACCTGGGGCACCTCGCCCGAGATGGTGCTCGGCATCGACGGCATCGTGCCTGACCCGGACAAGGAAAAAGACGCCAACAAACGCGACGCCATCGAGCGTGCGCTGGCCTACATGGGCCTGCAGCCGGGCAAACGCCTGGACGATATTTTTGTCGACAAGATCTTCATTGGCTCCTGCACCAACAGCCGCATCGAAGACATGCGCGAGGCCGCTGCCATTGTCAAAAAGCTCGGTCAGAAAGTGGCCAAAAACGTCAAGCTGGCGATGGTGGTGCCCGGCTCCGGCCTGGTGAAAGAACAAGCCGAGCGCGAAGGCCTGGACGTGATTTTCAAAGCCGCCGGATTTGAATGGCGCGAACCCGGCTGCTCGATGTGCCTGGCCATGAACGCTGACAAGCTGGAGCCCGAAGAACGCTGCGCCTCCACCAGCAACCGCAATTTCGAAGGCCGCCAGGGCGCCAAAGGCCGCACCCATTTGGTCAGCCCGGCCATGGCCGCTGCGGCGGCTGTGCATGGCCATTTTGTCGATGTGCGCAAATTCGCTTGAAGAAAAAACACCATGCAAAAATTTACCGTGCACAAGGGCCTGGTGGCCCCCATGGACCGCGAAAACGTCGACACCGACGCAATCATTCCCAAGCAGTTTTTGAAGTCGATCAAGAAGACCGGTTTTGGCGAAAACCTGTTTGACGAATGGCGCTTCAAAGACCCGGGCTTTCCGGGGCAGGACCCGGCCACACGCAAGCCCAACCCCGATTTCGTGTTGAACCAGCCGCGTTACAACGGGGCCTCGATCCTGCTGGCACGCAAAAACTTTGGCTGCGGCTCCTCGCGCGAACACGCGCCCTGGGCGCTGGACCAATACGGCTTTCGGGCCATCATTGCGCCCTCGTTCGCCGACATCTTTTTCAACAACAGCTTCAAAAACGGCCTGCTGCCCATCGTGCTGCCCGA
>JANNMM010000309.1:0-12189 GCA_031397915.1 Rhodoferax sp. | reverse complement strand
ACCGCCATCTCGGCGGTCGCGAGGTCACGGATCTCGCCCACCATGATGATGTCCGGGTCCTGCCGCATCAAGGCACGCAGGCCTTCGGCAAAACCAAAATCGAGTTGCGGCTGCACCTGTGTCTGGTTGAAGGAGGGCTCGATCATCTCGATCGGGTCTTCCACGGTGCTCACGTTGACCTCTTCTGTGGCAACCCGTTTGAGCGTCGCGTACAGCGTGGTGGTCTTGCCGGAACCCGTCGGCCCGGTCACGAGGATGATGCCGTGCGGTCGCTTCACCAGCGCCTCCCAGCGGTGGCTGTCATGCTGGTTGAAGCCCAGCGCGTCAAGGTCTTTGACCGCGTTGTCCGGATCAAAAATCCGCATCACCATTTTTTCGCCAAAGGCCGTTGGCAAGGTCGAAATACGCATTTCGATTTCATCGCCGCGCGGGTTGCGTGTCTTGATGCGTCCGTCCTGCGGTCGCCTGCGCTCCACCACGTCCATGCGTCCAAGGAGCTTGATCCGCGCCGTCATGGCGTTGAGCACCCCCATTGGCATCTGGTAGACCTGGTGCAGAACTCCGTCAATGCGAAAGCGGATCACGCCTTGCTCGCGCCGGGGCTCCAGGTGGATGTCGCTGGCACGCTGGTCAAAAGCGTATTGCCACAGCCAGTCGACCACCTGCACGACGCTCTGGTCGTTGGCGTCAAGTTGCCGGTTGGTCCTGCCGAGCTCGACCAGTTGCTCAAAGCTGGCGCTGCCACTGTTTCCGCCAGCCTTGAGTGCCATGCGCACAGACTTGGCAAGCGTGAAAAACTCAGCCGTGTATTTGTGGATGTCCTGCGGGTTTGAAACCACACGTCGAACCGCACGCCGGGCCTGGCGCTCGACTTCGGCCACCCAGTCAGTCACAAAAGGCTCGGACGTGGCGATCACGACCTCGAGGTTGGACACCTGCACCGGCAGGATTTTGTGGCGCTCAGCGTACGCGGCACTCATGATGTCGGCCACCTTGCCGACCTCCACCTTGAGTGGGTCGATGCGCAAATACTCCAGCTTGGACCAGGCCGCCAGCCATTGCGTCAAGGCCTCGATGTCCAGCGGCTGGCCGGTACTGGCCCGCCGCATGGACACGCTGGCCAGCCGAAGCAATGGATGTTGTGCACTTTCGGCCTGGGCGCAACGCGCCACGGTGCGCGTTGCCTCTTGTTCGTTGATCATGCCGTCGCTGTGCAACCAATGCACCAGGTGGCGCCAGTCCAGCGGCCCTGAGTAGTGCGTTTTGAGCAGGGTTTTGTTTTTCTGGGCAGTGGTCATTTTTCGATCGGTTTCATTATCCGCACCCATTGGCGTGCAGGCAGGCCCCACTGGGTCTGGATGATTTCTGCATTGGCGGCAAGTGCCGAGCGTTTGGTGGCAAGGGGTGTCTTGCGCGCCAACACCACGGTGTTGCCGGCATGGGTGGGCTTGAAGGCCCAGACCGCCTCACGACCGAACGCGGCGGTGATTTTCTCCAGACTGCGGGCGAAACTCGACGACCGGCCAAACAGGTTCACCGTCATGCAACCTTCGTCAGACAACAATCGCCGGCAGTCAGCGTAGAAGGCTTCGGTATCCAGTACCGGCGCTGCCGCCTCATGGTCGTACAAGTCGACTTGAAGCGCGTCGACTTTGCCCTGCCAATGCGGCCGTTGTATCTCCTGCGCAGCATCAGCCAACACCACCTGCAAGCGCAGGTTGTCAGGTGCGAGTTTGAACCATCCCCGGCACGCCAGCAACACCTGCGGGTTGAGCTCAACGGCGCAGGCCTTCATCCGCAGCACTTTGTGGCAGTATTTGGTCAAGGATCCGGCGCCCAGGCCCAATTGCATCGACTGCATTTTTGGGAGCTTTTCCAAATCGACAAACAGCAGCCAGGCCATCATGCGCTGGATGTACTCATGAACCAGCACCGTCGGCGCGTCAAGCAGCATGGAGCCTTGGATCCATTCAGTGCCCAAATGCAGGTGGCGCACGGGGCCGTCGTCGGAAAAGTTGACCTCTGGTAACAAGGGGGTGCGATTTTTCAAGATTCGTACATTATCCTCAGGCGCTTTTCCAAAATCAGGCCAATAGGCCAACTGACGGGGATTCCATGAACATTGATTCGATCTGGATTTTTCTGAGCACTCAAGGCGCCGACTTTGGCCTCAAGGTCTTGGGCGCGCTTGCCGCCTGGATTGTTGGCCGCTGGTTGGTCCGCCTGGCCCTCCGACTGATGAGTGTGGCCTTTCAACGGGGCGGCAAGATCGACGCGACGCTTGCCAACTACCTGACGTCCATCATTTCGGTGATTTTGAACATTGTTCTGATTCTGGCAATTCTGGATATTTTTGGTGTCAAAACGACGTCATTTGCCGCTCTGCTGGCAGGCGCAGGGCTGGCCATCGGCACGGCCTGGGGTGGTTTGCTGACCCACTTTGCCGCCGGCGTCTTCATGCAGGTGTTGCGACCCTACAAAGTGGGCGACTGGGTCACGGTCGGCGGCGTAACCGGGACCGTGAAGGAACTCGGGCTGTTCGGCACAACCCTGGTTACCGGTGACAACGTCATCACCATCGTCGGAAACAATGCCGTCTTTTCAGGGGTGATCCAGAACTTCAGCACCTTGCCTTCACGGCGCGTCGACTGCACGGCCAAAATTGCCAGCACCGTCGACCCCCTGGATGCGATCGCTCGACTAAAAGCGGCTGTCGCCGCGATCCCCAACGTCGTCGCCAAGCCGCCTCCAGAGGTTGAAATTCTCCAATTCACGCCTGAAGGCCCGCTCCTGTGTGTGCGGCCATCTGCCCACACCGACCACTATTGGCAAGTCTATTTCGACACCCACAAGGCGGTTGTCAACGTTTTTGGCAGCGCTGGGTACCCTACCCCCGAAACGCCCGTTGCCCCGCGCAATCGGTAGTTCATGCCTTGCGCAACAAAGCGCCAAGTCGGGGCAGCGCAGCAATGGCATTGGCCGTCGTGGCGCTTGCGAGCGATGCAAGGGAAATGCCCCGAAGGTCGGCCACCACCTGGGCAATTTGCGGCAGCTGGGCCGGCTCGTTCGGCAATTGACGTTGGCCGGCCTGCCGTTCTGCAGCACTCTTGTACAACCACTTGGGTGCAATGTCTGGCGAATCGGTTTCCATCACGATTGCTTCCAGTGGCAACTCCGTGGCGAGCCTTCGCAATTGCAGGGCCCGCTCAAAAGTCACTGCACCACCAAAACCCAATTTAATGCCGAGTTTCGTGAATTCGCCCGCCTGAACCGCGCTTCCGTTGAACGCATGGGCAATCCCGCGCCATGGCATGTCTGCTGGTTTGTCGCGGCGCATATCGCGCAGGTGTTTCAACACCCGGTCAACCGACCGGCGCACGTGCAGGATCACGGGCAGTTCAAACCGAAGGGCCAATTTGAGCTGCTCGCGGTAAAAATGCTCCTGCTTCCCGCGCAATGGGCTGGTGCAAAGTTCAGGGACGAAATAATCCAGACCGATCTCGCCTATAGCCACCAGGCGGGAGTCTCCGATGCAGCGGTTCAATGCCTGCTCCAGCAGCCCCAAATCCGGTTCCTGTGCTTCCTTGACATACATCGGGTGTATGCCCAAGGCATAACTGTCACCACCCGCATGGGCGAGGCACTCAACGGCGCCGAAGTTGGTCGGGTGGACGGCGGGAATCACACAGTGCCCGACTCCACATGAAGCCGCCCGCGCCCGAACAGCGCCAGCCGCACCGTCAAATTCGCCCGCGTCCAGGTGGCAATGTGTGTCAATCCAAAGCGTCATGAACGCGAAAATAACACAGGCGATTCGTCAGAACCTAAATTGACGGACTCGGCTGCAAAGTCCATACAGGCAGAATCCCCTGAACCGTGATACCGTAGCACTGGCGTTCTTCCGAAAAACCCCATGTTTGCCCCTTGGGCCAGGTGACACCATGCGCAGATCCGCTCTCTACAGCAGCTCGGTCAAGTTGGCGAGTCTCGACCTGCCGCAAGTAGCCGCCCGCCCGCCCCTGCGCCAGCGCGTCAAGGCCGGTGTGTTGGCGGTGCGCGGAATGTCAATGCTGGACCCTCGCTTCCTTTGGGCTGCTATCCTTGTACTGGGCCTGTTGTTGGCGATCAGCATCGCCATTCAGCTTCGCCCCGGCGCGCCCAAGCTGACCCAGGAAATCATTGATAACGCCGTGCTCAAGACGCTTGAGACAGCTGACCTGCCATCAGCCGCAGCTCGGGCCGCGGAAGCCATCGCACCATCGGTCGTCCGAGTGATGGGATTTGTGAAAAACGCGGAAGGTGATGCCGATATTGAACATGGCGTGGGCACTGGCGTCGTGATTGTGGACAAGGGCATCATCCTGACCAACCTGCACGTGGTGCAAGGCGCGCAAACCATCAAGGTCATGTTTTCCGACGGCCTTGAAACCACCGCCACCATCAAGAGTGTCAAGCCTGAAGACGATCTGGCGGTACTGCAGGCCAAGACCATTCCTGACGACATGATCGCTGCCACCATGCGCTCAACCGGCGATTTAAAGCCCGGCGACCATGTCGTGGCTGTAGGTTTTCCCTTTGGCATTGGGCCGTCAACGTCGGCAGGTGTTGTGTCTGGCCTGAAGCGTTCGTTCAAGTCGCCTGAGGGCAAACAGGAAATGACCAACCTGATCCAGTTTGACGCCGCGGCCAACCCGGGCAATTCGGGCGGCCCGTTGGTCACCATGGACGGCCAGGTGGTCGGTATCGTCACGGCCATCCTTAACCCGAATGAGCAGCGCACCTTCATCGGTATTGGATTTGCGGTTCCGATCGAAAACGCGGCTGGCGCGGCCGGATTGCCGCCGTTCTGACTGGTTGTTCTCGTTCCTTTTTTCAAAAACCCACAATGAGGCCTTGCCCATGGAAGCCATCCCCAACCCCGAAATGAAAAGCACCAGTGTGGAGACCGCGCAGTTGATGGAGAAAATCCTGTACGAAGTGAAACGGGTCGTTGTCGGTCAGGACCGTTTTCTGGAGCGGGTAATGGTTGCGATGCTGGCACAGGGGCACCTGCTGGTCGAAGGGGTGCCGGGCCTGGCGAAAACGCTGACGATCAAAACGCTTGCCAACACCGTACGGGGCGACTTCAAGCGGATCCAGTTCACGCCCGATCTGGTACCGTCTGATCTGGTTGGCACCCGCATCTACAACCAGAAAACGGGTGACTTTTCGACCACCCTCGGGCCTGTGTTTACCAACCTGCTGCTCGCCGACGAGATCAACCGCGCCCCTGCCAAAGTGCAAAGCGCGCTGCTCGAGGTGATGCAGGAGCGGCAGGTCACCATCGCCGGCGTCACGCACAAAGTACCCAGCCCCTTTCTGGTGATGGCCACACAGAATCCGATTGAAACCGAAGGTACCTACCCGCTGCCGGAGGCGCAGGTGGACCGCTTCATGATGAAGGTGTTGGTCGACTACCCGACGGACGAAGAAGAATTTGTCATCGTGCAACGCGTAACGGGTGCGCCTGTCTCGGTCACAGCTGTGGCGACGACAGAACAACTGGCTGCATTGCAAAAGCAGTGCCGCGAAGTGTATGTAGACCCCAGCTTGATCCAGTATGCCGTGCGGCTGGTGTCTGCCACCCGCACACCGGACAAACATGACCTGAAAGACCTCGCGCGTTTCATCACTTTTGGGGCCAGCCCACGTGCCACCATCAACATGACCGAAGGCGCCCGGGCATTGGCGATGTTGCGCGGACGTACCTATGTGTTGCCCGAAGACATGACTGATCTTGTGCCCGATGTGTTGCGGCACCGCCTGGTCTTGTCCTATGAGGCCCTCTCTGAAGGGCTCACCGCCGACACCATCACTGCCAAAATCATGGCGAAAATTCCGGTGCCGGCCAAGCCGCTCGAACACGAGAAGCTGGCCGCCTAGACCAGCGAAAGCGCTGTCCCCAAGCCTCAATTCGTTCATACTGATCGATGTTCAACCCATTCAAACGCAAGCCCAAATCCATTGCGACGCCGATGGCAGAGGCCGCCAACGCGCCGCAAATCGCAGGCTCTGACAGCGTTTTGCGACGCCTTGAATGGACGGTGGTGAAGCGCCTGGATGGCCTGCTGCAGGGCGACTACCGCACTTTGCTGCGTGGCACCGGCATTGACTTGGCTGATTTGCGCGAATACCAGCTGCATGACGATGTTCGCCACATGGACTGGAACGTCACCGCGCGCCTGCAAATCCCGCATGTGCGTGTCTTCACCGAAGACCGCGAGATGACGGCCTGGTTCCTGCTGGACCTGAGCCCCTCCATCGATTTTGGCTCGGGCGAACAGCGCAAACGCAATGTGTCGGCCGATTTTGTCGCCGTGTTGGCGCGTTTGCTCACGCGCCATGGCAACCGCGTTGGCGCCCTGCTTTATGGGTCCGGGGTGGATACGGTGATCCCGGCGGGCAGCGGCCGGCGCCACATTTTGCAGCTGATGCATGCCATGTCGCGCCGACCCAAACACGCCGAATCTGGCTCCACCAAACTGGGTGATTTGTTGTCCGCCGCCGCCGGCTTCATCCACCGGCGCTCAACGGTGTTTGTCGTCTCCGATTTCATCAGTGAGCCCGGCTGGGAAAAGGCCCTGGGCCACCTTGCCCAAAAACACGAGGTTGTGGCTGTGCGCCTCGTCGATCCGCTGGAAATGGATCTGCCCGACTTGGGCCTCATCACGATTCGCGACGCTGAGAGCGGCGAGCAATTGCTGGTCGATACCCATGACCCCAAATTCCGGCAGCGCTTTGCACGCATTGCGCTCGAGCGCGAAACGCAATTGCGCCAAAACCTGAGCAAAGCCGGCGTGGACACCCTGGAGCTCTCCACCGCCGACGATTTGGTGGAATCCATCATGCGCTTCACCGACATGCGCAAACGCCGAAGCCGTGTCGGCGCCGGCGCGAAATTGCCGACGCAGCTCAAACGGGCGGCCTGAAGCCACCGAGACCCCCGCTGCACGCACTGGAGACCCACTATGGACATGGCCACCCTGCTTCCCAAACAAATGCCAATGACATTCTTCTGGCCCAACCTGTTGTGGCTCCTGCTCTTTGTGCCGGTCCTGGTGGCGGTGTACATCTGGCTGATGAAACGCAAGAAAAAAATGGCGCTGCGGTATGCCAGCCTGTCCATCGTGCGCGAAGCCATGGGCACCGGTCCAAATTTTCGCCGTCACATTCCGCCGCTGCTGTTTTTGATGTCAATTGCGGCAATGCTGTTGGCGGCTTCGCGCCCGTTTGCCGTGATCAGCCTGCCGTCCACCCAGGAAACCATCATCCTGGCGATGGACGTCTCGGGCTCCATGCGGGCGACTGATGTTCAGCCCAACCGGCTGGTTGCCGCTCAAAACGCGGCCAAAGCGTTTCTGGCTGATCTACCCAAAGGCGTCAAAGTCGGCATCGTCGCGTTTGCGGGTTCCGCTACGGTTGCCCAAATACCGACCTTGAACCGGGAAGACCTGGTCTCGGCGATAGACCGCTTCCAGATGCAGCGTGCAACCGCCATTGGCAACGCGATCGTGATGTCGCTGGCAACCCTTTTCCCCGATGCGGGCATTGACCTGGGCCAGTTGCAGTACGGCAACCAGCGTCAGCGCGGTGTATCGATTGATGAAAAACCAAAGGACAAGAAGGAGTTCACTCCGGTGCCGCCGGGTTCCTACAAATCGGGCGCGATCATTTTGTTGACCGACGGCCAGCGCACCACCGGCATCGACACCATCGAAGCCGCCAAAATGGCCGCAGATCGGGGTGTGCGCGTCTACACGGTGGGCATTGGCACCGTCAACGGTGAAACCATTGGATTTGAGGGTTGGTCCATGCGTGTACGGCTGGACGAGGCCACCCTGAAGACCGTGGCGCAGAAGACCGACGCCGACTATTTCTACGCCGGCACCGCTCAAGACCTCAAGAAAGTCTATGAAACCCTGAGTTCGCGCCTGACGGTGGAGAAGAAAGAAACCGAAATTTCAGGCTTGCTGGCACTGTTTGCCGCCGTGTTGGCGATCAGCGCTGCGGCGCTGTCCATGCTCTGGTTCAACCGGATTTTGTAGTTTTCCCAAGGAAAACAGCTGCCCAATCAAGCTGAAATCCAATCGAATTCAGAATTACTCAATCGGTTGAGATAAATTACTCAATGCATTGAGTAAAATTACTCATTCGATTGAGTAAAACCATGTCATCAGAAATTCGCCGCGCCATTCTGGCCACTTTCTCCGCCCGTTTGCAGGAGCCTCGTCGCTTCCTGCAGGTGCTTGCCGGCCCGCGCCAGGTAGGCAAGACAACCCTGGTCCGTCAAGCGCTGGCCGCATTGGCTGATACGCCCGGAAAAACCGTGGCGCAACACAGCGTCAGCGCCGACAACCCGGGCCTTGCAGGCAGAGGGTGGCTTACCACCCAGTGGGAAACCGCCCGTGCACTGGCCACGAATGCCGGCAGCTGCATCCTGGTGCTGGACGAAGTGCAAAAGCTGCCCGGCTGGACGGAAGAGGTCAAACGCCTCTGGGACGAAGACACGCGTGCCGGCCGCGACGTGCGGGTGGTGGTGTTGGGCTCTGCGCCTTTGCTGATTGCCCGCGGTTTGACAGAAAGCATGGCCGGGCGGTTTGAGATGACCCGCCTTGGCCACTGGCGCTTCATCGAAATGCGCGAGGCTTTTGGCTTCACCCTCGACCAATTCATCTTTTACGGTGGTTACCCTGGCGCTGCGGGATTGATCGGCGACCCGCACCGATGGGCCGCCTATGTACGCGACGCCTTGATTGAAACCACCATCAGCAAAGACGTGTTGCTGATGAGCCCCGTGCAAAAGCCCGCGCTCTTGCGCCGCGTATTCGATCTGGCCTGCCGCTACAGCGGGCAAGAGTTGAGTTACCAGAAGATGCTGGGACAGCTCAGCGACGCAGGCAACACCACCACCATCGCGCACTACCTGCAATTGCTCGAAGGCGCGGGCATGGTTTGTGGTTTGCAAAAGTTCTCTGGGCAGGCGGTGCGCCAACGCGGCTCCAGCCCCAAGCTGCAAGTGTTCAACACGGCTCTGATGGGGGCCATAGCCAGCACCGAAGGTTTTGATTTCAAGCGCCTGCGCGCCACCCCCGAGCTGTGGGGCCGCATCACCGAGAGTGCCGTCGGCGCCGAGCTGCTGGCCCGCCACCTGGCACACAGCAGCACGCAGCCCTTGATCCACTACTGGCGCAATGGCCAGGACGAGGTGGACTACGTTCTGCGCCACCAGGGTGAACTGTTTGCGTACGAAGTGAAAAGCGGGGCCAACCCCGGCAATACGCGGGGGCTGGATGCGTTTTGCAAGCTGAACCCCGGGTGCAGGCCGCTGGTGCTGGGGACGGGAGGGTTGCCTTTGCAGACTTGGTTGGAGAACGCGTGATTCATTGGGGTGAATGCATCAAACGTTGCTCAATTGCAATTGCTTGGCGGCTTTGGGCCAAGAGTCGTCTTTGGTGAGTGCCCGATTCGGCGCAATGAATCAATTCAACGCTACCGAGGCCGATACCCGACATTTACCGCCGACTTCTTCGTGTCCATTGCGGGTACCCAGGTCAGCGCTTTAGGCCGCGGCAATGAAGCGTTACCAGGCGGCCACGAAACCCGCATCCAAAAAGTCAAACTGACGACTTACAGGCCTCGGGCAGGTTCATTGAAGGGTCAGCATTGACCGGTATGTGTCAGCGGTACAGGCCGATACAGCAGGCAAACCCGGTGGTTGGGTTCAACGTAAAAAAATGCGTGAAGCAAGCGGCTTGTTCACGTAGTCGGGCAAAAAGCGGCAGTCTTTGGCGGCTACCCCGGGCTGTTGCATGCAACTGTTGGCAATGCCTGCCGGTGTGGGTTTCTGGCCTTTTTCAACCCAGTTCAGCAGCGCGCTGAACAACGGTGGGTAGTAGGCATCACCCCAGTAGCCGTGCTCGGCTGAATCCACAAAGTTCTGCACCAGCCGGTCGCCGTTGCCCGCAGCCGACATGCGCTGGCGCAGGGTGTCGCTGCCCTCTACAAATACCGTGGCATCGGCGATACCATGCGCACTGACCACGGGCACGGTGAAGCGCCCAGCGTTGTCCACATCGGCGGCAAACCGAGCCACTGCGGCCGGGTCGGGTTTAAAGCGCGGCACGGCGGCATTCAGCGCCGCATCGTCAGCCGAGCCCACGTAGCGCACATGCTCGTTGCCAAACGGGCTGAGGCCGCCATTCTTGGCCACCACATCGCGCAGCGTGAAGGTGCCCCATCTCAGGTGGTCCACCACCGAACTTTCGGGAATTTTCAGCACATCCACAATGGTTTTGAGCTTTTGCGCCTGCTGCGGCGTTCGTTGCGCGGCGGGCTTGCGAACGCCCAGGCACTCGTCCGCGCGCGTGGCCAACTCCTCGTTGGTCAGCTTGCTGTCGGGGGGAAGGCCAATAGCCAATGAATAGGCGGGCTCGTCTGCGCGCGGCAGGTTGTTACACATGTGCTGGTAAATGGCGCGCAAGTCCAGCCGGAAGTCGTACGTGGCTGGCCCGGCCACCACGCCGCTGGTCAGCAACACACCGTTCCACGATTTGGGAAACATCTCGGCCGCCCGCGTGGCCACCATGCTGCCCCAGGATTGCCCGTGCAGCAGCGTGACGCGCGGCTTGGCCACATGGTCAATGAAGATGCGGCGCACGCGCTCAGTGTCTTCGGCAGCCGTGGTCACGGCAAAGCCACCTTGCCGAAATACCGAACCCGCCCACGCATGCCCCGCTCTAACGGTAACGGCCCAGCGCTTAATGTCTTCGTCGGCGCGGGTTATTTTGGGCTCGCCCAACGAAGGCCCGCCATGGGCATGCACCACCAGCGCGCCGCTCCATTGGGCTGGCATTACGATGAGGTAGTGCGCCGACGCAGAGTCTCGCCCCCGCAAGCAGCGGGCACCCTCTGGCACACCCGCCGGGCAGGTCTGTGCCAGGGGCGGCGCCTCGGGCGGGGCCACTGGCCCACTGGCACAACCCGCCAAAAGCAAAAGTGTTGTAGCCATCAGGGCCAACGGGTTGCGTGGGTGGTGTGTCATGCTCAGGAGTGCGTTGGGGTTGGACAGAATCTCTTGGCAACGTTAGCATGATTTGACATGACTCGTCAGATGGCATTCACTGATGCGCCGGGGGGTCACTGATGGTGTCGTGCACATGATCCCAAGGCGGGCCGCTGCGAATCCCCGCAGTAGTCCCACTGCAGTGGGCTGCTTGACAGACTATGACAACGCAAATGGCCGGTTTGGAGCAGCCAAGCCGCAAACTGCTACATTCGCATCTGGTCTGGAGGAGATACACGGTCCATTAAATGCTGTGACTGAACTCGGTCATCAGGCGCAGTTCACTATACAGATTGAGCGTCCTTGCAGCGGACATTCGCGGCCTAGATACGAAAGCGATTGAGTGGCCGCTGCCAGGCGACTACTTGGTCGGTCTCCGCGTCAGCTGTAGGTCGAAACCAGCCCCGCAACACGGCCTGAAAATTTGCACCCGACCGTCCTGCCCCGCGCGAAGGCCGCCGCTGAGCGCGGTGATCGGGCAATGCGACTGGGCTTTGGTGTGAAAGGCGCGGGCTTAAGGAAACAGTCAATTGTTAATACCCATGTTAACAATTGACTGTTTCAACCCCAATTTTCAATAATTTCAAGAAAAATTGGGCTCCAAGTCACGTAAAACTTTCGTAGTATGCTATTGAATAAATAGCAACTTGCTTGTGACGGGACATGGCTTCGCTGCGTCGCTGGGAAGGCCGAACGATGCCGACTCCCAGCGATTTAAACCGGCTGGATTACCTCAAAGCCTGCTCAAAATCCGCCAGCAAATCGGCGGTGTCTTCAAGGCCGACCGAGAAACGAATCAGACCTTCCGAAATCCCCATCTTGCGGCGGTTCGCCAGGCCCATCTCCCAGAAGATGGTCGGCGCAACCGGAATGACGAGGCTGCGGTTGTCGCCCAAACCTGTGGCAACGACCGGCAGCTTCAGGCGATTGATGAATTTCAGGCACGCGGCTTCGTTGCCGACTTCAAACGCCATCAGCCAGGAGCCGGCTTTGAAATGCTGCTTGGCAAACGCATGCTGCGGGTGTGATTCGAGCATCGGGTAAAACACCCGCTGCACTGCCTTGTGGCTCTCCAGGTAACGCGCCAG
>JANNMM010000270.1:0-22865 GCA_031397915.1 Rhodoferax sp. | reverse complement strand
GGGGGTTGGGGGGGGGGGGGGGGGTGGGGGGGGTTTTTTAAAAATTGCCCTGTTTTGGCGCCCCGGCTTCGTCCCCCCCCCCCCCCGGTTCTGCGGCACGAGCGTATTGCGCCGCCTTCACATACCATGCCGCCACAAAATCCAGCAACCCCGCGTTGTCAATGCCCGCAAACACGGCGCGTGTGTCGCTGCGCTGAGTGTCGTCCATGAACTTGGCGCCCACAAAAGGCGGATTCCCCAACACATAACTACACCGCTCGGCGGGCAGCACTTCATTCCAGTCCAGTTGGAGCGCGTTCCCATGCGCAATGTGGGGCGACGTACGCAACGGAATGCGCGCAAAGTAAAAACCGAACTCTTCACTCAGCCGCACATTCATTTGATGGTCCATCAACCACATGGCGACCTGCGCGATTTGCGCCGGGAACTCTTCAATTTCGATGCCGTAAAACTGGTCCACGTCCAAATTGATCAGCCCGTGCACGTCTACGCCCATCTGCGCATCAAGGATGCTGGCCCGCAACACCGCCAATTCCAATTCGCGCAACTCCCGGTAGGCGATGACCAGAAAATTGCCGCAGCCGCAGGCCGGGTCCAGAAACGTGAGGGTGCGCAGTTTCTTGTGGAATTCAAACAGCCTGTTTTTCTGCCGTTTGACCTTCTCGAACTCGGCCCACAAGCCATCCAGAAACAGCGGCTTGATGAGCTTGAGGATGTTTTCCTCCGACGTGTAATGCGCGCCCAGGTTGCGGCGAGCTTTCACGTCCATGATGCTCTGGAACAGGCTGCCGAAAATGGCCGGGCTGATGGCCGACCATTCCAGCGCGCAGGCGTCCACCAAGGCTTCGCGCATGGCGCTGGTGAAGTCGGCCATGGGAAGGACTTCAGAAAAAAGCTTGCCGTTAACATACGGAAACGCGGCGATCTGCTCGTCCAGTGCTTTGCTGCGTTTGCCTTCTTCGGTGTTGAGCGCCTGGAACAACTGGCCGAGCCGTGAACCCAGGTCGGAGCCGTCCACCGCCGTGCGCTCTTCGACAAAAGTGCGAAACGACTGCGCGGGCTGGAAGATGCCGGTGTCGTCGGCAAACAGGCAAAACAGCAGTCGCACCAGCAGCACTTCAAGCGGGTGGCCAACGTAGCCGGAGGCTTTCAAGGCATCGTGCAGCTTGCCCATGCGCTCAGCGGCCTTGATGTTCACGGGGTCCTGCGGCTTGATCTCCAGCGCTTTGTAGCCCGCCACAAAACCAAACAGCTTGATGTTTTTGTGCAGGTCTTTCAGGTCGAACGCAAAGCTCTCACCCGTGGCCAGGCGCTGCACGCGAAAACGCGCAAAGTCGCATTCGATGACGAGTTGCGGCAGGTCACGCTCGGCGATGCCGGGGAAGTAGTCCAGCGCCTGCGTCAGGGCCCGGTCGAGGTCTTTGCCGCGTGACTTGTGCTCGACCAGCAACATGCCGGGCCAGAACAGGTCAATGTAGCCGTCAAATTTGGCGTCACGCCCCGGCAGCTTTTTGACGGCGTGCTCAAAACTGGCTACACGTTTGTTGGTGATGCCGAAGATTTCGAAAAAATCGATCCAGAACGGCTTGGCCTCGCTCTTCTCATTGGCGGCGTCGTCCCAGGTGCGGCTGAACGTCAAAGCGCGGGATTTGATTTCGTTCCAGCTCAGGGGCATATTTTCGTTTATTATTTATTTTAAGTGAATTTTTGATAAATTAGTGTTTAATATTAATTTATTTTTTATAGCAAATAATTCATTACTTATGTTACTTAAATTGATTATTTATTCAATAAAATTTTTCTAATTTATTTATTTCAGTTTTTTACTCATTGGGGACGATTGAAAGCCTTTTTCCTGCCGCTTTCTGCCCACAGGGGCCGATGGGTTGCTACCGCAACTGCCCAAGCCAGCTTCCCAGCTCGGCCACCGCAGCCTGCGTCGCGGCTGACAAGGCGCGCACGCCGCCGGGTGCGTCGGCCGTGGGCGCGGGGCGCTGCACCGTTATCCAGCGCTGGCCGATCAGGCGGTCGCCTTGTGGGGACGGCTGGCTCACACTGGCGCGCAGGCGCACCAGGCCGCTGCTGGCCGTTGGGGTTGCGAATACTTGGCTGAATTCTTCCAGTTCGACCCGCAATGTCCAGGGCGTGGCGCTGCCCGCCAAGGTCTCACCCGCCGCAAGAATCGGCCGAGTCGCGCCCAGCTGTGTGCGCGCCTGCTGGCGCAGCAACTGCGCGGGCGGCATGCTCCAGCGCGCCTGGGCATAGGGGTGCAGGGCTTGCGCGTCGGCATAGGCGAGGCGGTACAACAGCGCCGTGCCGTCCAGCGCGGGGCTGAATTCAACGTCGAGCAGCACCAGTGCGGGCAGGTTTTGCGTCGTGGCGGCTACTGATTCAAGGGCTGCGCCTAGGCCGAAGTCATAACTGGTGGCCGGGCGCGGTTTGTCCGGAAGGGCGCAAGCGGTCAAAACCAGTATTGACGATAAAAACAGGTGTCTGAGTTTCGTGTAATCAGCACAGGCAGCTATAGTTTTTATAGTTTTCTTCATGAGCTTTGCCCTGGGAATCATGGTTTGACGGCAGGCTGCGCAAAGCCGGTTTCGCCTGGCCCGGGTATCTGAGAGCCGCTGCCAAAAATCAGCGCCTGGGGGTTGTCGTTCAAGGTGGCGGCGCTTTTGCCCAGCTGGCGCAGCGCGCGGGCGGCGTCATCCGAGGTGCGGTTCAGGCGCGGCAGGGTGTTGGTGGTGGCGCTCAGGCTAAGCTGGGTCAGGGCGTCGGCCCCCTGGCCGAGTTTGTCGAGTGCGCCGCCCGGCTGGCTCAGGGTTTTGGCCGCCTGCTTGAACTCGGCCGCCGCGCCTTTGGCCTCGTCGGCGGTGGCGCCAATGCGGTCAGACGCGCCTTGCAGGGTTTTCATGGTGGCGGTCATGTCGTCCACCAGTTTGGGCAGGTTCATTTTCTCGGGGCCAAACTGGAAGTCCATGATGCGGTTGGCGTTGCCGGAAAACTGTTGCAGGGCGCTGGCCGCCTGGCCGAAACCCTTGGCTGCCTGGCTCACGTCACGGGAAGTTTTGCCCATCTCGTCAATGGCGGCGAACAGGGTTTTTTGGTGCTCGGCGTCCAGCAACTGGTTGACGCGGCGGCTGGTTTCCTCCAGTTGAACCAGAATATTGGTGCCCTGGTCTGTCAGTTTGGACAACATGCTGGCCCGCATCGGAATACGCGCGGGTGCCTCGGCACTCGAAACCAGCGGCTCTTTGGACTCGCCGTTGTCGTCCAGCTGGATAAAGGCCAGACCGGTAACCCCCTGAAAGCCCAGTGTGGCAAAGGTGGAGCGGGTGATGGGAGCGCCCGCGTCGGTGGCAATGCGGATGAGCACATTGCCGCGCACCGCCGGATCGAACCCGATCGACTCCACTTTGCCGACGTTAACCCCGCGAAACCGCACGCCCGCCTGCGTTTGCAGCCCGGTCACCGACTCGCGGCTGCTGAGCTCGAAGGTCATGTGGGCCGATGAGTCACGGGTGAGCCACAGCGCCAGTGCCACCGTCAGCGCCGCCAGCAGCAGCACGAAGCCACCTGCAGCCAGGGCGTGTGATTTGTTTTCCATAATTCGCCTTTTTACACCAAGCGGCTATACCGGTGCTTCAACACCGGGCAAAGAGGCCATTGCGCGTTGGCCCCGCTCGCCTAGAAAGAAGTGTTCAATGAAGGGGTGCGGGAAGGCAATCACCTCTTTGGGCGTGCCGCTGGTCACGACGTGTTTGTCAGCCAGAACGGCCACCCGCGTGCTCAATTCAAACAGGGTGTCGAGGTCATGCGTGACCATCACCACGGTGAGGTCCAGCTCGTTGTGCAGCGAGCGCAACAGGGCGCAAAAGGTGTCGGCGCTGTCGGGGTCGAGGCCGGCTGTCGGCTCATCGAGCAAGAGCAGCGGCGGGTCCATCACGAGGGCCCGTGCCAGCGCCACGCGTTTGATCATGCCGCCCGAAAGATCGGCCGGTTTTTTGTCGGCTTGCGCGGCGTCCAGGCCGACCATTTGCAGTTTGACCAGGGCGGCGTCGCGGATCAGGCTTTCGGGCAGGGTTTTGAGCTCGCGCAGGGGAAAGGCGATGTTGTCCAGCACACTGAAGGCAGAGAAAAGGGCGCCGTGCTGGAACAACATGCCCACCCGGCTGGCAGCACCGGTTTCGCCCATCTGCGCCGCCGGTTTGCCCAGCACCGTCACCTCGCCGCGTGAAGGCCGGTCCAGGCCGAGAATTTTGCGCAGCAACACGGTTTTGCCGCTTCCCGAACCACCGACGATCGACAACATCTCGCCTGCTTCGATGCGCAGATTGAGGTCTTTGTGCACCACGGCGTCGACACCGGCGGTGCGGAAAACCGACCACAGGCCCACGATGTCAACCACCGGGCCAGCCGCCTGTGGATGGACGTGCGGCTGCGCGTGACCGGTTTCGGCGCTCATATGCCGACGTCCTTGAACACCACGGCAAACAGTGCGTCCACCAGAATCACCATGGTGATCGAGGTCACCACCGAAGCGGTGGTTCCTTCGCCCAGGCTTTCGGTGTTGGGCTTGATGCGCAACCCGTAATGACAACCAATGAGGGCGATCAGCAACCCAAACACCACCGACTTGCCCACCGCCAGCGTGAGGTTGGCGGCCTGCACCGCGTCGGGCAGGGCCATCACAAAAAATGCCGGGGTGACGCCCACCACCAGGTCGGCCGCCAACATGCCGCCCAGAAGGGCCGACACCGTGGTCCACACCGCGATCAGGGGCATGGCAATGGCCATGGCGATGGCGCGCGGCATCACCAGCCGGTAACCCAGGGGAATGCCCATGACCTTCATGGCGTCGAGCTCCTCGGTGACCCGCATCACGCCAATTTGTGCGGTGATGGCCGAGCCGGAGCGCCCGGCCACCAGGATCGCCGCCAGTGCCGGCCCGAGTTCCCGGATCAGCGAAATACCCAACACGTCGACGATGAAGGCGTCGGCGCCAAACTGGCGCAGTTGCTGCGACATCAGGTAAGCCAGCACCACGCCGATCAAAAAACCGACCAGCGCGGTGATGGGCATGGCTGTGGCGCCAATGCGGTAGAGATGCCCAGAGATGTCGCGCCACGGGCCGTCTGCAGGCGCGCGCACCAGGCGCAGCAGGTCCAGGGCCAACTGCCCCACCAGCCGGATCAGCTCGCGCGCATGCCCCACCAGAATGAACAGGCCCGCGCCCAACCGCAAAAACCGCTGCCACAACAGGCGCAAAAAAACCTGCATCGCCGTGCGGGCGGTCGGCGTGCGCCGCGCCACCGTGTATTGGGCCACCCGATCCAGCAGCGCGCGTTGGTCCGGCAAGACGCGGATGGCCAGCGGCCACTGGCGGCCCCAGGCGTTCCACAACATCTGCGCGCCGGTGTGGTCCAGCGCCATCAGGTGGCGCAAATCCCAGCCGCAGGCATTCACGTTGCCGGGGCAGGCGCCGGCCAACTCGGCGTCCAGATGGGCGAAGCCTTTTCCGTCCCCCAGGCGCGCACTGGTCCAGCGCCCGAGCAGCACCGCCTGGCGGCCGGAGCCGGCGGTTTGCACGACAACGCTGGGAGGCGTGTCGTCGGCCGGGCTCGGGGTGGGGTCTGCCATAGAGCCTGAATGCTACCTTGCAACGTGCACAATCGCTTTTTCAATCCCCCACAGGACAACCATGAGCAGCCCGAGCCCCGATTCCATTGGTTCAGCCCCCGCCGGCAGCGCCACCAACGGCTCCAGCGCCGAGTTGTTGATCGAGCAAAAAGGGCCGGTGTTGTGGCTCACCATCAACCGCGAGGAACGCCGCAATTCAATGAGCCACGGCGTGCTGGCCGGCATGGCGCAAGCCATCAGCGAGGCACAAACTGACCGGGGCATACGCGCGATCGTGGTCACGGGTGTGGGCAACAAGGCCTTTTGCGCCGGCGCCGATTTGCAGTCGGCCAAGGCCTTCACCACCGACTACTCCGAGCCGCTGGGCCACCTGGCGCAGTTGCTGCGGGTGGCGCGTGCCAGCAATGTGCCCCTGATCGCGCGGGTGAACGGCGCGTGTATGGCGGGTGGTTTTGGCCTCCTGTCGATGTGCGACATGGCGGTGGCGGCGCGGCATGCGATTTTTGGGCTGCCCGAGGTGAAAGTGGGCGTGTTCCCGGCGCAGGTGCTCAGCGTATTGCAACACCTCATTCCGCGCCGGATTCTGGCCGAGATGTGCCTCACGGGCGAACCCATCACCTCGGCACAGGCGCTCGACTACCACCTGGTGAACTATCTGAGCGACGACAACAGCGACGTCGACGCCAAATTGCAATGGCTGCTGGCGCGCCTGCTGGACAAGTCACCGGCCGCCCTGCGCCGCGGCCTGTACACCATGAAGAAGGTGGAGTCGATGGCGTTTGAGGAGTCGATGTCTTTTACCGAAAGCCAGATTGCGCTGTTTACCTTGACGAACGATGCGAAGGAGGGCCAGCTGGCGTTCCGGGAAAAACGCGCACCCAGTTGGACGGGCGATTAGTGTGGCCCCCACGTTCGCCCACTGCATGTGGCTCTCTGCCCCCCGAGGGGGCTAATTTCCCTTGGGGCGGCCCGGCGGGAAATTGCCCATTGCCCGCTCTACAGCATCTGCGGCCGCGAGCGACGCAAACACCAGGCCTGGCCCGATGGTGATGCCGGGCGCGGTGTAAACGCCGCCCATGATCGAGTTCATGTCGTTGCCGACGGCATACAGGCCCGCAATGGGCGCATCTTGTGCATCGAGCACACGCGCCTGCGTATCGGTGACCAGGCCGGTAGACGCGCCAATGTCGCCCGGGTACAGGCGCACGGCGTAAAACGGCGCTTGGGTGAGCGCCCCAAGGTTCGGATTTTTGCCGCCAGCGGCCGCGTCGCCAATGTTGTGCTGGTAGGCGATTTCACCGCGGTGGAAGTCCGGGTCGGTGCCATTTTCGGAGTTCGCGTTGAAACGGGCCACAGTGCCCTCAAAAGCTTGCGGATCGATGGCAAGCTTTTGCGCCAACTCGCCGAAGGTGTTCGCCTCGGTCAAGTAACCGTCCGCGAGAAATGCCTTGAGCCCACCGCCGCCCGGTCGCACCATACCGATGCCGTATTTTTTCAAGGCGGCTGCGTCACAGATCAAATACGCCGGAATCGCCGGCGGTTGTTGCTGTTGCATGGCCAGTGCGAACAGCTGGTAGGTGGTGCTTTCATTGACAAAACGCTGCCCGGCCTGGTTCACCGTGAGCATGCCGGGTTTGGCGCGGTCCATCACGAAATGCGGAAAAACGGCCTGGCTGCCGTCGGCACGTTTGCGTGTCGATACCGGCGCCCAGAAAGCGTGGCTGGCATGGCCTTCACCGAAACGCGCCCCCAGGGAACGGGCGATGTCCTGCGCGGCGCCGGTGTGGCCGGGCGCACCGGGGCACCACGCGGCCCCGGCCAGCGGCAACAGCTGTTGGCGCAACCCGGGATGGCGGTTGAAGCCACCGCTGGCCAGGATCACCCCGCCTTTGACGCGCACGGTTTTGGTTTGGCCGGCCTGCACCACGGAGACACTGTCCACACCGGCAGCCTGGCGCGCAATCCCGCTGAGGGTTGTATTCACATGCACAGTGACGTTTTCGAAGCGCGACAAAGAATGCAGCAAACGCCCGACCAGCGCGTTGCCCATCACCAGGCGTGTGCCGCGCGGGCCGCGCAGGCGGTCGACCGCGTGGCGCAGGATAATTTTTGTCGCGTGGCTGAATGACGCCCAGGATGTCGTGAGGCCCAGCAGGTGGTTGATGTCGGTGCGGTCCACCATCATGCCGCCCAGCACCGTGAACTCGGGGATCGGCGGGCGCAACAGCGCCAGCAGGGGCCCGAGCAGGCGACCATCGAACGGCAGGGGCTCCAGCGCGCGGCCGCTCAGGGTGGAGCCGCCCAGATCCGAGAGGTAGTCGGGGTGTTTGGGGTAGGGGCGGAACTGGACCCCGGTTTGCGCTTCGAGCCGCTGTACGGCCGCTGCGCCGTTGTCGAGAAACGCCTGCCTCAGTTTGGCCGGGCTGTGGTCGCCGATGGCGTTGGTCAAGTAGCGCCCTGCATCGGCTAGCGTGTCGGCCGGATTGACCTTGGCCGCATGGTGGGTGCCCGGAATCCAGGTGGTGCCCGCTGACAGTGCCGTCGTGCCACCGACGTAGGCCGTACTTTCGACCACCAGCACCTTGGCGCCTTCGAGCGCGGCAAACAGCGCGGCGCCCAGACCCGCGCCACCGGCGCCGACCACCACCACGTCATAACTGTCGCCGTCTTGAAGGCTGTGGGGATCAACGCGCATCGGTGTTGGCCTTGAACGGGGCGTGACCCAGTTTCACCAAAAAGTCAACCATCAGGTCGCGCACCTTGCCGAACATCTGGGTGCCCGTCACGGTGGGGCAACCTCTGGCGCGCGCCTGCGCGATCAGCAGCGTGATGGCAGGCGCGGTGATGACACAGCCGACCACCGTGGTGGCCGTGACCGCATCCATCCGGACCGGCAAAGCGTCGCCTTCACGCATGCCCGCCGGCGTGGCATTGACGATGAGGTCGAACCCGGTGGGGTCGGGCGAGCCGGCCACGACCGGGCATTTCTTCAGATTGGCCAGGCGCGCGATCAGTGCCGCACGCCGCACGGCGTCGTCGTCAAACACCGCCAGCTCACGCACGCCGGCCACCACCAGCGCGTGGGCGATGGCCGAGCCTGCGCCGCCAGCGCCCACCAGGAGCGCGCGTTTGCCACTCGGGTCGCTGGCGTTTTCCTGCAGGGCGGCAACAAACCCCAGGCCGTCAAACATGTCGCCATGCCAGGAGCCATCGGCATTTCGGCGCAGGGTGTTGACGGCGCCCAGAAAGGCCGCACGCTCGGAGGTGGTGGCGCACAGAGCGAACGCGGCGAACTTGTGCGGGATGGTGATGATGATGCCGTCGACGTTGTGCGCCAGCGAGACACCCGCCAACCACGCGGCCAGGTCGCGCGGCGCGACGTGCGCCGGCATCACGTAGGCGTTGTGTCCCCGTGCTTGGAGGGCCTCGCTCACCCCGGCGGGCGATTTCACCTGTGCGATCGGATCACCGACGATGTAATACACGCGGCTTGCGCCGCTCAGGGGGGATTGCATCGGGTAATTTTAGGGGTGTGGATTTCGGAAAATGCTACTATTTATATAGCATTAAATGACCATTATTCGTGACTCCATGCTCGATTTGTTCATAAATTCGGCTTTGGAGGTGCAAATTATTAAAAATGTTAACACCCATGTTAATTATTGCATCCATTTGCCGAACAATTCGCACAGCCGCAGGGTGGAGGACAATTTGGCCTTTCGAATACCCTACAAATCCCCTTCACCTCAACTGAGCAGGAATCCGGCATGGCGACATCCCACATTGGTCATTTCATCAACGGCGCGATGCAGGCGGGCGCCTCGACCCGCACGCAGGACGTGTTCAACCCGGCCACGGGCGCCGTGAGCGGCAAAGTGGCGCTGGCGAATGCGGCCGATGTCGGTGCTGCAGTGGCGGCTGCGCAGGCGGCCTTCTCCGCGTGGTCGGACACACCGCCGATCCGCCGCGCGCGGGTGATGTTCAAATACCTCGAACTCGTCAATCTGCACAAAGACGAACTGGCGCATGCCATCACTGCGGAACACGGCAAAGTCTTCACCGACGCGCAGGGTGAAGTCACACGCGGCATCGACATCATCGAGTTTGCCTGCGGCATCCCACAGCTGCTCAAGGGCGATTTCACCGACCAGGTGAGCACCGGTATCGACAACTGGACGCTGCGCCAGCCCCTCGGTGTGGTGGCCGGCATCACACCCTTCAACTTCCCGGTGATGGTGCCGATGTGGATGTACCCGATGGCGATTGCGGCGGGCAACAGCTTCATTTTGAAACCCAGCCCGATTGACCCGAGCGCCACGTTGTTGCAAGCCAAACTGTTGAAAGAAGCCGGCCTGCCCGACGGTGTCTTCAACGTGGTGCAGGGCGACAAGGAAGCAGTCGATGCGATCCTCGCCCACCCGGACGTCAAAGCCGTGAGCTTTGTCGGCTCCACACCGATTGCCAACTACATCTATGAGACCGGTGCCAGAAACGGCAAACGCGTGCAGGCTTTGGGTGGCGCGAAGAACCACATGGTCGTCATGCCCGATGCCGACATCGACCAGACGGTAGACGCGCTGATCGGTTCGGCTTACGGCTCGGCTGGCGAACGCTGCATGGCCATCAGCGTTGCGGTGCTGGTGGGTGACGTGGCCGACAAAATCGTGCCGTTGCTGGTTGAGCGCACCAAAACGCTGAAGGTGTTGAACGGCACCAACCTCGCCGCTGAAATGGGCCCCATCGTCACCGACATTGCACACAAACGCATCACGGGCTACATCGACGTGGGGGTAAAAGAAGGCGCGAAGTTGCTGGTGGATGGCCGCGGCTTCGATGGCGCCAAAGCCGGCGAGGGTTGTGGCAAAGGGTTCTGGCTCGGCGGCACCTTGTTTGACCACGTGACCACCAGCATGCGCATCTACAAGGAAGAAATCTTCGGCCCGGTGCTGGTGTGTGTGCGCGCCAAAGACTTTGCAGAAGCGCTCAACATGGTCAACGCGCACGAGTTTGGCAACGGCGTGAGCTGTTTCACCCGCGACGGCAACGTCGCCCGCGAATTCAGCCGCCGCGTGCAGGTCGGCATGGTCGGCGTGAACGTGCCGATCCCCGTGCCGATGGCCTGGCACGGTTTTGGCGGCTGGAAGCGCAGCCTGTTTGGCGACATGCACGCCTATGGCGAAGAGGGCGTGCGCTTTTATACCAAGCAGAAATCGATCATGCAGCGCTGGCCGGAGAGCATTGGCAAGGGGGCGGAGTTTGTGATGCCTACGGCGAAATAAGCGTGTCTGACACCACTTTTGACTACATCATCATCGGTGCCGGCACGGCGGGGTGTTTGCTGGCCAACCGCCTGAGCGCCGACGCCACCAAACGCGTGTTGCTGATTGAAGCCGGCCGCAAGGACGACTACCACTGGATCCACGTTCCGGTGGGTTATCTGTATTGCATCGGCAACCCGCGCACCGACTGGCTCTACAACACCGAGCCGGCGGCTGGCCTGAATGGCCGCAGCTTGCGTTACCCGCGCGGCAAAACCCTGGGCGGCAGCTCCAGCATCAACGGCATGATCTACATGCGCGGGCAATCGCGCGACTATGAACGCTGGGCACAGGAGAGCGGTGACGACGCCTGGAATTGGCACAACAGCCTGCCTTATTTCAAGCTGCACGAAGACCATTACAAAGGCGCTGACGCCCTGCACGGCGCGCGCGGTACAGCGCCGGAGTTGATGGCCGCCGCCGAAACACCCTACCAGAAACTGCTGCGCGGTCGCAATGCGGGCGGCGAATGGCGCGTGGAGAAACAGCGCTTGCGTTGGGACGTGCTGGACGCGTTCTCGCAGGCGGCGCAACAGGCTGGCATTGCGGCCACAGACGACTTCAACCGCGGCAACAACGAAGGTGTCGGTTATTTTGAGGTCAACCAGAAAAGCGGCTGGCGCTGGAACACGGCCAAGGCGTTTTTGCGGCCCACCTGTTATGGGCGACCCAACTTCGAGATGTGGACATCGGCCCAGGCGTCGCGCCTCGTCATTGAAACCCGTCCCGACGGCAGCCAGGCCTGCACCGGCGTGCAGGTTTGGGCCAGCTACGAATTGGTCACGGCGACGGCAACCCGGGAGGTGCTGTTGTGCGCGGGCAGCATCGGTTCACCGCAGATCCTGCAGCTCTCGGGTATTGGCCCGGCAGCGCTGCTGCAGCAACACGATATACCGGTGGTTCTGGATGCACCGGGCGTAGGCGCCAACTTGTCAGACCATTTGCAGATCCGGGCGGTTTTCAAGGTCGAGAATGTCAAAACCCTCAATACGCTGGCCAGCAGCCTTTGGGGCAAGGCCACGATCGGCCTGGAATATTTGCTCAAACAAACCGGGCCGATGAGCATGGCACCCAGCCAATTGGGTGCCTTCACCCGCAGTGACCCGGCGCAGCTCTACCCCAACATCGAGTACCACGTGCAGCCCCTGAGTCTGGACGCCTTTGGTGAACCGCTGCACAGTTTCAATGCCTTTACCGCCAGTGTGTGCAACCTGAACCCGACCAGCCGCGGCACCGTACAGATTAAAAGCAACCGCTTTGAAGACGCGCCACGAATTGCGCCGAACTACCTGAGTACCGACCTCGACCGCAAAGTGGCCGCCGATTCTTTGCGCGTGACGCGCCACATCGTGGCCCAACCCGCCCTGGCCCGCTACAAACCCCAGGAATGGAAGCCGGGCACGCAGTTCCAGACCGATGACGATCTGGCCAAACTGGCCGGCGACATCGCCACCACCATCTTCCACCCGGTGGGCACTACCAAAATGGGCCGGGCCGATGACCCGATGGCCGTCGTTGACGCGCGCCTGCGTGTGCGCGGCCGACCCGGCGCAAACGGGGGTGTGAACGGCGGCGTGATCGCGGGCCTGCGCGTGGTCGACGCCGGCGTGATGCCGTCGATCACCAGCGGCAACACCAACTCGCCCACCCTCATGATTGCAGAGAAGGCGGCTCAGTGGATTTTTGAAGACAGCCACAGGGTTTGAACGGAGGGGAAAGCCCTGACAGTTCGCAGGGTCAAATGACCCTATAGTCTGCCCACTCGCAGCGACTGCCGGGCCACAAGCCGGGCGTGGCAAAGGGGCCGAGGAGACTGCCGCCAAGCAACAACATAACAACCCATTGGAACGCCCACTTGCAGGCGTTCATTTCAAAGGCACCAGCGACCCTGGTGCCTTTTGTCTTATTGCCCGGCCATTGGCCAGGGCATGTCAGCCACCAAACGGGGCTTGCCAATGGGGGCCGTGGCCTGCGCTTTTTGCACGGCGGCCAAGTCTTCGGGGCTGGGGTACTGGCCCATCAGCCAGTAGTCAAATACCCGCCGGGCGATGGGCGCCGAGTTCTGCGAGCCAAAACCGGCGTTTTCCACGATGATCGCCAAGGCAATTTTCGGGTTCTCCAGCGGCGCAAAGGCGCTGAACAGGGCGTGGTCGCGGTTGCGCTCGCCAATGGTGGCAGCGTTGTACTTTTCATTGGCCTTGATGCCCACCACCTGCGCCGTGCCGGTTTTGCCGCCACTGGTGTAGGGCGCGCCCCTGAAGCTCGAGGCCGAGGTGCCCTCGATGTTCACGCCGGCCATAGCCTGCTGGATCACGGCGATGTTTGCCGGTTTGGCGACCACTTCACCCACCACCTCGTGCAATGTGTTGGTGGGCGCTTTGGTCATCACGTCGATCACCTGCTTGACCAGGTGCGGCTTCATCTTCACACCGTTGTTGGCGAGCGTTGCGGTGGCCGAGGCCAGTTGCAGCATGGTGAAGTTGTTGTAACCCTGGCCAATGCCCAGTGAAATGGTCTCGCCGGCGTACCATTTTTGCTGCTCGGGTTTTTTGTAGGCGCGGCGCTTCCAGTCGGTTGACGGCAACAGGCCTCGCACTTCGCCCTGGATGTCGATACCCGTCAACTCGCCAAAACCATACTTGCTCAAATTGGCGTGGATGCCGTCAACGCCCAGGTCGTTGGCCAGGATGTAGTAGTAGGTGTCGCACGACTGCACGATGGAGCGGTACATGTTGACCGTGCCGTGGCCGCCTTCCTTGTCGTCGCGGAAGCGGTGGTTTCCGAACATGTAGTAGCCAGGGTCGCTGATGCTCTGCTCGGGGGTGCGTTTACCGGTTTCCAGCGCCGCCAGCGCCATGAAGGGTTTGTAGGTGGAGCCGGGCGGGTAGGTGCCCCTGAGCGCGCGGTTCAACAGTGGTTTGTCAGGCGATTCGTTGAGCGCCTGCCAGCTTTCTGAATCGATGCCCTCGACAAACAGGTTCGGGTCAAACGTGGGTTTGCTCACAAACGCCAGTACTTCGCCGGTTTTGGGGTCAATGGCCACCAGCGCCCCCCGGCGATCGCCAAACAGGTCTTCGACCAGTTTTTGCAGCTTGATGTCGATCGCAAGCTGCAAGGTGTTGCCAGGCGTTGACGGGCTGCTGGCCAACTTGCGTACCGCGCGCCCACCCGCCGAGGTTTCCATCGAGTCAACGCCGGTGGTGCCATGCAGGGCGCTCTCAAAACTCTGCTCGACGCCGAGTTTGCCGATGTATTCGGTGCCCCGGTAATTGGTCTGGTCTTCTTCCGGCCAGTCTTCCATGGCTTTTTTCTCGGCCTGGTTGACCCGGCCGATATAACCAACGACATGGCTGCCGACCTCGCCAAACGGGTAGTTGCGGAACAAACGCGCCTTGATGTCAATGCCCGGGAAACGGTAGCGCTGCGCCGCAAACCGGGCGACTTCCTCATCGGTGAGGCGGGTGCGGATCGGCAGCGACTCGAAGTTTTTCGACTCCTCCTGCAGCTTCTTGAAGCGTTTGCGGTCGCGCGGGGTAATGTCAACAATACCGGCAAGCGCCACAATGGCTGCCTCGATGTTGGGCACCTTGGCGGGTGTGATTTCAAGCGTGTAGGCAGAATAGTTGCTGGCCAGAACAATGCCGTTTCGATCCAGGATCAATCCGCGGTTCGGCACCACGGGCACGATTGCCGTGCGGTTGTTCTCCGCTTGTTCCTTCAGGTCTTCGTGGCGGTAAATTTGCAGGTAGGCCATGCGTGAGGCCAACAGCACAAAACACAGTACCACCACCAGGGCCGCCACAAACATGCGCGCACGAAACCGCGCCAGGTCTGCTTCGATGTTGCGCAGTTCGGTCATAGCGGGCGGTTTGCGTCAGGATCAGGTGCACGTCGCTGGGGAACAAGCAGAATCACGCTCACGATGGGCCATAGCAGGGTCTCAATCAGGGGCGCGGCAAACATGGCAATGCCGGGGAACTGACCGCCCGCCAGCATGCGCATCAACAACTGGATGGCATGGGCCGCCGCAAACAGCGGCAACACCTGCAACGCCTGCGAAGGCACGCTGAACCACAACAGGCGCCGGTGGATCGCAATCGCCAGGAAACTCAGCACCGTATACGCGAGTGCATGTTGCCCGAGCAAGGCGCTTTGGTGCACGTCCATGAAAAGGCCAAAAACAAAGGCGGTTCCAATGCCCACCCGCAGTGGCTGGTGCACACTCCAGAACACCAGCACCAGGGCCATCACGTCTGGAACCCAGGCGGCACGCCCCCACAGGCCCATGTTTTGCATCATGTTGATCAGCAATGCCGCCAGCAGGCTGCCCCAGATGAACAGCGGGTTTGCCGGCAGCAGCAGTTGCTGGCCCTGCCGCATGATCATTTTTTTGCCCCCTTTTTGCCGCTGGCCACAGCTGGCAGGTCGGCTGGCGGCCGCGGCACCGTGTCAGAGGCCGCGCTGGCGAGCACCATCACCGCGCCGGTGGCCGCCAGACGGCCAACCGGCGTGCAAACGATTCGGGCGAAGGCACTGTCTGAGCGCCGCTCCACCTTCTCTACCCGCGCCACTGGCAAGCCGGGCGGGTAAACGCCGTCGACGCCGCTGGTTGCGAGCAGGTCGCCCGCCTGCACGTCGGCATTGGCAGACATGAAACGCAGCTCCAGTGCGCCCGATGTCAACGAAGCTTCACCAAACGCGATGCCGCGTGCGCCGGTGCGGGTGTTCAGCACCGGAATCGCCTGATCCCGGTCGGTCACCAAGGTCACCTCGCTGACGGTCGGGTACACGCGGGTGACCTGGCCGAGCACGCCCACCTCGTCAATCACCGGGGAGCCCGCAACAACACCGGTGGCCATGCCGACGTCAATGATCACCTTGCGGGAATAGGGGTCCGCCGCGTCGTACAAGACCTGTGCGGCCTGCCCCGGCACATTCAGGCGCTCGCGCAGGCTGAGCAACTGGCGCAAGCGCTGATTTTCCAGCAACAGCTGATCGGACTGGTTGGCCCGCTGTGATTGCGCCACCATTTTGGCCCGCGCCTGTGCCGCTTCAGCCTGTGCCTGGCCGAGCGACTCAAAATATTGGCCCCCACCTTGGGCCCAGGTCACGGGCTGCATGGCCAGCCACTGCACCGGCCGAAGCGCGGTCGCAACCGTTGTGCGAACGGGTTGGGCGATCTTGAACCGGTTGTCGGCCACCATCAAAAACAGGGCCAGGGCGCTGAAGACGGTCAGTTTTGAAAGTGCAGACGGCCCCTGCCGGAAAAATGGCGGCGGTGTTCTGTCGAGTGTCCCAAGTGGCATGGGCTCTTATTGTCCCGGTTTTCCCTGCCGCCCAAGGGCCGGCAGCGGGGGAAATCGGTAACTTATTCCGACGTGAAGATGGACCCCAGGCGCTCCATGCGCTCCAGCGCAATGCCGCAGCCGCGCACCACGCAGGTCAGGGGGTCTTCTGCCACCAGCACTGGCAGGCCTGTTTCTTCGGCCAACAGGCGATCCAGGTCACGCAGGAGCGCACCGCCGCCGGTGAGCATCATGCCGCGCTCGGCGATGTCGGCGCCGAGCTCGGGCGGGGTTTGCTCCAGCGCGTTTTTCACGGCGGAAACAATGTTGTTGAGCGGGTCGGTCAGGGCTTCCAGAATCTCATTGGACGAGATGGTGAAACTGCGCGGCACCCCTTCCGAGAGGTTGCGGCCCTTGACTTCCATCTCACGGACTTCGCTGCCCGGAAAGGCCGAGCCAATGTTTTTCTTGATGGCCTCGGCGGTTGGCTCGCCAATCAGCATGCCGTAGTTGCGGCGGATGTAGTTGATGATGGCTTCGTCAAACTTGTCGCCGCCGACGCGCACGCTGCCCTTGTAAACCATGCCGCCCAAGGAGATCACGCCGACTTCCGTGGTGCCGCCGCCAATATCAACCACCATCGAGCCGCTGGCCTCGGAGACCGGCAGGCCGGCGCCAATAGCGGCTGCCATTGGCTCTTCGATCAAATACACGTCGCTGGCGCCTGCCCCAAGCGCGGACTCGCGGATGGCGCGCCGCTCGACCTGCGTGGAGCCACAGGGCACACAAATGATGATGCGCGGGCTGGGTTTGAAAATGCCACGCGGGTGCACCATCTTGATGAACTGCTTGAGCATCTGCTCGGTGACCGTGAAATCGGCGATCACGCCGTCTTTCATCGGGCGGATCGCCTCGATGTTGCCGGGCACTTTACCCAGCATCGCCTTGGCTTCCTTGCCCACGGCCTGAATGGTTTTCTTGCCTTGCGGGCCGCCTTCGTGGCGGATGGCGACGACGGACGGCTCGTCGAGAACAATGCCCTTGTCGCGGACGAAAATAAGGGTGTTGGCAGTGCCAAGGTCAATCGCCAGGTCGGTGGAGAAATACCGGCGGAATGCGCTAAACATCAAAAATCCTCTCGGGCACGAGGCACGCTTCGGCGCCTATCGCCATATTTGTCAAATCCAACATGGTTTTTCGGGTGCCGAAACCGGCCCGACCCCGAGCATCGGAAGGCTCCGCACCAAAGGCGGGATAATACCCTATCGCCTGTGCAGAACCCTTGCCGCCCAGCCCGGTTTTGACGTGAATTGCCAGCCATTACATCCCGTTTCAGACCTTTTATCGCCCATTTTTTGCCATGTCCCTGACATCCTCCGACATTTCGCGAATTGCCAACCTCGCCCGGCTTGAGCTCGGCGCCGCCGAAAGCGCGCGGATGCTGACCCAGATCAACGGTTTTTTTGACATTGTGGAAAAGATGCGCGCCGTTGACACCGCCGGTGTTGAGCCACTGGCCCACCCGGTCGCGGTGATGCAGGACATCAGCTTGCGCCTGCGAGAGGATGTCGCCAGTGAACCCAACCAGCGTGAAGCCAACCAGCGCAGCGCGCCTTTGGTCGAGCAGGGTCTGTTCCTCGTGCCCCGGGTGATCGAATGAGCGCCTTGCATGATTTGACGGTGGCCCAGCTGGCCGCCCATCTGGCCACGCGCCAGGTATCGGCCATTGATGTTGCAAAACACTTTCTGAACCGCGCCAAGGTCCACCAGCAACTGGGCACGTTTGTGGCGATGGACGAAGAAATCACGTTGCGCGAGGCGGCCCGGGCAGACCAGCACCTCGCCCATGGAACTGCGGGCCCGCTCGAAGGGGTGGTCATTGGCCACAAAGACATCTTTGTCACCAAAGACTTTGCCTCGACCGCTGGCTCACGCATGCTGAAAGGCTATCGCTCTCCTTTTGATAGCACAATAGTGTCAAAACTCGGGACTCGGGGTGCCGTGACACTCGGAAAACTCAATTGCGACGAATTCGCCATGGGTTCCAGCAACGAAAACTCTGCCGTTGCGCCGGTGGGTTTTGACGCACCCTCGCCCGTCAAAAACCCGTGGGATGCCAGCCGGATCCCAGGCGGCTCTTCGGGCGGCAGTGCCGCTGCCGTGGCGGCCCGCCTGGTACCGGCAGCCACCGGCACCGACACCGGCGGCTCCATCCGACAGCCCGCGTCTTTTTGCGGCATCACCGGCATCAAGCCGACCTATGGCCGCGCCTCGCGCTACGGCATGATCGCCTTCGCCTCCAGCCTGGACCAGGCTGGGCCCATGGCGCGCACCGCGGAAGATTGTGCACTGCTGCTGAGCGCCATGTGTGGCCCTGATCTCGACCGCGATTCCACCTCACTGGATGTTCCTGCTGAAGACTTTTCCCGCGGGCTGAACGATTCACTGCAAGGTCTGCGCATTGGCATTCCGAAGGAATTTTTTGGCGAAGGCCTGTCGGCCGATGTGCGCATCGCCGTGGATGCCGCTTTGAAGGAATATGAAAAACTCGGCGCAAAACTGGTGCCGGTTTCACTCCCGCGCACCGAACTGTCGATCCCGGTTTACTACATCATCGCGCCGGCTGAGGCCTCCAGCAATTTGAGCCGTTTTGACGGTGTGAAATTTGGGCACCGCGCAGCCCATTTCACCGATCTGGCTGACATGTACAAGAAGACCCGTGCCGAAGGTTTTGGCGACGAAGTCAAACGCCGCATCATGATCGGCGCCTACGTGCTGAGCCACGGCTATTACGACGCCTACTACCTGCAAGCCCAAAAAATCCGCCGCATGATTGCCGACGATTTCCAGAACGCGTTCAAGGAATGCGATGTGATCGCCGGCCCCGTGGCGCCCACCGTGGCCTGGAAGATTGGCGAGAAGTCTGACGACCCGGTCGCCAACTACCTCGCAGACATCTTCACCCTGCCGGGTTCGCTCGCCGGTTTACCCGGCATGAGCCTGCCGGTCGGATTGGGCGCAGCCAACATGCCCGTCGGCATGCAGCTGCTGGGCAACTATTTGCAGGAGGGCAAACTGCTCAATGTGGCGCACCAGTTCCAGCAGGCCACCGACTTCCACCACGCGAAGCCAGCGGGGTTCTGACCATGACCGAATCAAACATTCCCACGGGGCCACTCGTCAGCGGTTACGAAGTCGTGATCGGCTTCGAAACCCACACCCAACTCTCTACGCAGAGCAAGATTTTCAGCCGCGCGTCGACCGCATTTGGCGCGGAGCCCAACACGCAAGCCTGCGCGGTGGACCTGGCACTGCCGGGCACCTTGCCAGTGATGAACAAGGGCGCGGTCGAGCGGGCCATCCAGTTCGGCCTGGCCATCGGCGCACACATCGCGCCACGCAGCATCTTCGCCCGCAAAAACTACTTCTACCCCGACTTGCCCAAGGGTTACCAGATCAGCCAGTTCGAGATCCCGGTGGTGCAGGGCGGTCAGGTCGAGTTTTTCCTCGATGGCGAAAAGCGGTCGGTGCGCCTGGTGCGTGCGCACCTGGAGGAAGACGCTGGCAAGTCACTGCACGAAGACGCGACATTGGGCGGTGGCGGCATGAGCGGCATTGACCTGAACCGGGCAGGAACGCCGCTCCTGGAGATCGTTACCGAGCCCGACATGCGCTCAAGCAGCGAAGCGGTGGCCTACGCCAAAGAGCTGCACAAAATCGTCACCTGGATCGGTATTTGCGACGGCAACATGCAGGAAGGCAGTTTTCGCTGCGACGCCAACGTCTCGGTGCGCAAACCCGGCACTGCATTGGGCACGCGGCGAGAGATCAAAAACCTGAACAGCTTCGAGTTCATGCAACAGGCGATTGACTTTGAGGTGCGCTGGCAGATTGGCGAGCTTGAAGATGGGCGGGCGATCCAGCAGGCTACCGTGTTGTTCAACCCCGATTCGGGTGAAACCCGCGCGATGCGAACAAAGGAGGATGCGGCCGATTACCGCTATTTCCCGGATCCGGATTTACCGCCACTCTTGATCGCCGAAGAGTGGATTAAAGCAATTCGTATCGGAATGCCGAAAATGCCTCGGGTTTTACAGCAAGAGTTGACTGAAAAGTATGGCTTGTCAGACTATGACGCCTTTACGATGACAAAGACCTTTGGAACTTACCTCTATTTCTTTGATGCTGTTGAAAATCGTCATGCACCAGCGAAATTGGTCTGCAATTGGATCAATGGCGAATTGGCTCGCAAACTCAACGCAGGCAATATCGAAATTCAACATTCCAGATTTCGATCTTCGCATCTTGGTGCAATGATCAATCAAGTTGTCGAGGGGAAAATTTCAAATGCAGGCGCCAAGCAAGTAGTTGATGCCATCTGGAACCAAGAAGGTCACGACGTAGACGAGATCATCGCCCGTTTAGGCCTTGAGCAGTTGTCCGACACCGGCGCCCTCGAAAAAATCGTAGACGACGTCCTCGCCGCCAACCCCAAAAACGTCGCCGAATACAAAGCCGGCAACAGCAAGGCGCTCAACGCGCTGGTGGGTCAGATCATGAAGGGCAGCAAAGGCAAGGCGAACCCGCAGCAGGTCAACGATTTGCTGCGGCAAAAACTGGGTTAATTCGCCGGCTGTTTGGCCGACCGGCGCGCTTCAACGAACGCGCCAAGGTTGGCGGGGGTCAGTTTTTGGCGACAGGCGCCTTCGCCGGTGCAGTGGCGACGGGCGCGGGCGCACGCAATTTCCACAGCTCCTTGAGCCGAACCCGCTCTTCGTCAAAACGCGCGTTCACGCGGGCAATTTCGCCTTCCTGGTCGGTGATGAAGCGGTTTTGCACGGCGATGCTTTTCGCGTTTTCCTCCACCTGGCGTTTCACCGCGGCGGGTGCCTTGCTGGGGTCTTTCTTGTAAAACTCCATTTCGGCGTCAATGGCGGTCTTTTGCCTCTGAAGCTCCACCACACGGTTGGCGGCAGCCGCCTTGACCACGCTGATCTGTTTGAGCGCCTCGATGCGCTCGGCGTCGTGCACGGCGCGCTCCGGGTAACGCACGAGCAAGGCGCGGTCGCGGCGTTTTTCCTCTTCCTTGAGCGCACGTTGCGCGGCCGCGGCTTTTTCCTTCGTTTCAAGTTCGGCGCGCTCCTGCGCCGTGAGTGTGGGCCCGACACGGCCTTTGACGGTGCCGCTCGGATTCAGCACTTTTTGCTCACGGTCCATGCAGTCGGCGATGGGCCGGTCTGATGTGATCTTGCGGCCTTTGGCGTCTACACAGGAGTAGATTCCGCCCTGCACGCCCTGCGCCATTGCCACAGGGCCCAGCGCCATCGACAGCAAAAGGGCGGTCAAACCGGCCCATTGGCTTTTCTTCATGCGTTTGCTCATGCCTTGTCTGCGACTCCATAACGTTGGCGGTAGGCCAGTACACGGCTGCGGTCTGCCGCCAGACCCTCGCCTTGTTGCAGCGCGAGATAGTGCATCAAATCACCCAGGTTCGCAATGGCGCACACCGCCAGCCCCAATTGGCTTTGAACGTATTGCACGGCGCTGTAGTTGACATCGACACCGTTTTCAACTGCTTTTTCCTGCCGGTCCAGCGCAATGGCGACCGCGTGGGGCGTGGCCCCGGCGGCCCGGATGATGGCGATCGACTCCTTGGTCGCGGTGCCAGCCGACATCACGTCGTCGACGATCAGCACCCGCCCCTTGAGCGGCGCACCGACCAGTGTGCCGCCTTCGCCATGGTCTTTGGCTTCCTTGCGGTTGTAGGCAAACGGCACATTGCGGCCGCGCCGCGCCAGTTCGATGGCGAGCGCTGCGCCCAGCGGAATACCCTTGTAAGCCGGGCCAAACACCATGTCAAACTCAATGCCGCTGGCCACAATTCGGTCGGCGTAAAAACCCGCCAGGCGCCCGAGTTTGGCACCGTCGTCAAACAGGCCGGCGTTGAAAAAATAGGGACTGATGCGACCGGCCTTGGTTTTGAATTCGCCAAACCGCAACACGCCGCAATCGATGGAAAATTGCACAAACGACTGCGCTAAAGTAGCTTGATCCGGGCCAGTGGCCGCCGTCGTTGTGTTGCCGTTCATCACCATCCCGTTCCCTTGTTAGGAGAGTTCTCTTGTTCAAACTGACCAGCCTCAACCTCAATGGCATCCGTTCCGCCGCCAACAAGGGCCTGGAATCGTGGCTGGACCAGCACCGCCCAGATTGTATTTGCGTGCAGGAGGTGAAAGCCCAGCGCGACGACGTGAAAGGCCGCTTCGAAACTCTGGCCGGCATGCAAGGGCATTTCCAGTTCGCCGGAAAGAAAGGTTATGCGGGTGTGGGCGTGTACACGCGCCACGAGCCCAGCGACGTCTTGATCGGTTATGGCTCGCCTGAGTTCGACACCGAAGGGCGTTACGTCGAGTTGCGTTTCGATACGCCGCGCACCAAGCTCTCGATCATCAGCGCCTATTTTCCGAGCGGCTCCTCCAGTGAAGAGCGGCAACTGGCCAAGTTCCGCTTTCTGGCCGAGTTCTACCCGCATCTGGTGGCGCTCAAGGGGCAGCGCGACTACGTGATGTGCAGCGACGTCAACATCGCCCACAAACAAATCGATTTGAAAAACTGGAAAAGCAAC
>JANNMM010000247.1:0-2792 GCA_031397915.1 Rhodoferax sp. | reverse complement strand
GGCCTGATTGGTAGCTGCCGGCCGCGAGCTGGTGAACGGCTCCAGCCCCGCGTCGTGTGCGCCGGACGGATCAAACGCTGGCAATGAATTGGGGATTTTCTGATAGCGCACCAGCGACTGCACGGCCTGTCTGGGCGACATCGCAGCGACGCGGGCGACCTCAACCGGCGTGCCGCCAAAGCCGGCGCGCTCAAGCAAGTGGGCCGCATGTTGCTGGCTCCAGTCCGCCGAAGCGATGGGCTGCAGGTCGTCCTGCCAACGGGCGGGTGCGGCCTGCGCGCTTAAGGCGGCGATGCCGAGGGCGAGTATGGCGACAAGCTGTTGATAGCGGTTCGTCCTCATAGGGCGTGTCATGGCATCAGTCTCCAGTTAATTTACTTTACCAGCCTGGTCAAACGCCAGGAACCCTCTGCATGACTCTTGTGGGACTGTGGTGTGCGGGTCGGGATGGGCCGCGAGGCGTCTTATTGCAGGCAATAGCCCCGCATGGCCAGGAAAAACAACGCGAGCGGTGAGCCCGAGCCCGCGCCAGGTTCTGCAGAGTGTCCCTGGCCCTCTGCCTAACTGCCTCACTGCCTAACTGCCTCACTGCCATCGTCTGTTCGCCGGATCTCTCTTCTGTAGCCTTCAGGTATAAAACAAGCCGCCAGCCTATGCAATATCTGCGCAAGCAGCTCCTGTTTTTGTAGCACCTAGCCCGTTTAGGCAAGACTGTGAAACGTATAAATGCATGACCTGATCCTGGCGTCCCCGACGGTTGTGCCTTGAACCAAAACGGGTTGCGACATGGGTTTGCACCGCTGGCCCGATCAGGTTCGACGTGGAAAATCAGGGACGCGAACGGTGCGCCTCCACCCAGCCGGGTATCAAAGTTGCTAGAAGTTTTCACCTTTTCCACGTTTACCGATCCAAGCCCCCTGGAGCCCCATGAAAAACCGCACCTTCCTGAAAATCGCCGCCGCGCTGGCCGCCACCACATTGTTCAGTGCCGCCAACGCACAAAACACACCGATCAAATTTCAGCTCGACTGGCGCTTTGAAGGCCCGGCTGCGCTGTTTCTGACGCCCGTCGCCAAGGGCTACTTCAGGGACGCCAAACTGGACGTCACGGTAGATGCTGGCAATGGTTCTGGCGGCGCGGTGACCCGTGTGGCCTCAGGCACCTACGACATGGGCTTTGCTGACCTGGCAGCCGTGATGGAGTTTCACGCCAACAACCCGGCCGCGCCCAACAAGCCGGTGGCCGTGATGGTGGTTTACAACAACACGCCGGCGTCCGTGATGGCGCTCAAAAAATCCGGCATCAAAACCACCGCCGATCTGAACGGCAAGAAACTCGGTGCCCCGGTGATCGACGCTGGCCGGCGCGCCTTCCCAATTTTTGCCAAAGCCAATAACGTCACTGGCGTGCAGTGGACGGCGATGGACCCGCCGCTGCGCGAAACCATGCTGGTGCGCGGCGATGTGGACGCCATTACCGGATTCACCTTCACTTCCCGGCTCAATCTGGAAGCGCGCGGCGTCAAAGCCGAAGACGTAGTCGTGCTGCCCTATGCCAGCCACGGCGTGAAGCTGTATGGCAACGTCATCATCGCGTCGCCCAAACTGATCAAGGAAAATCCCGCCGCCATCAAGGCTTTTCTGCAGGCCTTCACCAAAGGCGCTAAAGACGTGATGGCCAATCCGGGTGCTGCGATTGACGACGTCAAGGCGCGCGACGGCATCATCAACGTAGCACTGGAAACCCGTCGCCTGCAACTCGCCATCGACACGGTGATCAACAGCTCCGACGCACGCGCAGAAGGTTTCGGCCAGCTCAAAGGCCCGCGCCTGACGCTGATGGCTTCGCAAGTGTCGGATGCTTTTGCGACCAAGAGCCGCGTCAATCCGGACGCGGTGTGGAACGGCTCTTTCCTGCCCACGTTGGCCGAGCTCAATGTTCTGCCGAAGAAATAGCCCGCTGCCAGAACCCATCTTGCTATGTTTTTTATAGCTGCTAGCGCAGTTATTAACTGGGCTACAGCCCTATTTCATCTAAATTCATGGCTTTAGCCCCGCCTGCAGCCTCGTTTGTCGACTTCAAGGACGTCTGGCTCGCCTACAACGAAGAGTTTCTGGCGCAGCAGCGTTTTGCTGTCGAGGCAATCGACCTGCAGGTAGCGCAGGGCGCGTTCATCGCCATCGTCGGGCCGTCGGGTTGCGGCAAGTCCACGTTCATGAAACTGGCAACCGGCCTGAAGTTGCCGTCACGCGGAAAGATCATGATCGACAGCGCACCCGTCACCGGGCCTTTGAAGGTGTCGGGCATGGCGTTTCAGGCGCCGTCCCTGCTGCCGTGGCGCACGACGATTGACAACGTACTGTTGCCGCTGGAAATCGTCGAACCCTACCGTAGCAATTTCAAGGCCAAGCGCAAGGAATACGAAGAGCGCGCACGGCAGCTGCTGAAAAAGGTCGGGCTTGCAGGTTACGAAGACCAGTTCCCGTGGCAGCTTTCGGGCGGCATGCAACAGCGTGCCAGCATCTGCCGCGCGCTGATTCACGAACCGAAAATGCTGCTGCTCGACGAGCCGTTCGGCGCGCTTGACGCCTTCACGCGCGAAGAGCTGTGGTGCATCCTGCGTGACCTCTGGTCCGAGCAGCGGTTCAACGTCATTTTGGTCACGCACGACCTGCGCGAATCGGTTTTTCTGGCCGACACGGTGTACGTGATGAGCAAAAGCCCCGGCCGCATCGCCCTCAAACGCGAGATCGATCTGCCGCGCCCGCGTGATCTGGAGCTGACCTACACC
>JANNMM010000229.1:0-2513 GCA_031397915.1 Rhodoferax sp. | reverse complement strand
CAGGCCCTGGAGGCCTTGATCCTCCCGCTGGAGGCCCAACTGCAAACAACACCGTGGCTGGCGGGAACCCGCGCCGGTCTGGCCGACGTGGCCCTGTTTCCCTTCGTGCGGCAATTTGCCAGCGTAGACACCGGCTGGTTCAGTGCGCAGGCCTTGCCCGCGGTGCAGGCCTGGCGCAACGCCTGGCTGGCCAGCGCCTTGTTTCGCGGCATCATGGACAAACCAGCCTCCAGATAACGCCGCCTATTTGATCCGCAGCCCCGCCAGCTTCGGGTCATCCGGCGGGTATTTCAGACCCAGCGACGCGAGTTTGTCCCGCACCAGGGTCGCGATCATCAGGTTGCGGTGGGTTTTGGAGTTGGCCGGCACCACCGTCCACGGGGCCTGCGGCGTGCTGGTGGCGCCGAGCAAGGCGGCATAGGCCTTCTGGTAATCGGCCCATTGCTTGCGCACCGCCAGGTCGCCCAGGCTGAACTTCCAGCGTTTGGTCGGGTCGTCCACACGCTCCTGCAGGCGCTGGCCCTGCTCGTCCTGGCTGATGTGCAGCATGAACTTCATCACCACGGTGCCGGTCTCTATCAGCAGGCGCTCGAAATCGTTGATGTGGGCAAAACGCTGGCGCGTCTGCTCCGGGGTGATCCAGCCATTGACCACCGGCACCAGCACGTCTTCGTAGTGGCTGCGGTTGAAGATCATCACCTCCCCCGCCGATGGCACGTGTTGGTGGACGCGCCACAGGTAGTCGTGTGCGCGTTCGGGCTCGGTCGGGGCCTTCCAGCCCATGGCGTGCACCCCCAGCGCCGTGGTGTGGCCAAACACACCGCGAATCGTGCCGTCCTTGCCGGACGTGTCGGTACCCTGCAGCACCACCAGCAGCTTGAAGCGCCGGTCGGCGTAAAACAGGTCTTGCAGCGTGTCGATCTCCAGCGCCAGGGCATCGACCGCCGCTTTGTCTTTGGCCTTGTCGCCGCTGCTGAAAGGTTTGGCCGAAGGGTCACAGCCCTCGAGCTTGAAGGGTTTGCCTTTTGCGTCCGCAGGCGGTTGCCAGGGCGCCAGCACGGCGTCTTTTTTGTCGCTGCTTTTAGCCATGCTGCCGCTCCTGGGTTTGCCCCATCACAAAATCAATGAAGCCGCGCTCGACATTGGTGACAATCAGCTTCACACGCACCTTGTCGCCCACGCCCAGACCGGCGGTGGTGGTGACCACTTTGCCTTCGGCGGGCGGCGAGAAAATGCGCACCCACACGCCTTTGTCACTGGCCCCCGTGACGACGCCATCGAAATACTGGCCAATGCGGGTCTCCAGCACCAGCGCCGCCTCGCTTTTGCGCATCTGGCGCTCGACTTTTTGCGCCGCGTCTTCCTGGCGCGTGCAGTGTTCGGCCAGCGCGGCCAGTTCGCTGTTGCTGTAGGGCGGCGGCTGCTTGGCCAGGGTGGCCTTGACGAGCCGTGAAGTGATCAGGTCCGGGTAACGCCGGTTCGGCGCGGTCGAGTGGGTGTAGTCGCGCACCGCCAGGCCAAAGTGGCCAATCGGCGGGCCGCCGGGGGTCTCCAAAACGTATTCGCCGCGCCCCATCAGTTTGACGATGACCAGCGACAGATCCGGAAAGCGCAGCGGGTCGGCCTTGCGGCGTTTGGCCAGAAAGAGCTCCAGCGCCTTCGAATTGGGCTCTTCCGGCAAGTCCTCACCGTATTCCTTGGCGACATTGACGATGCGCAGCCAGCGTTCGGGCGAGCGCACCACACGCCTGAGCGACGCGCCCCCGTGTGACGCCAGAAACCGCGCGGTGCAGCCGTTGGTGGCGATCATCACTTCTTCGATCAACTGGCGCGCGCGGTTTTGCACCTGCTGGCGGATGTCGACCACCTCCTCGCCGTCAAATACGGCGCGCGGCTGGAAGGTCTCAAACTCGAGTGAGCCCTCGGTGCGGCGGCGCGCGCGCAACTGCTGGGCCACCGAATCCTGCGTGCGCAACAGCGCCTCCAGGCCGGGCACGGCCGCAGCGGCTTCTGGCAGTGGCGCCTTGCCGTCGATCCACTCGCTCAGGGCGTCATAGGCGAGTTTGGCCTGGTTGCGCACGCGGGCGCGGTACACGGTGGAGCCGGCCAGCGACGCGTCGGTGTTGAAGACCATCTCCGTCACCACGGCCAGACGCTCCACGTGTGGGTTGAGCGAGGTCAAATCGGTGCTGAGCCGCTCGGGCAACATCGGGAAAATGCGCGCCGAGGTGTAGACCGAGGTGGTGTTGGTTTGCGCGTGGTCGTCGATCGGGCTGCCGGGTTTGACCAGCGCGTCGACGTCGGCAATCGCCACCAGCAGCTTGACCTTGCCGTCCTTCTGCACCTCGCAGACGGTGAGTTGGTCCAGGTCTTCCGAGTCGTCGTTGTCGATGGAACACCACAAAAGGCCCGTGAGATCGCGAATCTGCGGATCAGACTGGGGGGATTCGCTGGCCGCTCGCGTGATGTTGCCCAACTGGCGTTCAACGTTTTGCGAAAACTCCGGCTCCAGC
>JANNMM010000192.1:0-3158 GCA_031397915.1 Rhodoferax sp. | reverse complement strand
GGGAAGGCGACGAGGACGTTAGAGGGTTGATCGTTGCATTTTTCCCGCAAGCCCAATATGGAGCTGGCCAAAGGTGAAAAGGGCTAACTTGTCGTTGCACGCGGACGCCCAAAGCTGCGCTTTGGGTCCCCTCCGCCTTCGGCTCCGGCGCCGTTGAACTTGGCGTTAAATTTCACTTCGCGTTGTAGTATTTTGTAGATACAATTAAGTATGCTCACATGGGACGAATCAAAGCGCAAGCTGAACATCAAGAATCACGGGCTTGACTTCGTTGGGTGCGATGCAATCTGGGACCACTTCACGGTGACCCGCGAGGACAAACGGCAAGATTACGGCGAAGAGCGCTTGGTCTGTTTCGGTCTTCTAGAGTCAGATGTTGTTGTGATGGCTTACACCGAGCGCCCGGAAGGGCCTCACTTGATATCGCTGCGAAAGGCAGAAAAACATGAAGCCCGCTATTACCGCCAAGTTGCCAAAGAAAACCTCGGCTAAGGTCAACGATCCGGACAACCCGGCCTGGACTGAGGACATGCTGGGTGCACCAGTGCTTAAGCGCGGACGGGGGCCGCAGGCTACCCCGACAAAAGTTCTGACTTCCGTTCGTTTGGATGCGGACATTTTGGAGTTCTTCAAGTCGAAAGGGGCTGGCTACCAGTCACGGATCAATGCAGCGCTTCGCATGGAAGTGGAGCGAAATTTAACTGGTCGTCCAAGAACGACAACGCGTAACCGCGTCGCGGCTTGACTTCGACGTTGAAGCTGTAGTTTTAGTCCGTAAAAATGAACTCGTGAGTTCATTCTGAATCTGAAGGACAGTGCCACCAACAGGACATTCCCATGGCTCGCTACAAGCCGGTTGACCGATCTGCGAAGTTCATCCCGGTGGTGCTGGATGCGCAAATCCAGCCTGGCAGCTTTGAATACGCGTTGGACTATCTTGTTGACAATGAACTTGATTTGTCAGCCCTGCATGCCCGCTACAACAACGACCTGACAGGGGCTCCTGCCTACGACCCGGCAGTCCTCTTGAAGATCGTCCTGCTGGCCTACAGCCGGGGCCTGATCTCCAGCCGCAGCATCGAACGCGCCTGCCGCGAGAACGTGCTCTTCATGGCCCTCTCGGGCGACAGCGCCCCGCAATTCACCACCATCGCCAAATTCATCCGTGAGTTGGCCCCGCAAATCCAGGCCCTGTTCACCCAGGTGCTGCTCACCTGTGATGCCCAGGGCCTCATTGGTCGTCATATGTTCGCCATCGACGGCGTCAAGCTGCCCAGCAACGCCAGCAAAGAGCGCAGCGGCAGCTTTGCCGAGCTGGCCCATGAGGCCGACCGCATGCAGCGGGCTGTCAAAAAGATGATCGCCACCCACCAAAGCCGGGATGCAGCGTCGCCAGACGAAGACGATACGGCCTTGAACATCCGGCGCATCGCCCACCTGCAAAACGAAGCCGCCCGCATCCGTGACTTCCTGGCCAGCAACACCGAGCGCAAAAGCCCCAAGGGCAACATCCGCAAAAGCAACATCACCGACAACGACAGCGCCAAGATGGCCACCAGCAAAGGCGTGATCCAGGGTTACACCGCCGTGGCAGCGGTGGACAGCAGCCACCAGGTCATCGTGGCCGCCGTGGCGCATGGCTCGGGCTCCGAGCAAAGTACGCTGTTGCCCACGGTGGAACTCACCGATCCTGTGCGCAACGCCACGACCCTGATCACCGCCGATGCCGGTTACCACAGCGAGGCCAACCTGCAAGGCCTGCATGACCAGGGCATCCCGGCGCTGGTGGCCGACAACCTGATGCGCCGGCGTGACGAGCGCTTTGCCACCCAGGGCAAGTACAAAGCGCTTCCCGATCCGCTGGCGGACAAGAGCGCTTCGGGCGCATCGGGCACAAAAGACACCCGGCTGTTTGGGCCCAAAGACTTCACGCATGACAAGGCCAACAACACCTGCATCTGTCCGGCCGGACAGCACCTGTACAGCAATGGCAGCCACTGCGTGACACGCGGCCGCGTGAGCCACAAGTTCACCGGCACGCTGGGCGGCTGCGGTCCATGCACACTGCGGGTGCAGTGCCTGCGCCACCCGGATCGCACGCCTGTGCGGCAGGTCTCCTTCTTTGCCAAAGACCAGCCTTCACCGCACCAGTTCACCGAGCGCATGAAGCAGGCCATCGACAGCCCCCGAGGCAGAAAGTTGTACAGCCAGCGCATGGCCACGGTAGAGCCGGTGTTTGCCAACCTGCGGCACAACAAGCAGCTCAACCGCTTTACGCTCAGAACCCAACCCAAGGTGAACACGCAGTGGACGCTGTATTGACTGGTGCACAACATTGAGAAATTGGCCAAGGCGGGGTTTGCGCAGTAGGGGCAAAGCCGGGCCGCAGACCGCAACAGGTGGCCGCCCTAACCCGATCAGGTGTGAAACAAGGGCAAAAATCCGGCACACTTGGCGAATGCGAGAAAAGTACCGCTCCTTACATTCAGACTCTTCAAGGGCAGGCCTTGGGGTCGTCGGGAATCGGGTTTTTATACAGCCTCGTTAAAGCACATGAAATTCATCCAGGTCATTGATGGCGCCAACAACTGCGTGTACGACATTTTTGCCGCTACGGAAGATGAGTTCTCGCTAATTTTTCCACCTGGGCAAGACGTGGCGTTCATCGACGAAGTTCAAGCCCGCGGTCCTAGTGAGGCGTTGGACCTGGCGTTTACCAAATTGTGGACGCGTCGAGTGCCCAAGGCAGAGGCAATGGGTATCCACGGCGTGCTCTTCTACGAGCTTGAGCATAAGAAGCAGTACTACCCTACGCGCCGAGATGAAGAGGCGAAAAATCCTGGTGGCTACCGGCTGCGCTGAGGCAACATGCCCTTTAACATGCCAATCGACACGGACCCTCAACTGCAGCAGGCTGCTTTGCCGCAAAGTGTTGTGGTCCGGTCTTCTTCACGTTAACGCGCAAAGTGGCCTCCGTGGTAATCTACAGCCATGAACCAAATTTCTGTTGCCGATATTTTGGAACTACCCGTGCAGGAGCGCATTCAGCTCGTTGAAGTGATTTGGGAAAGCATTGCCGCATTCCCTCACGCCATTGAGGTTTCACCTGAGCTAAAGACCGAACTCGAAGCGCGTTTGGCCGACTTTGAGCGAAACCC
>JANNMM010000141.1:0-22404 GCA_031397915.1 Rhodoferax sp. | reverse complement strand
GCGGCGCAAATCGCCTGCCACATCGCGCCGGGGCAGTTGCGCCATTTCGCGTTTGAAAAGATGTTGCCCTTCCAGCCGCATGTGTGGGAGGCGATCAAACACAACGCGAAGCAGAAGGAAGTCCGTCACCCGGGCCTGATTTTCGGCAGCGACGTGGCCCACCGCATGGTGGATTTTGCCGAGCGCAATGCCGAGCGCGCCGGTGTGGCCGGCTGTGTTGAGTTCCGCGGTGGCGACGCCTTGCAGCGCCTGCCGCCGACAGACACCCCCGGCGTGATGCTGCTGAACCCGCCGTATGGCGAGCGCATCGCCGTGGCCGGCGTTGCAAGCGTTGCCGCAGAACCATCCGGTCAATTCGGCGCGCGAGAGCTGGCCCACACCGACGACGGCGGCGACTTCTTCCCCCAGTTGGCCAGCCACTGGAAGAAAAACTTCAGCGGCTGGACCGCCTGGATGCTCACCCCCGATTTGAAAATGCCCGGCAAGATGCGCCTGAAAGAAAGCCGCAAAGTGCCGATGTGGAATGGTCCGATCGAATGCCGTCTGTTTAAATTCGATTTGATCAAAGGCTCGGCCAGAGAGCGCGTCAATTGATTGATGTGAAGATCGAAGTGAAGCCCGTGGTGCTGGACACCAACATCGTCCTGGACATGTTTGTCTTCAATGACCCAGCCACACTCACTCTAAAATCCGCCATCAAAACCAGCCTGACAGCTGGCGCGCTCCAGTGGTTGGCCACACCCGCGATGCGCGACGAACTGGAGCGCGTTCTCGCCTACCCGCACATCGCGCTGAAACTCGGGCTCTACAGAATATCAAGCGATGCCGTTCTCGCGCAATTTGACCAATGGGTGCACCTGGAGCCCGTTGCGACAAAAGCCCCGGTTGCTTGTAAAGATCCCGACGACCAAAAATTCATCGACCTCGCCGTAGCGCATCAGGCCTTGCTGCTGAGCAAGGACAATGCCGTGCTTTGCATGAAAAAGCGGCTGCTCGGGCTCGGGGTGGTGGTGCAGGCAGCCAACTGATGCGTTGCGTGCAGGGATACAGATCATCTTCAATGTTGCCTCAAGTCCTGACCAGGCGTAGCATTCAATTGTCGACATCCTTCCGACCAAAGGCGCGTCACCGCCAGCATCTCTGAGGAGACTCGATCATGGCACCTTCACTGTTGGGCGGCGCATTTCAGGTAGTTCTACTCTGGCTTGTCGCCACACAGACATTCGCCCAGCCCTCAGCAAGTTTGTCGGGTCCGGAATTGTCCAAGCTGGTGAGTGGACGAAGTCTGGCAATCTCCCACTATGGCGATCCGAGTGTGTCGGCTTCTGCGAGCATCTGGGACTTTCGAAAGGACGGCTCGGTTTGCGTGCGACTCATTGGCGCCAATCGGCGCGAGAAGTGTGCCGAAGAAGGGAAATGGACAGTTAAGAATGACATGCTCTGCTGGGACCTCCCCACTATTGGACGAGCGCTGGGAACCAATCCCGCCTGCTCCACCGCAAGGCAGACGAAGCCGGATCGCATAGAGCTTCGCAATCAAAAGGCGCCCGATCTGACATTCGCGTCAGTCTTGGTCCTCAACCCGTGAGAGCTGGGCAGGTCATTCGTTTTTTAAAAATGCTACTAATAGTATAGCTAATTCACGAGTCCGTTCGTGACTTTAGAACCGAAAAAGCCCAATTTTTCAGAAAATCCAACTTTCAAGCAGAATAATTAACACCCATGTTAATTATTTGCCATCTTCTGCCAAGCAACGCTCACTTCGCCTTGCCCGAAAATAAGCCCATGAACGAAACAACTTCAAACCCTTCCGCACCCCCGCTGCCCGACCACCTGTCGGTTGACCCGCGCAGCCCGCACCATGTGCCAGCGGTGTTTGAGCATCAGGTCGGCATTCGCCTCAACGGCAAGGAGCGCGGCGACGTGGAGGAGTACTGCATCAGCGAAGGCTGGGTGAAGGTGCCCGCCGGCAAGACGCTGGACCGCAAGGGCCAACCGTTGCTGATCAAACTCAAGGGTGTGGTCGAGGCGTTTTATCGGTAAGGTGCGCCCAAAGGCGCCAAGAGTTGCCCTGGGCGTCAAGCGGCAAGGGCCGGCTGCTGCTGCGGCGCCTGCAGCTGAAAGCTTTCCGCCGCGGCCTGCGGCCAGGTCTCCCTGAAAATAAGCGGCAGGGCCTGCAGGTCACTTTCCAGCAGGGCGCGGTCGGGCATCTGCGTCAAGAGCGCCTGCGCCAGCGACTGCACTTTCTGGTCACTGCCCCTTCGCACGATGTGGTGCGCGGTGATCTCCGAAGGGTGTTGCAAGCCGGCCGCCTGCACCATTTCCTGCAGGGCATGCAGGGTCTGCTGGTGGTAGTTGTAGACACGCTCGGCTTTGTCGGGCACCACCAGGGCGCGGCTGCGTACCGGGTCTTGTGTGGTCACACCTGTGGGGCAGTGGCCGGTGTGGCAGGTCTGGGCCTGCAGGCAGCCCAGCGCGAACATGAAACCGCGCGCGCTGTTGCACCAGTCAGCGCCCAGCGCCAGCATGCGGGCGATGTCAAAGGCGCTGATCACCTTGCCCGCGCAGCCCACGCGGATGCGGCTGCGCAGGCCCACACCCCGCAGCGTGTTGTGCACCAGGCGCAGGCCTTCCTGCAGGGGCGCGCCCACGTGGTCGGTGAACTCCAGCGGCGCAGCGCCGGTGCCGCCTTCGGCGCCGTCGACCACGATGAAATCCGGCGTGATGCCGGTGACCAGCATCGCCTTGACGATGGCAAACCATTCCCACGGGTGACCAATACACAGCTTGAAACCGGTCGGTTTGCCGCCCGAAAGAGACCGCAGCCGGGCAATGAAATGCATCATCTCGATCGGGGTTGAAAACGCGCTGTGGGCAGCCGGTGAAATACAGTCCACCCCAGACGGCACCCCGCGCGCCGTGGCAATTTCAATCGTCACTTTGGGGCCGGGCAACATGCCGCCGTGCCCCGGCTTGGCGCCCTGGCTCAGCTTGATTTCAATCATTTTGACCTGGGGGTCGCGCGCGTTGGCGGCGAATTTGTCGGCGCTGAAGCTGCCGTCGTCGTTGCGGCAACCAAAATAACCCGAGGCCACTTCCCAGATCAAATCGCCGCCGTGCACGCGGTGGTGTTGCGAGATCGAGCCTTCACCGGTGTCATGCGCGAAGCCGCCGCGTTGGGCGCCCTGGTTCAGCGCCAGGATGGCGTTGGCGCTCAAGGCGCCGAAACTCATGGCCGAGATGTTGAAGATGCTGGCGTAATACGGTTGCGTGCAGGCGCTGGCGCCTTCGGGCACGAAGCCCGGCTCGCCGCCAATCCAGATACGGAAATCGTGGCTGGCCAGGCGCGTCGGCGTCATCGAGTGGTTGATCCACTCGTAACCCGGGGCGTGCACGTCCAGCTGGGTGCCAAACGGGCGTTTGTCGGGCTCACCCTTGGCGCGCTGGTAAACCAGGGAGCGTTGCGAGCGCGAAAACGGCATGGCGTCGTTGTCAGCCTCGATGAAATACTGGCGGATCTCCGGGCGGATGTACTCCATCAGGAAGCGCAGGTGGCCGATCACCGGGTAGTTGCGCAAGATGGAGCGTTTGGTCTGGCGCAGGTCATACACGCCCAGCGCGGTCAGTCCGGCAAACGTCAACGCCAGCAGACCGCCAGTGCCAAAACCGACCCAGGTAAACGTGCACAGCAGCGCGCCCACAATGCACATCACAAAGCCGCTGTAACGGATCGGCAGGGCGGAATCGGGAATTTTTGTCATGGTGGGTAAAAGGTGCAAGGTACAGGCGCCAGGGAAAGTAAAAGAGCCCGCACCCTACCAGCAGAGGAACAGTCGCCGAGAATGGCGTCATGACCTTGCCCCTGGACCCCGCTGATTTTGACGAGCTGGACGCCATTTTGGACGATCTCCGGAAGCGCCAGGACGAAACCCCTCAGTGGGAGTTCTGCGAAGGCTTCATGGCGGCCCTGGTGTGTTGCCGCGAAGCGATTCCTGCCGACGACTACTTCGCCGTGCTGCTGGACGTCGAACCTGGCACCGCACCCGATGCCGTACCGCCGCGTTTCAGCGCGCTGTGGCAGCGGCGCTGGAGTGAGGTTGCCGCCGCGCTGGACACCCCCGCCGACAACCTCGCAGACGACGCGGCCTACCACCCCGAGGTGCTCGATGTGCGCGGCGCCGTGGCGCAATTGCCACCCGAAGAGCGCAACGAGGTACCGGGCGAAACGCTGCCCGCCTACGGCCAGGTGTGGGCGCTGGGCTTCATGTACGCGGTGGAGAATTGGCCCGATGCGTGGGCGCCGCCGCGCGACAAAGACTCGGCCAAGGTGCTGGACGAATCACTCGGCGCCATCGTTCAGATGACCGAAGACGACACCGACCCGCCGGTGGTTTCTGTGTTTGACGAAGACGGCCCGCCCAGCGTGAGTGAGCAGCGCATCGCCGCTTTTGCCGACGCGATCTGGGCGGTGTACGACCTGCGCGAGATGTGGCGCAACATCGGCCCGCGCGTCGAAACCGTGCACAAGGCGCCCACCCCGGGCCGCAACGACCCCTGCCCCTGCGGCAGTGGCAAAAAATACAAGAAGTGCCACGGCGCGGGCTGAGCCGCGTTGATTTTCTGATTCAAAGCGACCGGGGCACGTGGTCCGCCAGAAAATCAAACACCGCGCGGATGCGTGAGTTGGTGCGGATCTCGCGATGCACGGCCAGCCACATCGGCAACTCGGGCAGCACAAGGGCCGGCAGCACGCGCTGCACGTTGGGGTCTGCGCGCACCTGATAGTCGGCCAGAAAACCGATGCCCAGGCCCGCGCGCACGGCCTGCCAGTGCACCAGCAGGTCGTCGCTGCGCAGGGCAAAGGCTTCGCGCGTCACGTTTTGGCCAAAGTTGCGAAAGCCGCGCAGGATGTCGTCGACCTTGTCATAACCAATCAGCTCATGCGCGAGCAGATCGGTGGGCACACGTGGCGTGCCGCGCCGTGCGAGGTAGTCGCGCGAGGCGTAGGCACCCACCGGCACGCGGCCGAGCTTTTTGGCCACCAGGGTGGCCTGGTCGGGGCGCACCATGCGCAGGGCGATGTCGGCCTCGCGGCGCAGCAGGTTGCTCACGCCGTTGCTGGCTTCGAGTTCGACCTGGATCTCGGGCAATTCGCGCCGCATCGCCGCAAGAATCGGCGGCATGAGGTAACAGGCCACCGGCTGGCTGGCGGTGATGCGCACCGTGCCACTGACGCTTTTTTGCGAACCCGTCACCTGCCGGGCCAATTGCAGGGCGCCGGCTTCCATGGCGCGGGCCGAATCGGCCAGCTGCAGGGCAAACGCCGTAGCCACCAGGCCGCGCCCGGTGCGCTCGAACAACACCAGACCGAGCTGGGATTCCAGCAGCGCGATTTGCCGTCCCAGGGTGGGCTGGCTGGTGCCGAGTGTGCGCGCGGCGCCCAGCAGGCTGCCGGCTTCAAGAGCCGCCAGGAACGGGCGCACCAGGCCCCAGTCAAAACCGGTGTGCATTGCAGTTGTCATGTTGGCATGGTTTCCTTTTGGTATTCAAAGTTGAATAACTGGTAAGCAAAAATATGCAATTGTGTAGACGGCGGCATGTTTCCACAATAGGCGCCATCGATCAACCCCGTGACAACATTCTGAAGGAGCCATCATGGCATCAAGCCTGCAAACAAACGTGGAATCAACCGTATTGGTATTGGGCGCACGCGGCCGGTTTGGGCTGGCCACGGCGCTGGCGTTTCGCCGGGCGGGCTGGCGCGTGTTGGGCCAAACCCGGCCCGGAGCGGCGGTCCCGGCGGCAGCGGCACAGGCTGGCATCGAGTGGCTCGGCATCGACCTGTTTGACTCCGCGGCGCTGGCCCGCGCGGGGCAAGGCGCTGCGGTGGTGGTGCATGCGCTCAACCCCAGCGCCTACACCCTGAATGCCTGGCGCCACGAGGTGATGCCGATGACCGACGCTGCCATCGCCGTGTCGCGCGCGTTGCAGGCCCGATTGATGGTACCGGGCAATGTCTACAACTTCGGCGCCAACATGCCGGCGCTGCTGCAGGAAGACACGCCGCAGCGCGCGCACACCGTCAAAGGGCAGATTCGCATCGCCATGGAGCAGCGCCTGCAGGCCAGCGGCGTGCCGGTGGTGGTGATCCGCGCGGGGGACTTTTTCGGCGCGGGCCGCGGTAGCTGGTTTGACATGTTTATCGCGTCCAAACTTGCAAAGGGGCGCATGACCTACCCGGGTCATCGGGACGTGCCCACCGCCTGGGCCTACTTGCCGGATCTCGCGCGCAGCTTTGTCGCCGTGGCACAAAAACGCGCTGAGTTGCCGCTCTTTGAAAATTTGCACTTTACCGGCTACAGCCTCACCGGCCAGCAGTGGCTCGACGCGTTGACGCCGGTTGCCCGGGCGCAAGGCTGGCTGCCGCCGGCACAGGCGCTGGACTTTGGCCGCTTGCCCTGGCTGGCCATTCGCATGGCTGCGCCGCTGGTTCCCACCTGGGCTTCGCTGCTGGAGATGCGTTACCTCTGGGACACCCCCCACGCACTGGCCAACCAAAAACTCACCGCCCTGATCGGGCCGGAGCCGCACACGCCTCTGGGTGTTGCCGCACAGACGGCCTTGCAGGATTTGCGTCAAATACCACTCGACACTTTGTCGAGCGACTTCCCGCTCGAATTACCGCGCGAAGCCGGCTTGCAATGGCGCCAGGCGCCGTGATGCGGCCACCAGACAGTTTGAATGCAACAAGGAGCGCAGCATGCAACGCAGAAACCTGATCCGCATCGCAGGCGGTGGCAGCATCCTCGCCGCCACGCTGGGAAGCTCAATCCTGACGGGCTGTGGCAGCGGCATGCCCGCTCAAGCCGTGCAAGCCTGGCAGGGGCCGGGGCCAGAGGTTGCCGCTGACCCCGACCCGCGCCGCTGGCTGCTCAGTTACGCCATATTGGCGCCGCATTCACACAACCTGCAATCCTGGATCGTCGCGTTGCGCACACCTGGAGAAATCCTGCTTTTTTGTGACCTCGCGCGCCTCTTGCCTGAGACCGACCCGCTGTCGCGCCAGATCATGATGAGCCAGGGCACCTTTCTGGAGTTGCTCGACTTGGCTGCGCGTGAACGCGGCCTGCGCGCCGAGATCGAACTCTTCCCGCAAGGGGTTTTTGCCGCCGACCGACCCGATACACGGCCAGTGGCCCGTATCCGCCTGCGGCCCGACAGCACCATCCCCAAAGACCCCTTGTTTGCGCACATTCTGGCGCGCCACACCCACCGCGGCACCTACAACGCGGTGCGGCCAGTGCCTGAGGCGGCCTGGCGCACCATCAGCGCCAGTGTGGCGGGCCCGGGTATCGTGGTGGGCGGGGTCGGGCCGGCGCAGTCGCAGGGCCTCGAGCAGCACCGCAAAATTGCCTCCGAGGCCTGGCGCATCGAGCTGACCACACCGCGCACCATCATGGAGTCTTACAAGGTGTTGCGCGTGGGCAGCAGCGAAATCGCCCGTCACCGCGACGGCTTGTCCCTCACCGAGCCGATGCCGGTAGCGCTGGCCGCACTGGGTCTGTTTGACCGCAGCCGGGCACCCGCGCCCGGCGACTATGTGACCACCAGCCAAATCAGGGATTTTGACGAAAAACTGCAGTCCACCCCGGCTTTCTTGTGGATCAACACGGCGGGCAACGACCGGGCCACCCAGGTGCAAGCCGGGCGCGCCTACGCCCGTGTGCAGCTGGCCGCCACGGCGCAAGGCCTGGCCATGCAACCACTCTCGCAGGCGTTGCAGGAGTACCCGGAGCAACAAGCGACTTACCGGGCGATCCACGCGCTGGCTGGCGCCACCCCAACGGGGCAGACGGTGCAGATGTGGGCGCGCCTGGGCTACGCCTTGCCGGTGGGGCCGGCGCCGCGACGGCCGCTGCAGGACTTCATCCGCGCGTGAAGGGTTGTGCCCCGACGGCGTTGTATTGGTGTAGAGCGGATCAGCCGACCAGCGCCACCAGCCGGTCGATTGCGTGTTGCACCGTGGCGCCCCGCACGGCCGCGCGGTCACCGTCAAAGCGGCGCATTTCAGTGACCACCCCGGCGGGTGTGGCGAAACCAAACCAGACCGTGCCCACCGGTTTTTCATCGCTGCCTCCGCTGGGGCCAGCGACACCAGTTACTGCCACCGCCACCTGCGCGTGGGAGCGTTCCAGCGCTCCGGTGGCCATGGCGCGGGCTACCGCTTCGCTGACTGCGCCGTGTTGCTCGATCAGCGCTTTGGGAACACCCAGCAGCTCGTGTTTGGCAGCGTTGGAATAACTCACAAAACCGCGTTCGAACCAGGCACTGGAGCCGGCCAGGTCGGTGCAGGCGGCCGCGATCAGGCCACCGGTGCAGCTCTCGGCAGTGGCCAGGAAGAGCTGGTGCTTCAGCAGCGACTGGGCCAGTTGCTCAACGTTGGAAGGCATCGTCGTTTCCTTTTCCCAGTCGCCATTCAATTCAAATAAACCGCCAGACCGCAATCACCAGCAGTGTGCAGGCGGCCGCCACCAGGTCGTCCAGCATGATGCCGAAACCCGCTTTGTGCCAGGCCAGGCGGTCGATGGAAGGGTCGACATGGTGGAACAGGGCGTCGGCCCAGGCCACCGGGCCGGGTTTGGCGGCGTCGAAATAACGGAACAGGCCAAACGCGGCAAGCTGGCCCCAAAAGCCCATCGGCATGGCCAGCCACAAGACGATCCAGAAAGCGACAACCTCGTCCCAGACGATGCTGCCCGGGTCCAGCACCTGCATGTCGCGCGCGGTGACACTGCACGCCCACCAGCCGAGCAGGGCAGACGCGCCAATCAGCGCTGCCCAGTGGGCCTGCGTCAAACCGAAATTTTGCAGCAGCAAAAACGCCACCCATGCCCACAACGTGCCCAATGTGCCCGGCGCTTTGCGCGACAGCCCAGCGCCCAGACCGAGCGCGATGGCGTGCGCCGGGTGGGCGAACAGGAAGCCAAACGTCGGTCTGGCAATTGGCAGTGCGCGGGCGGGCAGGAGAGGGTCAAGGGCCATGGTGAATGCTATTAATTACATAGCTATAAACACATATAATTCGTGACTTGGGCGGCAAAAAGATGTCAAAACTGACATTTTGAAGGTTAATTGCATCAGTAATTAACATGAATGTTAATTATTGATGAAATCGATGTCATTTGTTAATACTCATATTAATTATGGTGGAAAATTTGCGGATTGATGTGCAAATGGCCATGACGCTTCAACTGAAATGGTCAAACGAAGCGAAGTGGTTCAGCACCGGCGCGCCACTGGCATCCAGCAGGCGCAGGCCGGGTTCGGCGTCAATCTGGCCGATGCGTGTCACCGTCGTTTGGGCGGATGAGGCAGCCGCCTGCACGGCGTCGCGCGCACGGAATGGCGCGGTGAACGCCAGCTCGTAGTCGTCACCGCCAGCCAGCACCAGCGCCAGCAGTTGTGGCATTGAGAGCGGTACGGAGTTTGCGGCCGAATTCGTCAAGCGGGCTGGGTCGGCGTGGAGCCGCGCCAGCGCCAGGGCGGTTTGAAGCGTCGCCCCCACGCCTGACGCTTTGAGTACATGCGCGAGGTCGCCCAAGAGGCCGTCACTCACGTCGATGGCGCTGCTGGCGATGCCGCGAAGCGCCTGCCCGAGCGCCACACGCGGGGTCGGGCGCTCCAGCCGCGCACGCGCCTGCAGCAGCACCACCTCGGGCGCCTGGAGTGTGCCGCGCAGCAGCTCCAGCGCCAGGCGCGCATCGCCCAGGTGGCCGCTCACATACACATCGTCACCCGTGCGGGCGCCGCTGCGCAAGAGGGCTGTTGACGCGCCGTTTTGCAGCGGCACTTCACCAAAAACGGTGATGCAGATGTTCAGCGGGCCGCGTGTGGTGTCGCCACCCACGAGTTCACAGCCGTGGTGGTCCGCCAGAGAGAAGAGTCCACGTGAGAAGGCGGCGAGCCAAGCTTCGTTAGCCTCGGGCAGGGCCAGCGCCAGCGTGAAGGCCAGCGGGCGCGCACCACAGGCGGCGAGGTCACTCAGGTTGACGGCCAGGGCTTTGTGGCCCAGCGCTTCGGGGTCGACATCCGGAAAAAAATGCCGCCCCTCCACCAGCATGTCGGTGGAGATGGCGATTTGGGTGCCGGTGCGTGGCTGCAACAGCGCGCAGTCGTCGCCAATGCCAAGGCCCACCAGGCAGTCGCGCGCCGCCTGGCGGCCGGGCCGCTTGAAATAACGCGCGATCAGGTCGAATTCACCCATGGCCCTGTGCCTGTTCATCAACTGGTTTTGGCGACATTGTCCGGGCTTTCCTTCACCGGCCAGAAGAAACTCTGGGGTGCCGTGCGCCAGCGCCAGCGGATCGCTGCTGTGATGCGCGCGTGGTCGAGCCGGCCGACGTTATGGGCCCCGCAACGCAAGCTGGAACGCGAGGTAGAAACTCACCACGAGGTTGGCTGCGCCGATCAGCGGTATCGCCGCCACACACCACCAGAAGGCGCTTTCGCGCACGACATCCCAACCCATCGCCGCGCAGGCTGCCGCCAGTTGCCCGGCCGAAAGCGTAACGTGGCGCACCTCCAGGCCCAGGCCGAAAAAAGCACCAAACGCCGGAATCAGGCCCAGCATGAACCCCAGGGAAATGTTTGACGCGAGGCCAGAGATCTTGTCGCGCATGAAGTGGGCCCAGCGCGCGGCGCGTTCGGTGCCCAAAAACGCGGTGATGCGCGGGTTGTAACGCATGGCCGAATGCAGCCGCTGCACGACAAACCAGTTTTCTGCCCAGCCCGCGATAATGCTTGCGGCAAATAGCAACACGCCCGTGAAAGCGGCAAAAACCAGCGTGGGCCCGAGCAGCGTGAGCGACTCGAACACGTGTGCGGCATCTTCAGGGCCGATCATCGGCGAACCCGAGGCCAGCTGGATCACCGCCGACAGCAGCAGCACCAGTGGAAACACCACCCCCACATTGCCCAGCACGGCGGCGACCTGCGAGCGCACCAGGTTGGCCACCTCGTCGACAAAACCGGCCATCGCCAGCGGCTCGCTGAGGTCCTTGAGTTTGGCGGCCATCGCAGGGGCCGTCATGGCCGGCTGTTTGGTGGCCAGTGTGCAGTGCAACAGCTGGATGGCGATGAAACTGCCGGCGTAGACAAAGCCCGACCAGAAGCCGTTCCAGAACTGCGACAGCCCGATCGCTATCACCAGGAACTTCAGGCCGGTGGTGAGGGCCGTCAGGGCGCCGCCGCCGGCCGCGCGGCGCAACATGTCGCGGTATTGCCCGCGCGTGCGGGTGATGTACTGCTCGCCAGTCTCCGAGCTGCGTTCAGCCACCTTGGCCGCCAGCAGGGACGAGTTGGACGCCACCAGCGCGCGCAGGCTGCGCCGCTCGCGCCCCACCTGCACCAGGTGCGCCAGCAGCCGCGCCGTGCTGGCCGGCGGGTTGGTGCCTTGCAGGCAATCGAGCAAGGCACGGATGCGCAACACGCGCTCGCGCAGCTGGCGCAGGCGAAACACCAGGTTGACCGAGATGCCGTGTTCATCGAGGTGGCTGTAGACGGTGGAGGCGCCGTGGCGGCACTGTTCCAGCCGTTCGCGGAACTGCTGCACGGCGGCATCCAGTGCATCGCGCGATGCGCCCCGCTCCAGACTCGCCGTGAAGGCGGCACGCACCGTGTCGAAGTCGGCCGCCAGGGCGTGAAACGGCTCGGATTCACGCGCTGCAGTGCTCATGCGCAGACGCAGCTCGGGCGCGAAACCGGACGCGCGGATCTGGCTGGTGCAAAACGTGATAGCTTCCAGCAGCGTGTGTTGCCACAGTGTGACGCCTTCGCCGGGCGGCGCTGCCAACAATGTCGCCAGGCGCGCCAGCAGCGCGTCGTCCAGTGCAGCCAGCCATTGCGCGTCAAAAGCCTGCGAGAGCGCCAGAGAAAACAGCTCCGAGGCGTCCACCGTTTCGGGTGTGGCAGGCAAGATTTTCAGGCGCAGGCGTTCAGCGAATTCACTCACGAAGGCACTGCGCGAGGCAAAGCCGAAGTCGGCCAGCAGGGTCGTGCCGTCGATGGTGGTCAGGAGTGTCTGCCAGGCCACCTGCACACGCAAAGCGGTGGCCGGGTCGGCCAGTGCCAGGTCGACGAACTGGGCCAGGCGCGCCACCGACGCCGGTGCCGAGGTGCCATCACCACGGACCCAGGCCATAAAACGCACCAACCACAGGTGCCGCTCGATCAGGCCAGCCTGCGGATCCAGTGTGCCCAGCAGGCCGGCGGGCTCCGGGGCCGGATGGGCGGGCGGCAACATGCTGGCGATCAATGCAGCGTGCGAGCGCCACCCGCGCTCAGTGCGTCCAGCACAAACATCGGAATGTCCACATCGAATTTTTCGCCATCTTCGGCGACACAGAAATAACTGCCGTGCATGGTACCGGTGGGCGTGCGCAGGCGCGTGCCGCTGGTGTATTCAAATGTTTCGCCGGGCTTGAGCAGCGGCTGGTGGCCCACCACGCCCAGGCCCCGCACTTTCTCGGTGTTTCCGCTGGCGTCGTTGACATTCCAGGTGCGCGAAATGAGCTGGGCGGCCACGCTGCCGGTGTTGCGGATCTTGATGGCGTAGGCGAAAACAAACAGGCCCTGGTCGGGGGCAGACTGTTCCATGAGGAAGTGCGGCTGCACCTCCACTTTGAATTGGTACTTGGGCATGGCGCAATGCTACCCCTGAATTTTTGAGCCGCGCCGACCTGCGAAAATGCCCCCATGAACCCCTCCCGCCTGCCCTTTTTTGTTTCCCCGTCGATCCTCGCTGCGGACTTTGCCCGCTTGGGCCAGGAAGTCACAGACGTCATCGCCGCCGGCGCCGACTGGATCCATTTCGACGTGATGGACAACCACTACGTGCCCAACCTCACCTTTGGCCCGATGATCTGCAGCGCCCTCAAACCGCACGCCAAAACCGCCGCCGGTGTGGCGGTGCCGATTGACGTGCACTTGATGGTCCAGCCGGTTGATGCGCTGGCCAGTGCGTTTGCACAGGCTGGTGCGGATTTCATCAGTTTCCACCCGGACGCCAGCAGCCACGTGCACCGCAGCGTCCAGAACATCCGCGCAGCCGGCTGCAAGGCGGGGCTGGCGTTCATCCCGGCCGAGCCGCTGGACGTGCTGGACTGGACGATTGAGGACCTCGACCTGATCCTCATCATGAGCGTCAACCCGGGGTTCGGGGGCCAGAGCTTCATCGATTCGGCACTGCGCAAGATCGAGGCGGTACGAAAGCGCATCGAAGCCTCTGGCAAAGCGATCCGGCTGGAAGTTGATGGCGGCATCAAAACCAGCAACATCCGCCAGGTGGCGGACGCCGGGGCCGACACCTTTGTGGCGGGCAGCGCCATCTTTGGCAACACCGATTACACGGCGGTCGTGGCCGCGATGCGGGCAGAACTGTCCAAGGGGCGTTAATTTGTTACGGTTTCGGGGGCCTGCCATGCCCCACAATGGCCGATTTGCAGCATCAGGACGCATCGCATGACGACTTCAGCATGGACTCCCCGGCTCGGGCCCATCCCACGCGTGGCGGGTTTTGTGGCAGGCGCCGCGTGGACCGTGCTGGTGGCCGCCAGCCCGGCGGCCCTCGCGCAGGACGGTTTGATCGGATTTGTCAAGACCGTCGGCAACGATGCATTCATCGTGGTCGACGGCAAGAGCATCCGGGCACAGGCGGGCATGCCCCTGCAAACCGGGTTCGTGGTCAAAACCGGCCAAAACGGGCGAATGGGCGTAACCCTGCGCGACAACACCCTCATGTCATTTGGCCCCAACACCGAGTTTGTGGTCGACGAATACCTGTATGCCCCGGGCAAAGGTGACCTGAAACTCAGCGCACGGCTGGTCAAGGGCACTTTGCAATATGTCTCCGGCATCATTGCGAGGCTCAAACCGGATGCGGTGGCGATACGGATTCCCACCGGTGTGGTTGGCGTGCGTGGCACCGAGTTCCTGCTGCTGGTGGCGCAAGAAAAATCATGAAGCGGCTTTCATGGGCCATTGCGGCTGGTTTCGTTGCAGTGGTGCTCTCCGGCTGCGCCACCAGGGCCCCGACTTCGACTTCGACGCCGGCCATCGCACCTTCGCCTTCCTACCTCGTGTTGCTGAACAACAGTGACGGCAGCACGGGCCAGGTGCGGCTGAGCACCCGCGACGGCACCACAACCCTGAACAAGGCGGGCCAGGCCAGCCGACTGGCGGGTCCACCGGGCCAGACCTTTGAAGTCAACCGGGCAACGATCGCCCGGGACTTTGGCGCGGCGCTGGACGCGCGGCCGCCCAAACCGGTGAGTTTTCTGCTCTATTTCCTGCCCGGTGGCGCGCGCCTGGCACCCGAGTCAGAGGCTGACGTCACCCGGGTGCTGGCTGAAATCGCCGCGCGGCCGGTGCCCGACATCTCCATCATCGGCCACACCGACACCACCGGTGAGCCCGACGCCAACGTGCGCCTGGGGCTGGAGCGGGCGCGTTATGTGGCAACGCTGTTTGGGGGCGCCAAACTCGATTCGCGCAATGTGCTGGTCGAGTCACACGGCGAGAAAAACCTGCTGGTGCCCACCGCAGACAACACGCCCGAGCCACGCAACCGCCGCGTCGAAGTGACGGTGCGCTGAGCTGAGGCTGCGGCTCCTGCTCAAACGCCGAGCAGCGCGTCTTTCAATTTGAAGTCGGCTGGTACGGGGCCGAGCCAGATGCCCATCAAGGCCTTGTAAAACTCGGGCTCCTTGAACGGTTCCACCTGGGGCTTGCCCTTGATGTTGACCATGCTGCCCACGCCGGGGATCCAGTCGATCGAGAAGCTGTCACCCGCCACCAGCTTTTTGTGCTCCGAGAAAAGCTGGCCCATTTTGAGAAGGCCCGGCACCAGTTTCGACATTTCGGCCTTGCTGGTGTTGTCTTCCATACCGCGCGTGAGCAGTTTGCCAAACTCGTTGGCCTCAATGTCCCGTACCATCGTGATCTGCATGCGCTTGGGGCCGGGCTGGTTCACCAATTCGTCGAGAGTTGATGCCTTCTTCCCTGCGTATAGGCCCGCCACATAGACCTTGAACGGCCCTTTGTAACGAATGCCAGCACCATTGAGCGGCAACTTGGCGCCGCGCACTTCTGCGCTGTCTTCCACCTTGACGCCACTGATCTCCTGGGTTGCCGCGAACACGCTGCTCCCCAAAACACAAAAAACCACCGCAAACGCCAAACCTTGCAAACGCTTCATCACGGGCTCCCTACTCTGGTTGTTGAAACTGGCAGGCGCCAATATAGGCGAAGGCCGGGGAAAAGCAAAATCAATTTCACGCTTCGAAGCGGCTTTGCTACACTTGCGCGCATGTTCATTCACCGCAACATCAACACAGGTTTGGGCGACCGGGGAGCCTGGCCCTGGCGCCAGCCATCCGTTGACCGCCGTTGATTGGCGCCACTAGCGCCCAAGCCAACGTGCTTCGCGCCTCAGTCTTGAGGCAATGAATTGAATGAACACCCTTGGCTGGCCGAGGGGAGCAAAAAGGCTCAACCCATGATTTCCGAACTTGAATTCAAATCCCTCAGCGCGCAGGGTTTCAACCGCATTCCGCTGATGGCGGAGGCTTTTGCCGACCTTGAAACACCGCTGTCTCTTTATCTGAAGCTGGCGTTTTCGTCCAACAGCGGAAAGTATTCCTTCCTGCTCGAATCGGTGGTGGGCGGCGAACGTTTCGGCCGATACAGCTTCATCGGCCTGCCGGCCCGCACACTGGTGCGCGCGCGGGGTTTTGGTGCAGAGGCCGTCACCGAAGTGGTCACCGACGGCGTGGTGGTCGAAACCTCCAGGGTGAACCCGCTGGACTTCATCGCCGAATACCAAAGCCGCTTCAAAGTGGCGTTGCGGCCAGGGTTGCCGCGTTTTTGCGGCGGCCTGGCGGGTTATTTCGGCTATGACGCGGTACGTTACATCGAGAAAAAGCTGGAAAAATCCTGCCCGCCCGACACGCTGGGTTGCCCCGACATCCTGCTGCTGCAGTGTGAAGAGCTGGCCGTGATCGACAACCTTTCGGGCAAGTTGTACCTCATCGTCTACGCCGACCCGAAGCAGGGCGAAGCCTACAGCAACGCCAAAAAACGCCTGCGCGAGCTGAAGGACAAGCTCAAGTATTCGGTCAGTGCGCCCGTCGTTAAACCCAGCCAGAGCCATCCGGCCGAACGTGACTTTGCCAAGGCCGATTACATCAAGGCCGTGGAGCGCGCCAAGGCCTTGATCGAAGGTGGCGACTTCATGCAGGTGCAGGTCGGCCAGCGCATCAAGAAGCGTTACACCGAGTCGCCACTGAGCCTGTACCGCGCGCTGCGTTCCCTGAACCCCAGCCCCTACATGTATTACTACCACTTTGGCGATTTCCATGTGGTGGGGGCTTCGCCGGAGATTCTGGTGTGGCAGGAGGCGGTAGAGGCCGCTGCGCCGGGCCGCCCCAAGCAAGGCACGGCCCCCGCGGGGGGCAGCGCAGTACACGAAGTGACAAGCGTGGGGGTCATATTTCAGCAGAAGATCACGATCCGGCCACTCGCAGGGACGCGACCCAGAGGCGCTACGGTTGAAATCGACCAGCAGGTCGAACAGGAACTCGTCGCCGACCCGAAAGAACGCGCCGAACACGTGATGCTGATCGACTTGGCGCGCAACGATATCGGACGCATCGCCAAAACCGGCAGCGTGAAGGTGACCGACGCCTTCCAGGTCGAGCGTTACAGCCACGTGATGCACATTGTGAGCAACGTCGAAGGCGTCCTCGTCGATGGCCCGAACGGTCAGCGGCTGGGCAACATGGACGTGCTCAAGGCCACCTTTCCGGCGGGCACCCTCACTGGCGCGCCAAAGGTGCACGCGATGGAGCTGATCGACCAGCTGGAGATCACCAAACGCGGCATCTACGGCGGCGCCTGCGGTTATTTGAGTTTTGCGGGCGACATGGACGTGGCCATCGCGATCCGAACCGGCATCATCAAGGACGACATGTTGTATGTACAGGCTGCTGCCGGCGTGGTCGCCGACTCGGTGCCCGAACTGGAGTGGAAAGAGACCGAAGCCAAGGCGCGGGCGTTGTTAAGGGCCGCAGAGCTGGTTGAAGAAGGGCTGGAGTGAACGTCATGAAACTCTTGATGATCGACAACTACGACAGCTTCACCTACAACATCGTCCAGTATTTCGGTGAATTGGGGGCCCAGGTGGAGGTATTCCGCAATGACGAAATCACCGTGGCCGGCATCGCCGAACGCGCGCCAGACCGCCTGGTCGTATCGCCCGGACCTTGCACGCCCAACGAAGCGGGCATTTCAGTCGCTGCGATCACGCATTTCGCTGGCAAATTGCCGATTCTGGGCGTGTGCCTTGGGCACCAGAGCATTGGCGCGGCGTTCGGCGGAAAGATCGTTCGCGCGCAGGCGCTCATGCACGGCAAGACCAGCGTGATCACCACAACGCAAGCGGGCGTGTTTGCTGGCCTGCCCGAAAAATTCACGGTGAACCGTTACCACTCCTTGGCTATCGAGCGCGCGAGCTGTCCGGTTGATCTGGAGGTCACCGCCTGGACCGACGACGGCGAGATCATGGGCGTGCGCCACCGGGGTTTTGCGGATGCCTTCAGAATTGAGGGTGTGCAGTTCCACCCCGAGTCGATCCTCACCGAACACGGCCACGCCATGTTGAAAAACTTTCTGGATTGATGCTATTAATAATATAGCATAAAGCGCATATTATTCGTGACTTGAAGGCCGAGAAAGCTTGAAAATCTGGTTTTCTGACCGTTTTCGTCAAAAAGTTAACATGGAAGTTAATTAATACCGTCATGACAAACTTCATTGACCTGCGCAGCGACACCGTCACCCGCCCCACGCCCGCCATGCGCGAGGCGATGATGGCCGCGCCCGTGGGCGACGACGTCTTTGGCGACGACCCGACCGTCAACGCCCTGCAAGACAAGCTCGCGGCGATGCTCGGTTTTGAAGCCGCGCTCTTCGTGCCCACCGGCACCATGAGCAACTTCTGCGCGATCGTCTCGCACTGCCAGCGCGGCGAAGAATACATCGTGGGGCAAATGGCGCACTGTTACCGCATGGAAGGCGGCGGCGCGGCGGTGTTTGGCAGCGTGCAACCGCAGCCCCTCGACAACCAGCCCGACGGCACCTTGCTGCTCTCGCAGATCGAAGCCAACATCAAACCCGACGACGCGCATTTCGCCATCACGCGCCTGCTCGCCCTGGAGAACACCATCGGTGGCAAGGTGCTGCCGTTTGAATACGTGCAGCAGGCGACGCAACTGGCCACGTCGCGCGGCCTCAACACCCACCTGGACGGTGCGCGCCTGTTCAACGCCGCAGTGGCTCAGGCGGCTGCCAAAAAATCTGATCCGTATGCCGAAGCAAAGCAGATCGCGCAATGTTTTGATTCCGTCTCGATTTGTCTGAGCAAAGGCCTCGGTGCGCCTGTGGGCTCGGTGCTGTGCGGCTCGCGCGCGCTCATCGCAAAGGCGCACCGCATCCGCAAGATGGCCGGTGGCGGCATGCGCCAGGCCGGTGTGCTGGCAGCGGCGGGCCTCTATGCGCTGGACCACGACGTGCGACGCCTCGCCGACGACCACGCCAACGCCCAGGCTTTCGCGGCCGGCCTGCAAGGTATTGAGGGTCTGGCGGTCGCCCCAGCGCAAACCAACATGGTGTTTGTGGAGCTGGTGGGCCCCGCCAAGACGCGCGCCGCCGAGTTCTTGCCCTTCCTGAAGGCGCGCGGCGTCCTGGTGCTGGGCCTGTACAAACTGCGTTTCGTGACGCACCTGGACGTCGATGCGGCGGGCGTGGACCGCGCCATCGCCGCAGTCCGGGAATTCTTCAAGGCTTAGCTGCCCGAACCGCATTCTCAAGCGCCCTACACATCCAGCCAGACCAGGAGTGCCATGCCCCATACCGCTGCCAACGCCCACAAAATCAGCCCGCAGGAAGCGCTCTTGCGCACCATCGAGCACCGCGAAATCTTCCACGACGAGATGCTGCACGTGGTGCGCCAGATCATGGCCGGCGAGCTCTCGCCGGTGATGATGGCGGCGCTCATCACGGGCCTGCGTGTGAAGAAAGAGACCATCGGCGAGATCACGGCAGCGGCGCAGGTGATGCGTGAGTTCTCCACCAAGGTGCATGTGGCCGACAAAACCCATCTGGTGGACATCGTGGGTACCGGCGGCGATGGTTCGCACACCTTCAACATCTCGACCTGCGCGATGTTTGTGGCGGCAGCGGCGGGCGCCAAGGTGAGCAAACACGGTGGCCGCAGTGTCAGCAGCAAAAGCGGCAGCGCCGACGTGATGGAGGCGCTGGGCGTCCACATCAACCTCACACCCGAGCAGATTGCCCGCTGCATCGCCGAGGTGGGTGTGGGCTTCATGTTCGCGCCGAACCACCACCCGGCGATGAAAAACGTGGCGCCCATCCGCAAGGAGCTGGGGGTGCGCACCATCTTCAACATCCTGGGGCCACTCACCAACCCGGCTTCTGCGCCTAACATTTTGATGGGTGTCTTCCACTCCGACCTGGTCGGCATCCAGGTGCGCGCGCTGCAGCGGCTGGGCACCGAGCATGCGCTGGTGGTCTATGGCCGCGACGGCATGGATGAAATCAGCCTCGGTGCGGCCACCATGGTTGGCGAGCTGAAAAACGGCGAAATCACCGAGTATGAAATCCACCCCGAAGACTTCGGCCTGGCCATGACCAGCAACCGCGCGCTGCGGGTGGAGACACCCGAGCAGTCCAAAGCCATGCTGATGGGGGTGATGGACAACGTGGGCGGGGCGCCCAAAGACATCGTGGTTTTGAACGCCGGAGCGGCCCTGTACGCGGCGAATGTGGTGGGTTCGATCCAGGCGGGCATCGGCAAGGCGCGGGCAGCGATTGAATCGGGCGCGGCCCGGGCCAAGCTTGACCAGCTGGCTGCCTTGTCTCAACAACTGAAGGCATGAAGCCATGAGTGATATTCTGGACAAAATCATCGCCGTCAAACGCGAAGAAATCGCGGCAGCGATGCACAAAATGCCGCTCGCGGCGATGCGGGAAGACGCTGAATCGCGCGTGCTCACGCGTGATTTTGTAGGCGCGCTGCGCGCCAAAGTCAAAGGCGGCAAACCCGCAGTGATCGCTGAAATCAAGAAAGCCAGCCCATCAAAAGGGGTGATCCGCGAGGATTTCATCCCGGCCGACATCGCGCAAAGTTATGCGGAAAACGGCGCGGCTTGCCTCTCGGTGTTGACCGACCGCCAGTTTTTCCAGGGTCAGCCGGATTATCTGAAACAGGCGCGCGCCTCTTGCCAGTTGCCGGTGTTGCGCAAGGATTTCATGGTCGACGCTTACCAAATATACGAATCCCGCGCGATGGGCGCCGACTGCATTTTGCTCATCGCCGCCTGCCTGGACGACGCGCAGATGGCCGATCTGGAAGCGGTGGCGCGCTCGCTCGACATGGCGGTGCTGGTTGAGGTGCATGACCGCGCCGAGGCTGAACGCGCCTTGAAGCTCAAAACGCCGCTGTTTGGCATCAACAACCGCAACTTGAAGACCTTTGAGGTGTCCCTCGAGACAACGCTGCAACTCGTGAAGGACTTGCCTGGTTTGGGCGACGGCCAGCGAATCGTCGTGACAGAAAGCGGCATCCTCACCCGAGACGACGTGTTGCGCATGGGCGTTGCGGGTGTGAACGCGTTTTTGGTCGGCGAAGCCTTCATGCGCGCCGAAGACCCGGGCACAGCGCTGGCGGCCATGTTTCTTTGACGGGATGGTCTCGCTATGAATAAATACGTGTAGTATTAATCTTAATATAAAATATGCATGAAATTATTGAATAAAATAATAGCAATAAATTGAATAAATTTGTGACTTCATGTGTAAAAATAACGTCGAATTGTTTGAGGATAATAAATTTCAAAACCCGTTGGTGCAACTGAACCAATGGCAACCCTGCGAATGGGCCGTTGCGCCGGATTGGCAGCCGCCTTTGGCGCGGTTTTTGGCCGGCGAAACGGCGCGCAAATTGGGCCAATTTGTAAGCAGCCGCATCGCGCAGGGCGCAGTGATTTACCCGCCGCAACCGTTTCGCGCGCTGGCGCTCACGCCGCTGCACTCGGTGAAGGTGGTGATCCTGGGGCAAGACCCGTACCACGGCGCGGGGCAGGCGAACGGCCTGGCGTTTTCGGTCCCGCCGGGCGTGCGTATTCCGCCTTCCTTGCGCAATGTCCAGAAGGAAATCAAGCGGGATGCCGCGCAGTCAGTGCTCGCAGTGTCGAACACCCAGCCAACTGACGGCTCGCTCGAACGTTGGGCGCAGCAAGGCGTGTTGCTGCTCAACACCTGTCTGACGGTGGAAGACGGCGCGCCCGCCAGCCATGCGAAACAGGGTTGGGAAGTGCTCACTGACGAAATTATCCAGACCGTTTGCGCCACGCAGGACTGTGTTGTGTTTCTGTTGTGGGGTGCACACGCCCAGGCCAAACAGGCCCTGCTGGCGGCGCCTGGCAAGCGGCATTTGGTGCTTTGCGCCAACCATCCATCGCCGCTCTCGGCCCTGCGGCGACCGATCCCATTTTTGGGGTGCGGGCATTTCGGATTGGCCAACGCGCATTTGCAGCAAAACGGCCTCGCGCCGGTAGCCTGGTAGGGTCGCAGTAGGGCCCCAAGTTGGCGACGTGGCCTTTACGTCAGCCCGTTTTCCATGGCATAATCCAAGGTTCACTAAAGGAGAGGTGGCCGAGTGGTTAATGGCAGCAGACTGTAAATCTGCCCTCTAACGAGTACGCTGGTTCGAATCCAGCCCTCTCCACCAGTGTAGAAAGTGTTGAAGTCATTTCCCGTGCGGGGTTCGTATAGTGGCAATACCTTAGCCTTCCAAGCTAAAGCGAGGAGTTCGATTCTCCTACCCCGCTCCAGTTGGAAGTTGAAGGTTTTTGTTCTCTGTATTTGGTATTGAGAAGCGTAAGTGAGTTCGACGATTTTCTTTGTCAAAACGCTGTGAATTGAGGCGTGCCAACGCCGCCAGTGCACTGGCACGGCAAGGCGGTGCAACGAAGAGTCACAGTGTTTTGACAAAGAAAAGCCCATTTGGCTCAGTGGCAGAGCACTCCCTTGGTAAGGGAGAGGTCCCGGGTCCGATTCCCGGAATGGGCACCAGTTTTGACAATCGGTTGAACCAGCTAGTTTTCGGAATTTGAAAGAGATTTTGATATGGGAAAAGAAAAGTTTGCACGCACCAAGCCGCACATGAACGTCGGCACCATTGGCCACGTTGACCACGGCAAGACCACGCTGACCGCCGCCATCACCACCGTGCTGGCCGCCAAGTTCGGTGGTCTGGCCAAGGCCTAC
>JANNMM010000136.1:0-8031 GCA_031397915.1 Rhodoferax sp. | reverse complement strand
GTAGGCCTTGGCCAGACCACCGAACTTGGCGGCCAGCACGGTGGTGATGGCGGCGGTCAGCGTGGTCTTGCCGTGGTCAACGTGGCCAATGGTGCCGACGTTCATGTGCGGCTTGGTGCGTGCAAACTTTTCTTTTCCCATTTTTCAATTCCTTAAAAAGAGCAATGCCCGTGTAGTGGTTTTACGTCTGCATCACATCACGAGTCCCACCGCACGGGCACAGCGGGGTGTGTGATCGCAGACTAGTACTTCTTCCTGGCGCGGCCTTTACTTTGCGCGCGCTGCCATGATGGCTTCAGACACATTGCGCGGGGCTTCCGTGTAGTGCTTGAATTCCATCGTGTAGGTGGCGCGGCCCTGACTCATGGAACGCAGCGTGGTTGAGTAGCCAAACATTTCCGAGAGCGGCACTTCAGCCTTGATGGCCTTGCCGCCGCCGACCATGTCTTCCATGCCTTGCACCATGCCGCGACGGCTGGACAAGTCGCCCATCACGTTGCCGGCGTAGTCTTCAGGTGTTTCCACCTCGACCGCCATCATCGGCTCAAGAATGACCGGGTTGGCCTTTCGGCAACCTTCCTTGAAGCCGAAAATCGCCGCCATCTTGAACGCCAACTCGTTCGAGTCCACGTCGTGGTAGGAGCCGAAGTGCAGCGTGACTTTCACGTCTACCACCGGGTAACCGGCCAGCACGCCCTGCGTAACGGCTTCGTTGATGCCTTTTTCAACCGCGGGAATGTACTCGCGTGGCACAACGCCACCTTTGATGGCGTCGACAAACTCAATGCCTTTTCCGGGTGTGTTGGGCTCAATCTTGAGCACTACGTGGCCATATTGGCCCTTGCCACCGGACTGCCGCACAAACTTGCCTTCAGCGTCTTCGATGGTCTTGCGGATGGTTTCGCGGTAGGCCACCTGCGGTTTGCCCACGTTGGCCTCCACACCGAACTCGCGCTTCATGCGGTCCACGATGATCTCAAGGTGCAACTCGCCCATGCCGGCAATCAGCGTCTGGCCAGATTCTTCGTCGGTCTTGACGCGGAAAGACGGGTCTTCCTGGGCCAGGCGCTGCAAGGCGATGCCCATTTTCTCCTGGTCAACCTTGGTTTTCGGCTCGACGGCCTGGGTGATCACGGGCTCCGGGAACACCATGCGCTCCAACATCACGATAGCCGACGGATCACACAGGGTCTCACCCGTGGTCACGTCTTTCAAACCCACACAGGCGGCAATGTCACCGGCACGGATTTCGCTGACTTCTTCCCGGTTGTTGGCGTGCATTTGCACGATGCGACCAATGCGCTCTTTCTTGCCGCGGATTGGGTTGTACACGCTGTCGCCTTTGGTCAACACGCCGGAATAGACGCGCACAAAGGTCAACTGACCGACGAACGGGTCGGTCATCAGTTTGAACGCGAGCGCCGAAAACTTCTCGCTGTCGTCGGCTTTTCGGGTGACAGGTTTTTCGTCGTCGTCCATGCCTTTGACCGGCGGAATGTCCACTGGCGACGGCATGAATTCGATCACGGCGTCGAGCATGCGCTGCACACCCTTGTTCTTGAACGCAGTGCCGCACAACATCGGCTGGATTTCGCTGGCGATGGTACGCGTGCGAATGCCCAGCTTGATTTCGTCTTCCGTCAAGTCGCCCTCTTCGAGGTACTTGTTCATGAACTCTTCAGAGGCCTCGGCAGCAGCTTCAACCATCTTTTCGCGCCACTCTTTGGCCTGGGCCAGCAGTTCGGCGGGGATTTCCTTGTAGTCGAACTTCATGCCCTGGCTGGCTTCGTCCCAATAGATGGCTTTCATCTTGATCAGGTCGATCACACCGACAAAGTTTTCCTCGGCGCCAATCGGGATCACGACAGGAACCGGGGTGGCCTTCAGGCGCAGCTTCATCTGGTCATAGACCTTGAAGAAGTTGGCGCCGGTGCGGTCCATCTTGTTGACGAAGGCCAGGCGCGGCACCTTGTACTTGTTGGCTTGGCGCCAGACGGTTTCAGACTGGGGCTGAACGCCGCCCACGGCGCAGTACACCATGCAGGCGCCGTCAAGGACGCGCATGGAGCGCTCCACCTCAATGGTGAAGTCCACGTGGCCGGGTGTGTCGATGATGTTGATGCGGTGCTCGGCGAAATTGGTTTCCATGCCTTTCCAGAAACAGGTGGTCGCAGCGGAAGTGATCGTGATGCCACGCTCCTGCTCCTGCTCCATCCAGTCCATGGTGGCCGCGCCGTCATGGACTTCGCCAATCTTGTGGTTCACACCGGTGTAAAAAAGAATACGCTCGGTGGTCGTTGTTTTTCCGGCGTCGATGTGCGCGGAAATGCCGATGTTGCGATAACGCTCAATAGGGGTATGGCGAGCCATGATGTTCTTTCAAAAAAGGGTGCAGGCCCACTTATGGTGGGCCAGCTTTCCAGATGGGGGCGTTTTTTAGAAGCGGAAGTGGCTGAACGCCTTGTTGGCTTCTGCCATGCGGTGCACTTCATCGCGCTTCTTCATCGCGCCGCCACGGCCTTCGGTGGCTTCCATCAGTTCGTTGGCCAGGCGCAGTGCCATGGACTTCTCACCGCGCTTGCGGGCGGCTTCCTTGATCCAGCGCATCGACAAAGCGAGGCGACGGACCGGGCGCACCTCAACGGGCACCTGGTAGTTGGCGCCACCAACACGGCGGGATTTCACCTCAACCATGGGCTTGACGTTGTTGATGGCCATGGTGAAGGCTTCGACCGGGTCTTTGCCGGGGTTCTTCTTCTCGATCTGCTCCAGCGCGCCATAAATGATGCGCTCAGCGACCGCTTTTTTGCCGCCTTCCATGATCACGTTCATGAATTTGGACAGCTCGACATTGCCGAATTTGGGATCCGGCAAGATTTCACGTTTAGGGACTTCGCGACGACGTGGCATGTTTTCACCTCTTTGCTTCAGTTGGCGCTTTTTCAAGCACCGCGAGAGTCATTCAGACTTCTCACTTACTCGACCCGGCACAAACTATTTCGTGTTTTGGGTCACTTCGCTCATCTCCTGCGCCACGCAGCAGACAAACACCTTTTTAATCAAACTAAAAATGAAGGATTACTTCGCTTTTGGCTTCTTCGCACCGTATTTGGAACGCGACTGCTTGCGGTCTTTCACGCCTTGCAGATCGAGCGAACCGCGCACGATGTGGTAACGCACACCTGGCAAGTCTTTGACACGACCGCCGCGAACCAGCACCACGCTGTGTTCCTGCAGGTTGTGGCCTTCGCCGCCGATGTACGAAATGACTTCAAAGCCATTCGTCAGGCGCACTTTGGCGACTTTACGCAAAGCTGAGTTGGGCTTCTTGGGCGTCGTGGTGTACACACGTGTGCACACACCCCGGCGCTGCGGAGAGTTCTGCATGGCAGGACTCTTCGACTTGATGGTCTCGACCTCGCGGCCCTGACGCACTAGCTGGTTGATGGTTGGCATTGTTGAAAACGTCCCTAAACGGGGGAGCGGTAAAAATAGATTAAAAATGGCGATCTACTCAGGCGACTGCGTGACTCACATCAAATGCGCAAAGAGCCCACAAAATGTGACAAACGCCTGAGCCCCTCGGCAAATTCCGAAAAGCTTTCTAGTATATCAGGCCGGCGTTTTTCCGGCAAGGCCTGCGGTGCACCGTCCGCACGCTTATGCTCGCAAGCACTGAATTTCAGTCAAAACCACCCCGACGAAAGCGCAGAAACCGTGCAAAACCCGATCTTGTCCCTTCGCCGACGCAGTTTTTCGCTGCAACTGCTCGCATTGGGTGGCCTTTTGGGTTCCGCCAGCCAAACCCTCGCCAAAACCGGCGTCGACCTGCTTTTGGCCACCAACGCGCCAGCCAAGTTCAACCCGGCGGACTGCCTGGTGAGCGAAAAGCTTGACGGCGTGCGGGCCATCTGGAACGGTGAGACGCTCAAATTCCGTAGCGGCCGCACGGTTTCCGCGCCCGCCTGGTTCCTGGCCAAGCTGCCCAAAACGCCGCTGGACGGCGAATTGTGGCTGGCACGGGGCAAATTTGACGTGCTCTCGGGCATGGTTCGCAAAAACCAGCCGGTCGACGCTGAATGGCAGCAGATCAACTACATGGTGTTTGAGCTGCCGGGCGGTGAAGGCGACTTTGCCAGCCGCGCGGCGCGCATCAAGCTCATCGTGCGGGGCGTCAATTCACCGCAGGTGCTGGGAGTGGAGCAATTTCGCGTCGCCACGCCCGCCGCATTGCAGGACCGCCTCAAAGCCGTGGTGGCTGCGGGTGGCGAAGGCCTGATGCTGCATATAGCCAGCGCCCCATACGTTACCGGGCGCAACCCGGCCCTGCTGAAACTCAAACCCGTGGCCGACGCCGAAGCCGTGGTGGTTGGCCACGTGGCGGGCAAGGGCAAATACGCCGGCATGTTGGGCGCACTGGACGTGCGCACCGAAGATGGCCAGCGCTTCCGCCTGGGGACCGGGTTCAGCGACGAGCAGCGCAAGGTTCCGCCCGCCATTGGCAGCAGCGTCACCTACAGCTACCGCGACCTGACGCCGGCAGGCAAGCCGCGTTTTGCGAGCTTCCTGCGGGAGTTCAAAGAACTCTGACCGCCGGTACGCAAACGAAATGATGGATGCAGTTTTTGCTATGTATTATATAGCAATAAATCGATGTTTATCGTGACTTGAAGCGCAAAAAACCTTGAGATTTGTCAGTTTTTGGCAAAAATCTGAAAACGTTAACCCCTATGTTAACTTTTCTGAAAATTGCCAAAGAAATGCATTTGAGGCGTTTTCGACGCCCGGCCACTTCGTCCCTTCAGTGTTTGTGCGCAGGCTCGTCGCTCTTGCCTGAAGGGCTCGCCGTTGCCACCGGCACCTTCAGCTCGACCTTGCTTTCGACACCTTTTGCGTCCTTGAACGTCAAGTTCAGCAAAATGCTGCTGTCTTTGGGCAAGGCGGCCTTCAGGTCCATCAGCATCACATGAAAACCGCCGGGTGTGAGGTTGACGGCCTTGCCTGCCGGCAAGTCCAGGCCGTTGGGCAAGGCGCGCATTTTCATCACGTCGCCGTCCATTTTCATTTCGTGCACTTCGACCACGCCGGCGGCAGGCGAGGCGGCCGCGACCAGTTTGCCGCCGTCTTTGGCGGTGATGGTCATGAAGGCGCCGGTGGCTTTTTGCCCCGGCACGGTGGCGCGGGCCCAGGCGTTTTTGATTTCTACGGCCTGGGCGTGGGCGCTTGGGCTGGCGAGTATTGCAAGCGCGGTCAAACCTGCCAGCAGGGCCGGGGTGAATGGGGCAAATGGTTTCATGGTGTTTTCCTTCAAAAAGCGGAGCAAGTTCAATGTTGGTGGGCGGCCTGGGGGCCGGATGGCAGTATTTCCAACAGCGCGGCAGGGGGTTTCAAACCCTCGGTCGAGCTGCCGGTGGCGGGCGCTTCGGCCCAGTGGTTGCCGCCGTGGTCACTGGAAAACGCGGCTCGGTAACTGGTGGGAAAAAGAGGCGGTGGCCGATAACAAGAGGCCCGTGAAGGCGATTGGTCGGCTGGCGGGTTGAACAGAAATAAACTGGTGCACGAAAATTCTCCAAACACAAAGACAACAGCGCCAGCTCCCGGTTAGCCGGGCGCTGGCAGCTACACGCTCAAGGTTTCAGGAAAATGCGGGCGGGCCGCGCGCCGGCAATGGCGCAGCAGCGCGTGCAGCAATGCGCGCAACAGGGGCTGGTCGAAGGGCGTGGCCCAGTGGCCGGGCCCGGACAGCACCGGTTTGGGCCAGCGGCGACGGCGCCGCGGCATGGGCGCACAGGGGGCAGTCTGCCGTGCCGCTGGCAACTTGAGGGCCGCCACCGTCATTCGGACCCCCGCTGCTGCTGACCAGCAGTTTCATCACCCCGGTGCCGGTGCAGATCAGCGTCATGGACTGCGGATTGACCATCGGCGAGGCGATGGCTGCGCCCAACGACAACACAAACCCCACCAGCAGGGCGCAGGTGGCCTGTCGGGCTTGGCGAAGGTGTTGCAACAGCGGCATGCCCGGAATTTTACCGGCTGTGTAACGGCCCTTTGCTCGGCACCGGCACTGTGCCCTGCTTTCGGCCCATTTCGCGCAACAAGGCTTCGATCCAGGTCCAGTTTGGATCGCGGCGCTCCACCCAGGACACTCGGTTGCGCAGCCGCAGTGCCATGGCCGGGTCAAGACTGTCAAAGCCTGCCAGGGAATCGACCAGCGCCGAGACTTTGAAAGCCTCCGGCGTGTACAGGCACCAAAAAGCACCCTCGGGCGCTCGGCCTGTGGCCACCAGGCGCACCGACTGCGGCGCTTTGACCAGTCCCTGCGCATTCGCCAAAATGACACGCCGCACGCCGTCCAACTCTTTCGAATCGGGCAGGCCTGCGGGATCGAACGTCCACAACAATTGCACCATGCGTGGCAACGCGGCACGGGCCGGGCCTTCGGGCAAGTTGGAAAGCGCCTCAGTGGCAAATACGGCACTGCGGCCGCGTGTGTTGCCACTGATCCACACCTCCGCCGCCCTTGTCGGCAACCCCCCGGACGCTAGCGCCCAAACTACCAGAGTTTGCAGGGTATGGCGGCGCGGTAGCGACTTAATGCTGGCACCCGGGTGATCCGAATCGCCCGCGCGAAACGCAACAGGCTTGGCGCATTTGTGAAAAGAATCGGTCAGGCGATGCAAGTGGGCAATCCTGGTGTGCGGTCAATGCCAGCAATGAAAAAGAGGGCTTTACTGATACATTCCTTCAGAAAGGCATTGTGCCGGGCACGACACACATTTGGCGCACTCGCTTCCCACCAGAGCCGTTCAAACGCCCTATTAATTTTTTTATATTCATAACTAAAAAAGCGAATATCAAGTCACGTGGCTAATAACTGATTTGCTATTAATATATTTACATAACTGATTAATTAATAATCTTTTAAGAATTTAAGTTCATTAAATTCAAAATTGTCGGCCTGCCGCTATGACCACATTTTCTACGCCCACCATTACGGCACTCCAAGTCATACCCATCGCTGGCCGCGACAGCATGTTGCTGAACCTGAGCGGTGCGCACGGCCCCTACTTCACCCGCAATTTGCTGATATTGACCGACAACGCCGGTCGCACCGGTGTGGGTGAGGTGCCCGGCGGCGAGAAGATCCGCCAGACCCTGGACGATGCCCGTGCCCTGGTGGTGGGCCAGCCCATCGGCTCGCACCAGCGCATCCTGCAGCAAGTGCAACAGCAGTTTGCCGACCGCGACAGCGGCGGGCGCGGCCAGCAAACTTTCGATTTGCGCACCACCATCCATGCCGTCACCGCCATTGAGTCGGCCCTGCTGGATTTGCTCGGCCAGCACCTCGGTGTGCCGGTGGCAGCCTTGCTGGGCGAGGGCCAGCAGCGTGATGCGGTTGAAATGCTGGGCTACCTGTTTTACGTGGGTGACAAAAGCAAGACCGGTCTGGACTACGTGAGTGACCCCGGCGGCGCCAACGACTGGTTCCGCGTGCGCCATGACGAAGCCTTGACCCCCAATGCCATCGTGCGCCAGGCCGAGGCCGCCCGTGAGAAGTATGGATTCAACGACTTCAAGCTCAAGGGTGGCGTGTTGCGCGGTGCTGAAGAGATCGAAGCCGTCACGGCCTTGCACGAACGTTTCCCGCAAGCCCGCGTCACGCTCGATCCGAACGGCGGCTGGTTATTGAAAGACGCGATCCGCCTGATGCGCGACATGAAGGGCGTGGTGGCTTACGCGGAAGACCCCTGCGGTGCCGAAGACGGCTTCTCGGGCCGCGAGGTGATGGCCGAGTTCCGCCGTGCCACCGGTCTGCCCACGGCCACCAACATGGTGGCGACCGACTGGCGGCAACTGAGCCATGCGCTTTCGCTGCAAAGTGTCGACATCCCGCTGGCCGACCCGCATTTCTGGACCATGGCCGGCAGCGTGCGCGTGGCGCAGACCTGCCGCGACTGGGGCCTGACCTGGGGCAGCCATTCCAACAACCATTTTGATGTGTCATTGGCGATGTTCACCCACGTGGGCGCT
>JANNMM010000123.1:0-17758 GCA_031397915.1 Rhodoferax sp. | reverse complement strand
CGCGGTGCGTGGCTTCCTCGATCAACAGCTTGGTGAAGCCTTCGTCGCGGCCATTGGCGATCGCACGGCCCGACGCGGCCCAGGGGAAGACCGCCTTGCCGATCTTGATGCCTTCGGCCTTGCATTGTTCCTCGGTCTTGCCGGCCCAGGCGACTTCGGGGTCGGTGTAGGCCACCGACGGTATCTGGCGCGCGTCGAAGAAAGCCGCTTCGCCATGGGCGGCCTCTGCCGCCACATGCGCCTCATGCACCGCCTTGTGCGCCAGCATCGGCTGGCCGACGATGTCGCCGATGGCGAAGATGTGCGCGACGTTGGTTCGCATCTGCTGGTCCACCGGGATAAAGCCGCGATCATTGACCGCCACGCCGGCCAGGTCGGCGCCGATCTTCTTGCCGTTGGGCGTGCGGCCTACGGCTTGCAGCACCAGGTCGTAGGTTTGGGGCGCAGGCGCTGTGCCACCTTCTTCTGCGACAGCAAAGGTCACCTCAATGCCCGCGGGTGTGGCTTTGGCACCCACGGTTTTGGTTTTCAACATGATGTTGTCAAACCGCTTGGCATTCATCTTTTGCCAGATCTTGACCAGGTCGCGGTCAGCGCCCTGCATCAGGCCGTCGAGCATTTCGACCACATCGAGGCGCGCGCCCAAAGTGCTGTAGACGGTGCCCATCTCCAGGCCAATGATGCCGCCGCCCAGGATCAGCATGCGTTTGGGGACTTCTTTCAGCGCCAGAGCGCCGGTGGAATCGACCACGCGTGGGTCTTCGGGCATGAAAGGCAAACGCACCGCCTGCGAACCGGCAGCGATGATGGCAGTTTTGAATTGAACGACTTTTTTGCCGCCGGTTTTTTCCTGCCCCTGCGCGCCGGTGGTTTCTTCCACCTCTACATGGTGGGCGCTGGCAAATTGCCCGACACCTCGCGCCACGGTTACCTTGCGCATTTTGGCCATAGCGGCCAGGCCGCCGGTGAGTTTTCCAACCACCTTTTCCTTGTGGCCGCGCAGCATATCGACATTGACTTTGGGCGCGCCAAAATCGACGCCCAGCGCCGCCATGTGGCTGACTTCGTCCATGACGGAAGCGACATGCAGGAGCGCCTTGGAGGGGATGCACCCGACGTTCAGGCAAACGCCACCCAGCGTTGCATAACGCTCGACCAGCACCACCTTGAGCCCCAAGTCCGCCGCGCGGAAAGCCGCCGAATAACCGCCGGGGCCGGCGCCGAGCACCAGCACATCGCAATCCAGGTCGACCGTGCCACCGTAACTGGCAGCGTTGGGCACCACATCGGCGTGGCCACGCTGGCGGCAGCAGCCGCTGCTGGGGCCGGTGCCGGCGCGGGTGCTGCTGCGGGTGGCTTGACGGTTGCAGCGACAGGTACTGCACCGGCCGCGCCCGCGACCTCCAGCATCAGCACAACCGACCCCTCGGCCACTATGTCGCCAATTTTGACCACGAGGCTGGTCACCACACCGGCGTGGCTGGATGGAATTTCCATGGAGGCCTTGTCGCTCTCCACCGTGATCAGGCTTTGGTCCACCGCCACGGTATCGCCCGGCTTGACCATCAGCTCGATGACGGTGACCTCTGAAAAATCGCCAATATCCGGAACCTTGATTTCTAACGCAGCCATGGTTGTCTCTCTTCTGGAATGTCTTTATGCTTTGGATTTGAGCGTGAACACTTCGATTTGCCCGCCCGAGTTTTTGTCGAATTCGCAGCCGGCCTTCACGCCCAGCGCCGCAACTTCCCGCGCCGTTTTGAGCTTGTCCCAGCCTGCGTACATGGCGCCGAGCGCAAAGCTGCGCCCCGAGCCAATGCCCCAGAACTGCTTGAACTCAAACACTTCGCGGTAACTGTACAGACCGTAAATGCCGCTCGCGTTTGCGATCACCGAGCTGAACTGGCTCGACTCATACGGATCGTTGTCTTCTTCCTTGGTTTGCAGGAAAAAGGTTTCCTTCAACATTGGGTGCAGTTTGGTAAAGGTGTCGAACACCTGGTCTTTGCTGGAGAGGAGCAACTCGCCTTTTGGAAGGGCGAGCATCGCCTTGCGCAGAGCCGGAAAATGCGCCACTGTGCCGGCCAGGCCCACATAACTCGGGCCGTCCGGCGTGTCAACCTTGAACAACTTGCTGTTGCTCTCGAACCGGTCCGACAGGCGCGTGTCGCCGAAGGTGACCAGGGTGTCTGCCGCAATCGCGACCTGGCCGTTCTTCTTGACGACAACAACTGTCGTCATAGAAGAATTCTGCGGTAATCGGCCAAAACCTGGCCCAGGTAAGCATTAAAGCGGGCGGCCAAAGCGCCGTCGATCACGCGGTGGTCGTACGAGAGTGAAAGCGGCAGAATCAGGCGCGGCACAAACCCTTTACCGTCCCACACCGGCTTCATCGCACCTTTTGAGAGGCCCAAAATGGCCACCTCGGGCGCGTTGATGATGGGCGTGAAATGGGTGCCACCGATGCCACCCAGCGATGAAATCGAAAAACAGCCGCCCGACATGTCGCCCGCGCCGAGTTTGCCGTCGCGGGCTTTTTTGGCCAATTCCGACATCTCGGACGAAATCTGCAAGATGCCTTTTTTGTCAGCGTCTTTGAGCACCGGAACCATCAGGCCGTTGGGTGTGTCGGCCGCAAAACCGATGTTGAAGTAACTCTTGTACACCAGTGCATCGCCGTCGAGGCTGGTGTTGAACTCGGGAAATTTCTTCAGCGCAGAGACCACCGCCTTGATGACAAAGGCCAGCATGGTCACCTTTACGCCGGATTTCTCGTTTTCCTTGTTGGTCGAGACGCGGAACGCCTCCAGCTCGGTGATGTCGGCTTCGTCGTTGTTGGTGACGTGGGGAATCATCACCCAGTTGCGGTGAAGGTTTGCGCCGCTGATCTTCTTGATGCGCGACAGGTCCTTGCGTTCAATGGCGCCAAATTTGGTGAAATCGACCTTCGGCCAAGGCAGCAGGCCCAACGCTGCACCGTCGCCCGAGGTGCCGGTGCTTTTTTGCGGCTGACTGGACTGGGCAGCCAGCGTCTGGACAGCGCCAGACATCACGCTGCGGGTGAAACCCTGAACGTCGGTTTCAGTGATGCGACCTTTGGGGCCGCTTCCTTTGATTTCGGCCAGAGGAACACCCAACTCGCGCGCGAATTTGCGCACGGAGGGCGATGCGTGGGGCAAGCCCAGAGGCGCAGCGGTGGGGTTGTGTGCGGGCACTGCGGCAGGACCCGCCGCAAGCTGAACAGACGCCGATGCAGGTGCAGGAGCCGCCGCGGTTGTGGTTGTGGTTGCCGTCGCTGCAACTGCGGGCGCGGGCGTTGCCGCAGCTGCGCCAGCCACACCTTCCAGCACCGCGATCACGTCTCCAGCGTTGACTGTGTCACCGACCTTGATTCGCAATTCCTTGAGTATGCCCGCGTGGCTGGACGGAATCTCCATTGCGGCTTTGTCAGATTCAACGGTAATGAGTGACTGCTCAGCCTTGATGGCATCACCCACTTTGACCATCAGCTCGATCACCGAGACGTCTTTGAAATCGCCAATATCTGGAACCCGGATTTCCATTGGGCCGGCTGCCAGCGACGGAGCCGCGACGGCCACCGCCAGTGCGGCTGTGGTTGTAGCGGCAGGCGTGACCGCAGGCGCGGCTACAGATGAGGCGGCAGGTGCCGCGACCGGCGTTGGTGCACTTCCTGCACCCGCCACTTCAAGCATCAATACCAGCGAGCCTTTGCTGACTTTGTCGCCAATTTTGACTTTCAGCTCTTTGACCGTGCCAGCGTTGCTCGACGGAATCTCCATGGAGGCCTTGTCAGACTCGACGGTGATCAGCGACTGGTCTGCCGCAACGGTGTCGCCCGGTTTGACCATCAGCTCGATGACCGTGACCTCGTCAAAATCACCGATGTCCGGGACGTGTATTTCCAGCAATGCCATGAATGTCTCTCCGTTTTCTTATGGGGGAATCAAGCGTACAAGGGATTGACCTTGTCCACTGCGATGCCGTACTTTTCGATGGCTTCCTGGACTTTGGCCACCGGCAGGCTGCCGTCTTCACTCAAGGCCTTGAGCGCCGCGACCACAATGAAATGGCGGTTGACTTCAAAGTGTTCACGCAGCTTGGAGCGGAAGTCGCTGCGGCCAAAACCGTCGGTCCCCAGCACTTTGTAGGTGCGGTTCTTCGGAATGAAGGGGCGAATTTGCTCGGCGTAGTTTTTCATGTAGTCGGTGGAAGCGACCACCGGGCCGGTGTGGCTGGCCAGTTGCTGCGCAACAAACGACACGCGCGCCGGCGCCGTCGGGTGCAGCAGGTTGTAGCGCTCACAATCCTGGCCGTCACGCGTCAACTCGTTGAAACTCGGGCAACTCCACACATTGGCAGCAACGCCCCAGTCTTTCTCCAGGAGTTCCTGGGCCGCAATGGACTCGCGCAGGATCGTCCCTGAACCCAGCAGCTGAACGGAATGCGCCAGCTTTGGTCCTTCCTTGCACAGGTACATGCCCTTGATGATCTGCTCTTCCGTGCCCGCCGCGAGACCGGGCATCGGATAGTTTTCGTTCAGCAGCGTGAGGTAGTAATAGACGTTCTCCTGCTTCTCGACCATGCGTTTCAGGCCATGGTGAAGGATGACGCCAACTTCATGTGCGAAGGTGGGGTCGTAACTGATGCAATTGGGGATCGTGCCCGCCATGATGTGGCTGTGGCCATCTTCGTGTTGCAGGCCTTCGCCGTTGAGCGTGGTCCGCCCGGAGGTGCCGCCAAGTAAAAATCCGCGCGCCTGCATGTCTCCTGCCGCCCAGGCCAAGTCACCAATGCGCTGAAAACCGAACATCGAGTAATACACGTAAAACGGAATCATGATGCGGTTGTTCGTACTGTACGAGGTGGCCGCCGCGATCCAGCTGCTCATGCCGCCCGCTTCGTTGATGCCTTCTTGCAGGATCTGGCCTTTTTTGTCTTCCTTGTAATACATCACCTGGTCTTTGTCGACCGGTGTGTACTGCTGGCCATCGGGGTTGTAGATGCCAATCTGGCGGAACAAACCTTCCATGCCAAAGGTGCGGGCTTCGTCCACCAAAATTGGTACAACACGCGGGCCCAGGGCCTGGTCGCGCAGCAGCGTTGTGAGGAAGCGCACGTAAGCCTGCGTCGTCGAGATTTCACGGCCTTCGGCAGTGGGCTCGATCACCGTCTTGAAAACTTCCAGCGCAGGCACAGTGAACTGCTCGTCGGCCTTGACGCGGCGGTGTGGCAAATAACCGCCCAGGGCCTGGCGGCGCTCGTGCAGGTATTTCATCTCAGGGGTGTCGTCCGCCGGTTTGTAGAACGGGATGTCGGCTATCTGGCTGTCTGGCACCGGAATGTTGAAACGGTCGCGGAAGATCTTGATGTCTTCGTCGGTGAGCTTTTTGGTCTGGTGGACATTGTTTTTGCCCTCACCGCTCTTGCCCATGCCAAAACCCTTGACGGTCTTGATCAGCAACACGGTGGGCTCACCCTTGTGGTTCACCGCCTTGTGGTAGGCGGCATAAACTTTTTGCGGGTCATGGCCACCACGGCGCAGGTTCCAGATGTCGTCATCGCTCATCTTGGCCACCATGGCGGCTGTGCGCGGGTCACGGCCGAAGAAATGCTCGCGCACGTAGGCACCGTCGTTGGCCTTGAACGCCTGGTAATCGCCATCGACCGTGTCCATCATGATTTTGCGCAGGGCGCCGTCTTTGTCGCGGGCCAAGAGCGGGTCCCAATTGCTCCCCCACAGGAGCTTGATCACGTTCCAGCCGGAGCCACGGAATTCCCCCTCCAGCTCCTGGATGATCTTGCCGTTGCCGCGGACTGGGCCGTCCAGGCGCTGCAGGTTGCAGTTGATGACAAAAACCAGGTTGTCGAGTTTCTCCCGCGCAGCCAGGCCAATGGCGCCCAGGCTTTCCACTTCGTCCATTTCGCCGTCCCCACAAAACACCCAGACTTTACGGTTCTCGGTGTTGGCAATGCCGCGTGCGTGCAGGTATTTGAGGAAACGCGCCTGGTAGATCGCCATCAGCGGACCCAGGCCCATTGACACAGTCGGAAATTGCCAGAATTCCGGCATTAATTTGGGGTGCGGGTAACTTGAGAGGCCCTTGCCATCGACTTCCTGTCGGAAATTCAACAGCTGCTCTTCTGTCAAACGCCCTTCGAGGTAGGCCCGCGCATAAACACCGGGGGACACGTGGCCCTGAATGTAAAGGCAATCTCCGCCATGCTCTTTGCCCGGCTCATTGCTTTCGGCATGCCAGAAATGGTTGAAGCCCGCGCCAAACAAATGCGCGAGTGAGGCGAACGATCCAATGTGGCCGCCCAGGTCACCGCCATCAACGGGGTGGTGACGATTCGCCTTGACCACCATGGCCATGGCGTTCCAGCGCATGTAGGCGCGCAGGCGTTCTTCAATCTCGATGTTGCCGGGGCAACGCTCTTCTTGGTCGGTCTCGATGGTGTTGACGTAGCCGGTGTTGGCCGAGAACGGCATGTCAATGCTTTGCTGGCGCGCATGCTCCAGCAATTGCTCCAGCAGGAAGTGGGCACGCTCGGGGCCTTCGGCTTCAATGACGGCGCTCAGGGCGTCCATCCACTCGCGGGTTTCCTGGCTGTCACCGTCGTTTGCGGCGGTGCCAAATGAATTCACTGGGACTGCGGACATCGTCTTCTCCTCGTTGTATGACGCTAATTTAATACGTGGGTGGAATTCTCCCACATAATTTTTAGAATATCAACATATGCATGTGTATTCCATAATATGAAATTATGATAGTGCCATTTTCACTTGAGGGGCCGTCCATGGCATCAAACCTGCCTTCGCAGTGCCACGCGGCACAGGCCTACACTCAGGACATGGGAACACCCTTGACTCGCCCACGCGCCAATCCGATTGGATTGGCGACGGCCGCGGCACGGGCACGCACCTGGTGGCGACGACTGACGCCCCAGCGCCAGGACCGCTTTTCCGTACTTGCGCCACTCGCGGCGGTGATCCTGTTTCTTGCTGCCATCATTGCTGCCTTCGGTTATTTGCGACTGGAAGAGATCGACCGCGAACAGGAGGCTGTCAAACGGGACGTTGAATACACCCAGCAACGGCTGCGGCTGCGGCTGCTGGAGCGCCAGGAGCAGTTGATGCGGCTGGCGCGCGACGTCTCCAACCGTGACATCGATTCCGAAGATTTCCGGGACAGGGCGGAGTCGCTGATCAATCAATACCCGGAGCTGGAATCGCTGAGCTGGATCGATGACAAAAAACGCATCCGCTCGGGGTTTGCAACGGCGAGTTTGCCAGTCGGTCAAGCGCGCCCGGTTGGCAGTTTTTTGCGCCCCGGTGAAACCGAGACCAATTTCCAGTTGGTCAAGGACCTGAAACAGCCCGTCTATTTCCAGCGCACCGTAGTCGATGCGCCATCGGTACTGCAACTGCATATTCCCTTCAACGACAAGGCACGCTTTGCCGGCGTGGTACTCGCCGAATATTCGGTCGATGGACTTTACCGGTATGGCGTTCCACCTGAAGTGTCTGCTCGGTATGCCGTCTCCTTCCACGACGCCAAAGGCGTGCGGCTGGCTGGCACCTCCATTCCACCGCGCAACCCGGCCGCGACTTTGTTGCCATGGGCGTCGCCGGATCTGGTGCATGAGGTGCCGGTATCACCCGTTGGCAATGGCCTGGTCATCAAGGCACAGGCCTATCGAACCTCGTTGGGGGTCATTGGCAGTGGCCTGTTTTGGCTGGTGATGGTGCTCTCAGGCCTCACGGTGTGGACCTTATTGGCCAACTGGCGCCACATGCGCAGACGAATGCAGGCGCAACAGGCACTTTTGTCCGAAACGAATTTCCGACGAGCCATGGAAAACTCCATGCTGACCGGCATGCGCGCCATGGATTTGCACGGACGCATCACCTACGTGAACGCCGCGTTTTGCCAGATGACCGGGTGGGATGAGACGGATCTGGTCGGCCGCTCAGCGCCTTTCCCCTATTGGCCTGACGGTGACCACGACGTTCTGGCGTCGCGCCTTGACGACGAGCTCAATGGCCGCACCACACCGGGTGGCATCCAGATGCGGGTCAAACGCCGCGACAACACCCTGTTTGACGCCCGCCTCTATGTTTCCCCACTGATTGATTCACGCGGCGCGCAAACGGGCTGGATGACCTCCATGACGGACATTACCGAGCCCAACCGGGTGCGCGAGCAGTTGTCGGCATCTTATGAGCGCTTCACCACGGTTCTGGAAGCATTGGACGCGTCGATATCAGTGGCCCCGTTGGGCAGCGACGAACTCCTGTTTGCCAACAAGCTGTACCGGCAATGGTTTGGTGCCCGGGCGGCCGGTCACCTATTGCTGGTCACGCAGGCCGGCGTGCCAACCGGGCCCTTGAACGAAGAATCTCTGGACAACGTCGACTCTTTTGCCGGACTGCCCGCCAACGCAGTCGCCGACGTCGAGTCGGAAAGCGCTGAAATATACGTCAGCGACCTGGGGCAATGGCTGGAGGTGCGCTCACGCTACCTGAGCTGGGTAGACGGCCGGCTCGCCCAAATGGTGATCGCCACCGACATCACCGGCCGGCGTCTGGCCGAAGAGCAATCGGCGGCCCAAGCCGAGCGATCACAAAATGCCAGCCGCCTGATCACGATGGGGGAGATGGCGTCCAGCGTGGCACATGAACTCAACCAGCCGCTGACGGCCATCAACAACTACTGCAACGGCATGGTCTCACGCATCAGGGCGCAGCAGATATCAGAGGCCGATTTGCTCGGTGCTCTTGAAAAAACCGCGAAACAGGCGCAACGTGCCGGGCAAATCATCCAGCGCATACGCTCGTTTGTGAAACGCAGCGAACCCAACCGCGCCCTGTCTTCCGTGGCGGAGATGGTCGGCGAGGCAGTTGAGCTGGCGGACATTGAGGTACGCCGGCGCAACGTGCGCCTGACCCATTATGTGGGCGCGCGCCTGCCCCATTTGATGGTTGACCCGATCCTGATTGAGCAGGTGCTGGTGAACCTGTTGAAGAACGGCGCCGAATCGGTCGATGCGGCCGAACGCCCGGCTTCCAGGCGCAGTGTGGTGTTGCGGGTGGTGCCCAAACGGGTCGACGACAAACCGGTGATTGAATTTACCGTGCAGGATTCCGGCAAGGGCCTGCCCCCTGAGGTCATGGCGCGTCTTTACGAAGCGTTCTTCTCGACCAAGGCCGATGGCATGGGTATTGGCCTTTCACTTTGCCGCTCGATTGTCGAGTCGCACCAGGGGCGAATGAAAGCCGAGAACCTCTACAATGGCAGCGAAATCACGGGCTGCTGTTTTTCATTCTGGCTGCCGGTGGTTGATGCTGTACCAGCCGTGGCAGGTCAGACCATCAGAGCCGAGAGTACTCCCGGTTAATCAAATAAGGTAGGCGCATGAGTTTGATACCCAAAAAAGGCACCGTATACGTCGTTGACGATGATGAGGCCGTGCGAGATTCCCTTCAGTGGCTGCTGGAAGGCAAGGATTACCGGGTTCGGTGCTTCGATTCAGCGGAGACGTTTCTAAGTCGCTACGACCACCGCGAAGTAGCTTGCCTGATCGTCGACATCCGGATGGGCGGCATGACCGGCCTGGAGTTGCAGTCCCGCCTGATTGAGGCCAAATCGCCGCTTCCGATTGTCTTCATCACGGGTCACGGCGATGTGCCCATGGCCGTTGACACGATGAAAAAGGGCGCGATGGATTTCATCCAGAAACCCTTCAAGGAAGAGCAACTGGTGAGCCTGGTCGAGCGCATGCTGGAGCATGCCAAGAGTACGTTCACGGAGCACCAGCAATCTGCCAGCCGTGACGCGCTGCTCTCGAAGCTCACGCTGCGGGAGTCGCAGGTGCTCGAGCGCATTGTTGCCGGGCGCCTGAACAAGCAGATCGCCGACGACCTGGGCATCAGCATCAAGACCGTTGAGGCGCACCGCGCCAACATCATGGAGAAACTCAACGCCAACACAGTCGCTGACCTGCTCAAAATCGCGCTCGGCCAAACCGGCGTAAAGGCTTGAGGAATCTGCAGAGCGCCTGCAGACCCATCGCATCGCTTTAAAAGGCGACAACCCAACGCCCGTTTGTTGTAACTTGACGGGCGTTTTTATTTCAAATCCTGACAATGACCGCCCAATTGATCGATGGCAAGGCAATCGCCGGCAAACTGCGCGCTGAAGTTGCAGGACGCGTCAAAAACCTGGCCGCACGGGGCATCAAGCCCGGACTGGCGGTGGTCCTGGTCGGCGACGACCCGGCCAGCCAGGTGTACGTGCGCAACAAGGTGCAGGCCTGCCTTGATACAGGTGTGCATTCGGTGCTTGAAAAGTACCCGGCTTCGATGTCGGAAGCCGACCTTTTGGCTCGGGTTGCAGCACTCAACCAGGACCCGGCGATCCACGGCATCCTGGTTCAAATGCCACTGCCCAAACACATCGACGCCCACAAAGTCATTGAAGCCATCGCGCCGGCCAAAGATGTTGATGGTTTTCACGTTGCCAGTGCCGGCGCGTTGATGACGGGCACGCCCGGCTTCTGGTCGTGCACACCCTACGGCTGCATGAAATTGCTGGAAAGCACAGGCATCACCTTGAAGGGCAAACACGCGGTGGTGATAGGCCGCAGCAACACCGTGGGCAAACCGATGGCGCTGATGCTGCTGCAGCAAAACGCAACGGTAACGATTTGCCACAGTGCAACGCAAAACCTCAAGAGCCACACATTGCTTGCCGACATTGTTGTTGCCGCAGTTGGCAAACGCAATATGGTGACGGCGGACATGATCAAGCCAGGCGCCGTTGTCATCGATGTGGGCATGAACCGCGTTCCTGATGGTGAACCCGGCGCCGGAAAACTATGCGGTGACGTGGATTTTGCCGCCGTCAGGGAAGTGGCTGGCTGGATCACCCCGGTGCCGGGTGGCGTGGGCCCCATGACCATCACGATGTTGCTGGTCAACACCTTGCAATCTGCCGAATCCACCGCAAACTAAATGCCATGAAAAACGCCTCACCCAACCCCCTGCTCGACTTCGCGGATCTGCCGTTGTTTGACCAGATCAAGCCCGCCCATGTGGCGCCAGCCATGGCCGAGTTGCTCGCCGGCGCCGAGGCTGCGCTCAAGGCCGTCACGGCAGATTCGTTTCCTGCAAAGTGGACAGATATCGCCCAGGTGCTGGACGTTGCAACCGAGCGCCTGGGGCGCTCATGGGGCGCGGTGAGCCACCTCAATGGTGTGGCAGACACACCCGAATTGCGCGCCGCCTACAACGAAGCCTTGCCGAAAATTACCGAATTCTTTACCCGATTGGGAGCCGACGAACAGCTCTACGCGAAATACAAGGCGATCCATCCCGAAGATCTGAACAGCGAGCAAGTACAGGCGCACAAAAACGCCATCCGCAACTTTGTACTTGGTGGCGCGGAATTGCAAGGCCATGCGCGCGAGCGCTTCGCCGCGATCCAGGAACGCCAGGCCGAATTGAGCCAGAAATTCAGTGAAAACGCGCTGGACGCCACCGATGCGTTTGCCTATTTCGCCACCGAAGCCGAGCTTGAAGGCGTGCCGGCAGACGTGGTTCAGGTCGCGCGCGTGGCGGCGCAAGCCGACGGCAAAGACGGGTTCAAACTGACGCTGAAGATGCCTTGCTATCTGCCCGTCATGCAGTTTGCCAAAAGCACCGTGTTGCGTGAAAAGCTGTACCGCGCCTATGTCACACGTGCGTCAGACCAGGCCCCATCTGAAACATTGAAATTCGACAACAGCGCCCTGATTCACGAGATCCTGGCCCTGCGAAAAGAAGAAGCCCAGCTGTTGGGTTACGCCAATTTTGCCGACTTGTCCCTGGTTCCGAAGATGGCGGACTCTGCTGAACAGGTGATCCGCTTCCTGCGCGACCTGGCTGCCAAGGCGCGACCCTTCGCCCTCAAAGATGTGGCCGATTTGCGCGTGTTTGCTGCGGCAGATTCAAACCTTCGTGGCGCCGCAGAGGCCCTGAACCCATGGGATCTGCCCTATATGGGTGAAAAACTCAAGGAAGCCCGCTACAGCTTCAACGAGCAGGAGGTCAAGCAGTACTTTCCGCTTCCCAAGGTGCTGGCCGGTCTTTTCAAGATTGCCGAGACGCTTTTTGACGTCGCCATTTCACAAGGCAGCGCGCCGGTTTGGCATCCAAGCGTCGTTTTCTACAAAATTGAGCGCACAACCCGGTCGGCAGACGGCAGTGCCGCAACCCGGCTTGTGGGCCATTTTTACCTGGACCCAACTGCCCGTGCGGGCAAACGTGGCGGCGCCTGGATGGACGATGCCCGCGCACGATGGCTGCGACCCGACACCGGCGTGCTGCAGACACCGGTGGCGCATCTGGTGTGCAATTTTGCCGACGCCACTGAAACCGCAGGCGTGCACAAACCGGCACTGCTGACGCACGACGACGTCACCACGCTTTTCCACGAGTTTGGCCATGGCCTGCACCACCTGTTGACCCAGGTGAACGAGCGCGATGTTTCGGGCATCAGTGGTGTGGAGTGGGACGCGGTGGAATTGCCCAGCCAGTTCATGGAGAATTTCTGCTGGGAATGGGATGTACTCAAACACATGACCGCCCATGTTGACACCCAGGAGCCCTTGCCTCGTGCACTGTTTGACCGGATGACCGCTGCGAAAAATTTTCAGAGCGGCTTGCAGACCCTGCGCCAGATCGAGTTTTCGCTGTTTGACATGTTGCTGCATGGTGACCATGCGCCGGGCGACGACATCATGGCGCTGCTCGCACGCGTGCGCTCGGAAGTCGCCGTGCTGACGCCACCCGACTGGAGCCGCTCGACACACACCTTCAGCCATATTTTTTCAGGTGGTTACGCAGCTGGCTACTACAGCTACAAATGGGCTGAAGTGTTGAGCGCAGATGCCTACGCGGCCTTTGAAGAAACTGCGGGCAAAGACGGTTTGCCAAACCGGGAAACTGGGCGAAAATACCGCCAGGCCATACTGGAAGCGGGTGGCAGCCGCCCCGCGATGGAATCGTTCAAGGCTTTCCGCGGGCGCGAACCCAGTCTTGACGCGTTGCTGCGACACCAGGGCATGGCGTGAAGGCAAGGGCATAGCGGCAAGGTTACTAACTGATGAAGGGACCGACAATGAATCCGGCTGACAAAAGCAGAAGCAAATGCAAGACCAAAAGCACAACCCGCAAATCTGCAGGCTTGGTGCTGGCGCTTGGCGCCACGCTGCTGGCAGGCGCCTTTGCGGCACAGGCGCAAACGGTGTACCGCATCGTCGGGCCCGACGGCAAAGTCACGTTTTCAGACAAGCCCCCCGTTGTCACCAGCAAAGGCAACGACAAAGTCACAGCGACCGATCGCAGCGGCCGCGTGCTTGACCTCACCGGTGCCAGCCTGCCGTTTGAATTGCGCCAGGTGGCAACCCGCTACCCGGTAACCCTCTATACCTCGAACAATTGCGGGCCATGCGCCACCGGTCGCGCCCAGTTGACCACCCGCGGCATACCCTTTACCGAGCGCACCATCAACACCAATGAAGACATCGAGGCATTGCAGCGTTTGAGCGGCGAAAACTCACTGCCCTTCCTGACCATTGGCGGGCAAAAAATCAAGGGTTACTCAGATACCGAATGGACCCAGTTCCTGGACGCTGCCGGCTACCCGACGACCTCCAAACTCCCCAGCAGTTACCGCCCGATCCCGGCGTCGCCGCTGGTTGCGGTGCAAAAGCCGCCGCCAGCTGCGGCGCCAGTCGCTGAAAACCCGCAAACTGCGAACGCCACACCGGCAGAGCCGGGCGCCACGCCACCGGCCAACCCGGCCGGCATCCGGTTCTAGAAAACCAGCGTCTTGACGCCCTCTGGTGTGCCCAGAACACACACCTGAGCGCGCTGGTGGGCAAACACACCCACGGTCACCACGCCCGGCCAATGGCTGACCTGCGTCTCAAAAGCCAGTGGGTCGTGAATGTGCAAACCCGTCACATCCAGAATATGCTGGCCGTTGTCGGTAACCAAAGGTTTGCCGTCTTTTTGGCGCACCGAAGCCTTTGCACCCAGCGCCGCAAAGCGCCGCGCGATCTGGTTTGCCGCCATCGGAATGACTTCCACTGGCAACGGAAATTTTCCCAGTGTCTGCACCAACTTTGATTCATCGGCGATGCAGACGAACTGGCGCGACTGGGCCGCCACGATCTTCTCGCGCGTAAGCGCCGCGCCGCCACCTTTGACCATGTTGCCGTGGCCATCGATCTCATCGGCACCATCGATGTACACCGAAAGCTCGCCCACGTCGTTGGCGTCAAAGACGGCAATGCCATGTGCAAGGAGCCGCTCAGTGCTTGCCTGCGAACTCGACACCGCGCCCTTGATGTCGCCCTTGATCGAGGCCAGCGCATCGATGAACTTGTTGACCGTGGAACCGGTTCCTACACCCACAATTTCGCCACGCACCACGTACTTCAACGCGGCTACGCCGACTTGTTCCTTCAATTCGTCCTGTGTCATTTGCGACAATCCTTTGCTTAACCCGAAATTATCCGATGTCACTGCTGCCCTACGCCCTCGCCCGCCCCTTTTTATTTGGCCTTGACCCCGAAACGGCACACGAGCTGACGCTGCACGGCCTGGCCGCCGCGCAAGGCACGCCGCTGGAGTGGGCCTATTGCAACACCCGCGTAGACGACCCGATCGTTCTGGCTGGCCTGGAATTTTCCAACCGCGTGGGCCTGGCTGCGGGCCTGGACAAAAACGCGCGCTGCATCGACGGCCTTGCGGCCATGGGCTTTGGCTTCATCGAGGTGGGCACGGTCACGCCGCTGGCACAGCCGGGCAACCCCAAGCCGCGCATGTTCCGCCTGCCCGAGGCCCACGCGCTGATCAACCGGCTGGGTTTCAACAACGATGGCCTGCAGGCCTTCATCGCCAATGTGCAGCGTTCGGCGCTGCGCAAGACAGGCAAGGGCCCGCTGCTTGGCCTGAACATTGGCAAAAATGCCGCAACACCGATCGAGCGGGCAACCGACGACTACCTCACCGGCCTCGAGTGCGTCTATCCACACGCCGACTACGTCACCGTCAACATCTCCAGCCCGAACACCAAAAACCTGCGGGCCCTGCAAAGTGACGAGGCGCTGGACGGTCTCCTGCGGGCGATCTCGAAACGCCGCTTGCGCCTGGCCCAACAACACGGCAAACGGGTTCCGGTTTTCGTCAAGATTGCGCCCGACCTGGACGGCCCACAAATCAATCTGATCGCCGCCGCGCTGGTGCGCCACGACATGGACGGCGTGGTGGCCACCAATACAACACTTGAGCGCGCGGCCGTTTTGGGCGTGCGCCATGCAGACGAGGCCGGTGGCTTGAGCGGCGCGCCCGTGTTGCACAAGAGCAACCAGGTGATCGCCCAACTGCGCGCGGCGTTGGGCAAGAGCTTTCCCATCATCGGCGTCGGCGGAATCTTGAGCGGCGCAGACGCGGCAAGCAAAATCAAGGCCGGTGCTGACGTGGTTCAAATTTACACCGGGCTGATTTACCAGGGGCCGAATCTGGTCCGGGAAGCAGCGCTGGCGATTAAAGAGATGGCCTAGACGGCTTTGTGGAGACGCTGGTGGGAGGGCAGGCCAATAATTAACACCCATGTTAATTATTTCGACATTTAACCCGATTTTTTCTGAAAACAGAGAAAAATAGCCCTTTAAGTCACGTATTTATTCGATTTATTGCTATAATATTTATAGCATTCGCTAAAAGCTGTTCCAACCACAGCCCGGTGTAAACGCTAAGCGCCAAAAGCGTGCGTACTGCTATAAATCAGGAGGGCACAACACATCGGCAAACTGCCGTTTTAATCCGCTGTGTGATTGCCCGCCAAACCAATAAGGAGACCTGCCCATGAAATCCGCACCATTGTTCACGGCAACCGTTGTCGCGCTGGCCATTGCCGCCGCAACCGGCATCGCCGTCGCACAGGACAAAAAACCCGTCGAGCTGCGCTACAGCTCGGGCGCCCCGCCGTCCGGCAACCCCTGGGTAACGCAAATCAACCGCTTTGCCAAAGACGTGGAAGAGGAAAGCAAGGGTGAAATCAAGATTCAGCCCTTCCTGGCGTCGCAATTGGGCAGTGAACAAGACACCGTGCAACAAGTGGCGCGGGGCCGCATCGACATGGGCGGTTACTCCGGGGGATCGGCCGCGCTGATCGTGCCTGAAATCGGCCTTTTGCTGATGCCGTCATACTTCCGGTCCGCTGCTGAATTTGACTGTGTGCTGGACAACCACCTGTTTGCCACCGTCAAGGACTTGTTCGGCAAGAAGGGCATTCAGTTCATGGGTTTCACGGAAGTGGGCAACATCGACTTGTGGGGTAAAAAGGCCTACCTGACGCCCAAAGACCTTAATGGCGCCAAGGCCGCGAGTTACGCCAACAAAACCCAGCAGTTGTTCTTCACCTCGATGGGCGCCAACCCCAATCCACTGGGCCTGCCCGAGTGGATTCCCGCGTTCCAGACGGGCCTGGCCGAAGTGGTGTTCACCCCCATCACGTATGCCCTGCCGTCCGGGCTGACCAAAGTGGCAACCGTTGCCACGCGCGGTTTCTACGATTCACCTGGATTCACGTTGATGAACAAGGGCATTTTTGACAAACTCAGCAAAGACCATCAGGAGGCGCTGGCCAGGGCCACGGCACGTCATCCTTCGTCCAAATACCGCGCTGAAATCCGCGGCTTTGAGGGCGTCTTGTTTGGCATGCACGAAAAGGCCGGCGGCCAGGCTGTCACGCTGACACCTGAGCAGCGCACCGCCTGGCGCACAGCCATGGAGCCGGTATACCCGCAAATCGTCAAGGAAACCGGTGGCGATGCTCCGGCATTCTTTGCCAAGATGGAAGCTGGCGTTAAAGCCTGCGCCAAATAAGCGCGGCTTGCATGTCGCACCCTGACGCGCCGCGGGTCGCACCCGCTTCTGCGCCGGCTTTGGCGCGCCGCTTCGCTGATGGCTGGCACCGGGCCGAGTGCCTGATTGCCGTCGCCGCGTTCAGCCTGATCGCTGTTTTGCTGATCCTCGACGTCGCCGGGCGCGAGATTCTCGGCCCCATCTACAATATGCTCGACATCAAGGGCACCACCGGCGTCTATGGGGCGCAGAAACTTTCGGTGTATTCGCTGGTACTGGCCAGTTTTTGCGGCATCGGCATTGCCACAGCAACCGGCAGCCACCTGCTGCCGCGCGTCGGGTTTGGCTGGGTGCCGGCAGACTGGGGCCCGGCGGTCGACCGCCTGGCCGATCTGATCACCGCGCTCTTCATGCTGGGCGTGGCGTATTACGGTTACGTGTTCATCAGCTCCACCATGGCGGCCGGTTTGCGTGCGCAGGCCTTCAATCTGCCGGTGTGGCCGTTTCAGCTCGCGATTCCCCTGGGGTTCCTGTCGGCCAGCGTGCGCTACTTTCTTTATGCAGCGTGGCCCGGATTGCGCCCTCTGCCACCGGAGTTCCAGGAATGACCTACCCTTTTCTGTTGATTGGGCTGGTTCTGCTGCTGCTGCTGTTGCGCCAGCCGCTGATCGTCATCCTGCTCTCCGTATGCGCCTTTGTGCAGTTCGCTTGGGGTAAAGGGCAACTGGACTACATCATCGAAGACATGTGGGTGGGGCTGGACAAAGAGCTCATCCTGTCCATTCCGCTCTTCATCCTGTGCGGCAATGTGATGACGCA
>JANNMM010000118.1:0-5297 GCA_031397915.1 Rhodoferax sp. | reverse complement strand
GCCGACACCATCAAACGCCTGCAGGCTTACGAAGCCGCCGGTGCCGACGTACTCTTCGCCCCGGCGCTGGCAGACACCCGGGTGGTGCAAGCCGTGTGCAGCGCGCTCAAGAAGCCGTTCAGCTTCATGGTCGGCATGCCCGGCAAGTCCTTCAGCCGCGCGCAATTGCAGGCCGCTGGCGTGAAACGCATCAGTTTCGGCACCGTGTTTTACCGCGTGGCAATGGCGGCTTCCCAGGCGGCTGTGCGCGAAGCGCTGGAGCAGGGAACCTACAGTTTTGTCGGACGGTGAGGCAGCGCTCGGGCCGCCAAAGCTCGGGAAACTCGGTTTTTGTTGAAATTAAGTTGCTATATTGTTGATAGCGTTTTGCGCACATAACCCGTGACTTGGAGGCAAATCTTCTACAAATTTGTCAAAATTCCATGTATTTTCAACAGTAATTAACACCCATATTAATTACATTTCCTCAAACCGCTTTCGCTCATTCAGGAATCGTACACTTATCCCACATGACGAACTCACTGGCGAATGTATTGGACTTGCTCACCACGGTGCGACGGGTGTGTTTCTGCACCTTCATTGCGGGAGCCGGCGCCGCAGCGGCCTCCGACTACGAGCGCGAAGCCCGCTTCGAGGAGCTCGTCAAGTCCCAACTGGTGGTGGGCGACGCGGTTACCCTTACGCCACCCCCCGGCTCCCCCACAAACTTCCGTCCATTCTTGAGTCTGTACGCCAAGGGCAAAGCCGATCTGCCCGCGCTGGTGCTCGCGCACGGCGTGGGCAACCATCCGGATGAAGGCTTGACCGGCAGCCTGCGCCAGCGCCTGCACGACATGGGCTACACCACGCTGGCGATTCAGTTGCCCGTCGCAGCCAAAGACGCAACGGTTGACAGCTACTACCCCGCCCTGTTCCCCGAGGCCAGCAGCCGCCTGCAAGCTGCCAGCACGTGGTTGAAGGCCAAAGGCCACGCCAAGGTCGCGTTAGTGAGCCACACCATGGGCTCGTGGATGGCGAATGTCTACCTCGACCAGCAGGCAGCCAGCAACGCCTATCAGGCCTGGGTGTGCATTTCGCTTACAGGTGGCTATTCGTTCGCTGTGCGCAACTACCAGTTTCCTGTGCTGGATGTGTATGGCGAGCAAGATATCCCCGTCACCGTATCGGCGGCATGGCGCAGGGCCGGGTTGCTGCGGCTGGCGGCGACGGGATCACGGCAAGTCATGATCGCCGGGGCAGACGCGCAGTGGCGCGGCAAGGAGCAGGCGGCTGCGGATGCGATTGTGGAATTTTTACGCGCACTGCCGCAGTAATGCAGTCATCGCGGCCAGGTACCCGGCTGAAGTCACAATCGCCCGCGGCTGCAGGATCCGGTAAACGCGCGCCCGTCAGGCTGACCCGGCTTGGTATCGGGCAGGTTGCCTCAGGAAGTTTTAGCAGATTTTTTGCGGGGCGGCTTTTTGGACGCCGTGTTTGCCAGCCGCTTGCCGGTCGCGGAAGTTGTTGCCCGCGCTGACTTCAATTCGACAACATTGGTTGTCGCCGCAATTTCGACCTCGGGCGTCAGTTTCAGCAATTCACGATGCGCCGCCTGCATGTATTTGGCCAGCTCGGGCAAATCGGGCATGGCTTTGCGGCAGGCGATCAGGCCCCAGTCGAGCGAGCCGTTGTAACTCTGCACGGTGACGTTAAGGCCCAGGCTGTGCACGACGATGCTCACCGGGAAATACGTGAGCATCTTTGCGCCCGCCATGTACAAGGCGACCTTCGGGCCAGGCACGTTGCTGATCGCCACATTGGCGATGGGCGGGATGCTGTTGGCGATGCGCGAGCGGCCAAACAGCGAGGCCATGCCGCTGAGCAGCCACGGCGCACCCAGTGAGGGGAAGTCGGTGGGCAGCGCCGTCTTGACGCTGGCCGTCATGGCCTTGGCCGAAGTGCTGGCCGCGCGGATGGCCTGCAGGCGCTCCAGCGGGTCCTTGATGTTGCTGGCCAGGCTGATGCGCATCATCGAGGCCTGGGTGTTCATGTCGGTATTGCCTTCTTCGCGCAAGCTCACCGGCACGGCTGCCAGGAGCGGCTGTTTCGGCGCGCAATTGAGGTCGTCCAGGTAATGCCGCAGCGCGCCCGAGCAGATCGCCAGCACCACGTCGTTCAGGGTCGCGCCATTGCCTTTGGCGATGTGTTTGAGCTCTTTCATCGGGATGGAAAAACTGCTGAACACGCGCTGGTTGGTGATGCTGACGTTGATCGGCGTCTTGGGCGCGAACCAGTTGGATTTTTCGGTAGCCAAAGCGCCACGCGCGAACGTCTTGCCTTCGCCGGTCTTCAAACCATTTTCTTCCTCCCGCGCGGCAGGCTTGAGCATCTGTACGCCCGCGCGCAGCAGGGTGGGCAAGGTCTTGGCAAGTTTCAGCGCCTGCACGGCAGAATTCTTGAGGCCTCCCAGCGTCAGTTCGGCGATGCCAAAGTTGTCCCTCTCCAGTGCCGCACGGCGCGGGGCCGGTTTGACATGCCGTGGCACGGCAGAAATGTCCATGATCGCCTGCGCCAGCGCCACACCGGCTTCGCCATCCACTGCGGCATGGTGCACCTTGGAATAAAAGGCCACATGGCGCGTGCCAGGCGTTGCGTCGGGCGGCGTTTGCAAGCCTTCGATCACATAAAACTCCCACAGCGGGCGGCTGCGGTCCAGCAGGCTCGAATGAAGGCGGCCCACCAGACGGTCCAGCTGCTGGCGGTTGCCGGGCTTGGGCAACACGGTGCTGCGGATGTGGTACTCGAGGTCCACATCGTCGTCGGCCACCCAGATCGGGTTGGCCAGTTCGAACGGCATGTTGACGAGCTTGCGCCCAAACACGGGCGCCAGGTGCATCCGTTTGGCGATGTGCTCGCGCAGGTTGTCCAGAAAATCGCCTTCGTAACCGGCGGGCAACTCAAAGACGTTGAGGCCACCAACGTGCATGGGGGTCTCTGGAGTCTCCATATACAGGAATGTAGCATCTAAACCGCTTAAATGATCCACAGTTTCGCTCCTTTTTATGTATCTACAAATTTATTAAATTCGTGACCCTAAAACAATAAAATTATATAATACATATTAATAAATATAAATTTAAGACCGCGCATGCGTTACGCCGCCGTCCACCACCAGCGTGGAGCCCACCACGTAGTCGCCTGCGCGGCTGGCCAGAAAGATCGCGGCACCGGCCATGTCTTCGGGCGTTCCGATGCGGCCGACCGGCACCCGTTTGGCCACCTCGCCCTCGTGGTCCCGCGCGTCCTTGTTCATGTCCGAGGCAAACGGCCCGGGCGCGATAGCGCTGCACACGATGTTGTCTTTGGCCAGTTGCAGGGCCATGCGGCGGGTGAGGTGGATCAAACCCGACTTGCTGGCGGCGTAGGAATAGGTTTCCAGCGGGTTGACAGAGACACCGTCTATCGAGGCGATGTTGATGACTTTGGCAACGCGTGTTTGCGCGGCTTTCTTGAGCTGCGGCATCAACGCCTGGGTCAGGAAAAACGGTGCCTTGAGGTTGGTGTCGACCACCTTGTCCCAGCCGTTTTCAGGGAAGGCCTCAAACTCCGCGGCCCAGGCGGCGCCGGCGTTGTTGACCAGGATGTCGAGTTTTTCTTCCCGTGCGGCAAACGCTGCCGCGAGCGCCTGAACGCCGGCCACGGTGGATACATCAGCGGGCAGCGATACACAAAAGCCTTTGGCCGACAACTCCTTCGCGGTTTGATCGACCACCGCGGCCTTGCGCGCCGACAGGTACACACGGGCACCTTGCGCGAGGAATCCCTCGGCGATCATGCGGCCAATGCCGCGTGAGCCACCGGTGATCAGGGCGGTGCGGCCTGCCAGGGAAAACAGCTCATTCATTGTCGGGTTCCTCGGGTTAGCTAGGGTAAAACCGGGTGTCGGCGCTGCAACTTATCCGGCTCGCGGGGTTCATAGTCGAGCTTACTGCGCTTTGGTGCAGAAGGCAAAATCAATTCCAATTCCGGTTAACCAAGGAGACAACATGAAGAAAAGTCTGAGAGTTTCGATCGCCGCTGGCAGCGTCGTGCTGGCGTCTTGCGCGTCGATGCAGGCGGTGGATGCACCCAGCGCGCTCAACCAGGCCAATTCCGCCATGGGCGGCACCGCGCTCAAGTCGCTGCAGTTTGACGCCGCTGGCACCGGCGGCATTTTTGGCCAGGCCTACCAGCCCGGCATGGCCTGGCCCAAAACCAACATCACCAACCTCACCCGCGTGATGGACTACGAAGGCGCCGCACTGCGCCAGGACATTGCGCAAAACCGCGCCGAACCTACAGGCGGCGGCGCGTTGCCGCTGATGGGCACGGGTGAACAACGCGCCACCGGCCTCTTGAAGGGCACGAGCGCCTGGAACATGGCCGGCCCCGCACCCGCCGCAGCGCCACTGGCCGTGAGCGGCCGCGTGCACGACCTGTGGACCTCGCCGCATGGCGCCATCAAGGCGGCACTCAAAAGCAACCGTGGCGCCTGGACGGTCGACGAAAACGGCAAGCGCTACACCGCGGTTGCGTTTGGCGAGCCGGGCCATTTCACCGCCACCGCTTTTATCAACGCCAACCACCTGGTCGAGCGGGTTGAGTCGGTGCAGCCCAGCCCGGTGATGGGCGACACCACGTCAACCACCTGGTACTCTGACTACAAAGACGTGGGCGGTGTGAAGTTTCCCATGCGCATCCGCCAGGTGATGGGTGGCTACGAGGTGGCGGACCTCACGGTGAAAGAGGTCAAACCGAATGTCGCTGTCAACATTGAAATTCCGGCACTCGTGCCCGCCTTCGCCGAACGCGCCGTTGCCGAGAAGGTGGCAGACGGCGTCTGGCACATGGCCGGTGGTTCGCACAACAGCGTCGCCATCGAGATGGCCGACCACATGATCGTCGTCGAAGCGCCCCTGTACGATGGCCGCTCGGGCGCCATGTTGGCCGAGGTGAAAAAGCTCAGCAACAAGCCGATCAAATACGTCATCAATTCGCACCACCACTTTGACCACGCGGGTGGCCTGCGCACGGCGGCGGCAGAGGGTGCTGAAATTGTGGCCAGCAGCATCGCGCGCCCGTATTTCGAGCGCATATTCGCCAACCCCAACACGGTTGCGCCAGACGCGCTGGCCCGATCCGGCAGGCGTGCCACCGTCAGTGGCATAGACGGCAAACGCGTCTTCACCGACGGTTCGCGCAGCGTGGAGGTGTATTTCATCGAAGGCAGCGTGCATGCGCATGGCTTCAACATGGTTTACATGCCCAAGGAGAAGTTG
>JANNMM010000077.1:0-3013 GCA_031397915.1 Rhodoferax sp. | reverse complement strand
GGGTGGCAAGGACAATACATTTCTGCGGCTCGACGCGGGTGAGCCGATTGGTGTCGAGCAATGGGTGGCGATCGAGCCCGGTCAAACCTACAGGCTCAAGTTTGACGTGCGCCCCAGCCATGCCAACACCAAAGTCGTCGTACCGATTTGCGAGAAATGGTTGCTCACTTCAGCCCGTTGCGTCGAGCCCGGTGTGGACCTTGGCGCGCTGAAAGGTGCGTGGCGCAGCGTGGAGGTGGAGTTCGACACCCAGGCCCTGATGCCCCCGGCGTCGCCCCTCATTCGGCCCATCAAACTGGCCTTGACCCATGCAGTCGCCCAGTCAACGATTGACATTGACAACCTGCATCTGGTTGGCCCGCACGGCCAGGATTTGCTTAGCAACGGCGATTTCTCCCACGGACTGGACCACTGGTTTTTCTCCATCTCAGGGACCCTTCACGCCCATTGGCGTACCCACAGCCTTTTTTTGGGCGTCCTGTTTGATCAAGGTTGGTTGGGGCTTTTGGCAATCTGCGCCGTGTTGGGGATCGCTATAGTTCGCGGCACTCGGGCCGCTTGGCGTGGCGACCTGTTGGCGACTGGCGCACTGGCGGCAATTTGTGGCTTCGTTGTGGGTGGCCTGCTCGACACGCAAATTGACGCGCCGAGGTTCCTCTGGCTGCTGTTGCTGCTGGTTTGGGCCTGTGTTCGCCCCGGCCTTCAGGCAAAACCCAATTATGATCAGCGCAAGCAAACCCCAGCGCCACAGGCAAAAGAACCCAATTGAAAAGAATTCTCATGGTGGCCTACCACTTCCCGCCTCTGGCGGGCAGCAGTGGCATACAGCGCACCTTGCGGTTTGTACAGCATTTGCCATCACTTGGTTGGCAACCCCTGGTGCTCAGCGCAGACCCCCGTGCTTATGAAAAAACCAGTGACGACCTGATGGCTGACGTGCCCAATGGCACGGTTGTGCGGCGCGCCTTTGCGCTCGATACGGCCCGTCACCTTCAGGTTAAAGGCCGTTACGTCGGCTGGATGGCGCGGCCGGACCGCTGGATCAGCTGGAAATTCGACGCCGTGCGCCAAGGGCTGAAACTTATCAAGGAATTCAAGCCCGACGTGATCTGGTCCACCTACCCGATCGCCACCGCGCATGTGATCGCGTCCAGGCTGCACAAGAAATCCGGCATCCCCTGGGTGGCCGACTTTCGCGACCCGATGGCGCAGGAGGGCTACCCGGCAGACCTCGTCACCCGCCAGATGTACCGCGACATTGAAGCCGATGCGGCCGCCCAGGCCAGTCTTTGCACCTTCACCACGCCAGGCGCGGCGCGCGAGTACCAGCAACGTTATCCACACGCGGCACAGCGCATGGTGGTGCTGGAAAACGGTTACGACGAGGAGAGTTTTGCGTCAGCCGCAGGGCCTGGCAGCACCCACGAAGCGCCATCCGCGTCAACCGACAAAACCAGCCGGCCCATGGTGCTGCTGCACAGCGGCATCGTCTATCCCGATGAGCGCGACCCGACGCAACTTTTCATGGCCCTGGGCCAACTCAAGAAGGAAGGCCAACTTGGCCCGCAGGACCTGAAAATCCGCTTCCGCGCCTCGGTTCATGACGATCTGTTGAATCAATTGGCCCAAACCCACGGTGCGCTCGACTTCATTGAGTTGTGCCCGCCGATTCCCTACCGACAGGCGCTTTCCGAAATGCTCAAGGTGGACGCCTTGCTGGTGATGCAGGCCAGCAACTGCAATGCGCAGATTCCGGCCAAGATTTACGAATACCTGCGCGCGGGCAAGCCGATTCTGGCGTTGACAGACCCGATTGGCGACACCGCAGGCGTCTTGCGGGAAGCCCGGTTGGATGGCATTGTGCGGATCGATTCTGCGCAAGAGATTGCACAGGCGTTACCTGCGTTTGTGCGTGATTGGCGTTTGGGCATTTCGGCATTGCCAAGTACAGAAGTTGTGCAAAAAGCGTCACGGCAGGGCCGCTCTGTTGCCTTGGCGGCCATGTTGGACAGTTTGGACAACAGGGCATCCCGGTGAGTCTGGCCCAAGCCGGTATTCGAGGCGCCTACTTCACGAGCCTGGCGTTGGGTTTTCGGCAGGTGGTCTCGCTGCTCACGACAATTTACGTTGCGCGCCAGCTTCTTCCCTCGGACCTTGGCGTTTTCGCCATGGTGATGATCGTGATTGGTTTCGCCCAGGTGATTGGTGACGTTGGCATCGCCGCAGGGTTGGTACGAAGTCAGAAAAACGACTCGGTACTCCTTAGCACCTGCTTTTGGGTGTGTGTCGGTATTGGTTTCATCCTCAGCTCGGCGGTCTATCTGTGCGCCCCACTGGCCACCGCCTACTATGAAAAGCCTGCCGTGCAGCCCCTGTTGCAGGTTTCAGCGATTGGCCTGCTCTTCAGTTTCCTCTCCCCGGTTCCCATAGCCCTGTTGCAGCAACGATTGGCTTACAGGGAAATCGCGCTGAGCCAGGCCGTCAGCAGTCTGGCGGGTGCACTGGCGGCTGCAGCATTGGTCTACGGTGGTTACGGCATCTGGGGGCTGGTCTTTCAGCCGATGGTTGGGAACCTGCTGGCCTTTTGCGCCATGGCGTATTTCTCAAAATGGCTGCCAACCCTGGAATTCAATTTTTCCAAGGCCAAGGACATTATCAAAAACGGGTTTTATTTGTTGGGCGCCGGTTTGACAAACTATTTCCGCAACAACTTTGACACCTTGGTCATCGGTCGCGCGCTGGCCGCCCGGGACCTCGGTTTGTACAGCATGGCGCAGACCATTTTGTATGCGCCGATGCACCTCATCACCAGCACGGTCAACCGCGTGACCTTTCCCTTGTTTGCAAAGGTCCAGGAAGACCTGGAAAAAATCAAAACGGGTGTCCTGACGGTCACCTCCAGAACCGCACTGCTGATCTACCCGCTTTATTTCGGATTGATTGTGGTTGCCGAGGAGTTTGTGCTCCAGGTGTTTGGCCCGGAGTGGATGAACATGGTTTTCCTGATCCGGGT
>JANNMM010000144.1:0-12860 GCA_031397915.1 Rhodoferax sp. | reverse complement strand
CGTAGGACCCGGCTCCACCAGGCGCCTGGGAAGAACGTCTAGCCGCGACTGAATCATCTGCAACACCGCATCGAACCTATAGTCGCGCTGAACGGGTATGCTTGGCGCGGAGGTTCGATCCCCGGCCCTGAACCGCAACCTTTGCGCAGAGGGCTATTGATGCATGACCACACCGCTACGCCTTCTTTTGTTGCCGCTTCTGGCGGCTGTGCTGCTGCATTGGGCCGGCCTCTACTGGCTGCTGGACAACCTGCCAAGTGCTCAGCGAATAGCCACCATGGCCGAGCCCTTGTTCACCCGGGTGCTTGAGCCAGCCGAGCCGGCAAAAATCGAGCAAGCGGCCAAACCTGCTCCGCCGAAGAAGAAGAAAACCAGGGGGGGATTCGATTCCGATGTTGTTCGCCCTGTGATAGCCGTGTCGGACGCCCTCACGCGCGACCCCGCACCTCAAGCTCCCGTTGCAGAATCCCCCTCGCTCTCGCCCGAGCCGGTTTCGCAACCGCAAGCCGCAGGGCCAGAACCTGTAGAGGAACCGGAAAACAAACCCGCTGCTCCCAAGGGCGACGCCCTGGACCAGTGGCCACTGGACACCCGCCTTAGTTACCGGCTGAGCGGCTTTTATCGGGGCGAACTGCACGGAAGCGCGCGGGTGCAATGGCAACGTGACAAAGGCAGTTACCAGGTGAAGTTGAGTGTGAGCGCCGTCGGATTGACCTTGGCCTCACTCACCAGCCAGGGCGAAGCCACGCCGGCAGGACTCGTGCCTCGCGTGTACGAAGAGCAGTTGCCCGGTGGCTTGCGCCGCGCTGAATTCGGTGAAGGTCATGTGAAGTTTCAGGACGGCAGCCTCGCCATGTTGCCCACCGGTGCACAGGACACCGTGAGCCAGTTTGTCGACCTGGCATACCGCTTCTCTACCGGGCGCGAAGCCTTGACTGCGGGCGCGCAAGTGCGCGTCTGGCTCGGCCGGCCTGGGGGCCTTGACGAGTGGATCTACGACGTGGGTGACATCGAGATACTGCACACCCCGCAACTCGGACCCATTGCGGCTTTCCACCTCAGGCCCAGGCCCCTTGCCAACCCGCGCGGCGCCATAACGGCGGAGTTGTGGTTCGCGCCGAGCCTGCAGTACCTGCCGGTGCGGGTGCGCATCACTTTGGGAGGCGGCAACTTTGTGGACTTGATGATCGAGCAGATTGAGCAGGCTGAGATCTCGAGATAGCTTTATTTTATTGATAGACGGATATCATTTGAATTTTTATCTGGATAAAGTCTCGACAAATATAATTTGTTTGCTATTAATTTTAATTTAATAACGATTTATTTTTAATCTAATTTTATTTCATTTTTGTTAATGAACGATTTTTTACCCCGTTTAACCTGCTTTTTCTCAAGTTTCTTCGTCCTCATTGGTAGCCCGCGCAACTACGCCTTGCGGCACCCATGGCCCGCAGGTGACATCGGTTTGGCAGGCCCCGTCGATACAATGATTTTCACTTTTTTCAACGCAGCGCCTTCAAAGGCGTCCAACAGGAGACCGGCCGCATGCCCCAGGTGACCTTTATCGAATTCAACGGCACGGCCCACACGGTCGCAGCAGAAAACGGCCTCTCCCTGATGCGCGCCGCCATTGACAACAACGTGCCCGGCATTGACGCCGACTGCGGCGGCAACTGCGCCTGTGCCACCTGCCACGTTTACATCACCCCCGAGTGGCAAGGCCACACCGGCAGCCAGGAGGACATGGAAATTGCCATGCTCGACTTCGCCGCCGAAACCAAAGCCAATTCGCGTCTGGCCTGCCAGATCACCATGACCGACGCGCTCAACGGCCTGGTGGTCACCATGCCTGCCGGTCAACACTGAGCCTGCGCAAGGCCCTCACCGAGGAGAATGACCATGGAATACCCGTACGAAACCCGCAGTTATGGCCGCAAGGAAGCCTTCGAGATTCCGCTGGACGAGATCGACGTCAGCAACGCCTACTGGTTCCAGAACGACACCATCGGCCATTTCTTCGAGCGCCTGCGCCGCGACGACCCGGTGCATTTGACGGTCAACCAGCGTTACGACCGCTTCTGGAACATCACCAAATACAAAGACATCATGCACGTGGACACCAACCACGGCATCTACTCGAGCGACTGGACACAAGGCGGCATTGCGCTGGCCAACCTGCCGCTGGACCAGCGCCTGCAGATGTTCATCGCCATGGACCAACCCAAACACGACGTGCAGCGCAAGGCCGTAAGCCCCATCGTCGGCCCGGGCAACCTGGCCACGATGGAGGCGACCATCCGCGAACGCACCTGCAGAGTGCTGGACGCCTTGCCACGCAACGAAACCTTTGACTGGGTAGACAAAGTTTCCATCGAGCTGACCACCATGATGCTCGCGACCTTGTTTGACTTTCCGATGGAAGACCGCCGCTTGCTGACCTGGTGGTCCGACGTGGCGACCTCAGTGCCCGAGCTGGACAAGCTGGTCGAGTCGCAGGAAGCGCGCCAGGCGGAGCTTGGCAAGATGCTGGTGTATTTCACCCGGCTGTGGAACGAACGAGTGAACGCGCCAGCTGGCAATGACCTTGTTTCGATGCTGGCGCACAACCCGGCCACCCGCAATATGGGGCCGCTGGAATACATGGGCAACCTGGTGCTGTTGATCGTGGGCGGCAATGACACCACGCGCAACTCGATGAGCGGCGGCGTTTTGGCGATGAGCAAATTCCCCGAAGAATGGGCCAAGCTGCGCGCCAACCCGAAACTCATCGACAGCTTGGTGCCGGAGATCATCCGCTGGCAAACACCCCTGCCGATGATGCGCCGCACTGCCCTCAAAGACGTTGAGCTTGGCGGCAAACAGATTCTCAAGGGTGACAAAGTGGTGATGTGGTACCTCTCGGGCAACCGCGACGAAGAGGTGATTTCGAAACCGAACGACTTCATCATCGACCGGCCACGCCCGCGTGAGCACCTCTCGTTTGGTTTTGGCATCCACCGCTGCGTGGGCAACCGCCTGGCCGAGATGCAGCTCAAAATCTTGTGGGAAGAAATCCTCAAGCGTTTTGAGCGCATCGAGGTGATGGGCGAGCCCAAGCGCCTGCTCTCCACCTTCGTGCGCGGCATCTCTCACCTGCCCGTGCGTCTGCCCACCTGAAATTTATGGGGGCAGTTAATTGGGGTCAGACCCCAATTAGTTTTTACAAAGGCAAGACCAGCCGAACACCCAGCGTCCAGTTACGGCCCGGTGCCGGTTCAAAAAACTGCTGGTTCGCCTGGTTGACGATGACCGAGCCCACATAGCGTTCGTCGCTCAGGTTGTCCACCCGCGCATAGGCCGTGAGACTGCCCTTGCCCACTGCGAATCCGTGGCTGGCCTTGAGCGCCCAGGTGCCATACCCATCGACCGCCACGGTGTTGGTGTCGTTCGCGAACAATCTGCCCGACTGCAAAAACTCCACCCCGGCCTGTGTACCCAATTGCACGGCACTGGCGCGTGGGCCGGGCGTCTGGCTGGACCATAGCAACTCGGCAAACAGCGAGCTTTGCGGAATGCCGGGAATCTTGTTGCCCGCCAGCACCGTCGTGGCTGCCGGTGGCGCGCCGCTCACGGTGGTGAAGGTCTGCGAAAAACTCGCGTCAATTTGAGAGGCCGACAAAGTACCGCGCCAATTGGGTGTGAAGTAGCTGCTGCCCGCCAGCTCCCACCCCGTGCGTTTGGTGCCGGGGGCATTTTTGAAGGTTGAATTGCCGCCCGAACTGCTGGCCACGACGATTTCATCGCTGGTTTCGATCTGGTAGACAGCAAAATCGACGCGCGATTGGGGCGTGGGTGTCCATTTCGCGCCAATTTCAAAGTGCCGGCTGGTCGCGGCATTGAGTGTGGTGTTGAAGGCTGGCACACCGGCGCCCGCGTAGGCCATTTCAGCCAATGTCGGTGTCTCGAACCCACGCCCGATGTTGGCATAAACGTTCAAGGTGTTCATCGCGTGCCAGGTGACGCCCAATACCGGGTTGGTGGCCTGGTACGTGGTGGCACCGGAGCCATTGCCGTCCGCCAGAAAATCATCGTTGCTGTTCATTTTGACGGTGCTGTGGCGCAGGCCACCCAACACCGAAACTTGCTCGCTCACCAGCACCGTGCCCTGGGCAAAAAAGTCGGTGTTGTCAGCCGCGTTGACCTCGTTGCGGGTGGTCGTCGTTTTTTGCCCCAAGGCCGCAGCACCGCCCTGGCGGCGCTCTTGCGAGCGGTCGTATTCAAAACCGGCGGCCCAGTTCACAGGCGTTGCGCCGATTTTCGATTGCGAGTTGTACTGCAAACCCGCCCCGTAGTAGTCGCGGTTCAGCCCAACCCAGCCGCCGTTGGCCGTTGCCGTGCCGGCCACGCCAGCCTGGTACTGCAGGTTTTCGCGGTTGCCAAAATACAGGCGGCCGGTGACCGAACTGTTGTTGTCCAGGCTGTGGTTCACCGTGGTGCCCAACTGGTTTTGCAGGACCACCTTGCGCACATTGCGGGCGATGGCATTGGTGCCCGCCTGCTCCGGGTTGGCGGCCAGCTGTGCAGCTGTGAGGCCCAAAGGGTCTTGCGCCAGCGGCATGTCAAAGCGGTTGAAGACCACATTCACCTTGGTTTTCTCGCTTGGGCCGAAGCTCAACTTGCCGTTGAACTGCTTGCGTTCGGTGTTGCTGTTGGCGCGATAACCACCGATGTCAAAGGTGCTGTAGTCGGCCACCAGGCCAACGCCACCGGCGCTTCCAATCTTGCCGGCGTATTGCCAGTCCGAGCGGTGCATGCCGAAGGAGCCAACGTAGTACTGCGCGCCAAATTCGGGCTGGTCGGGCGCGTCGCGGGTGAAGGCCTGGATCACGCCACCCGAGGAGTTGCCATAAAGCTGCGCCAGTGGACCGCGCAGCACTTCCATGCGGTCGGTTGACGTGAGGCTGACCGAGGAGCCCTGGCCTTGCCCGTCAGGTGTGGTGGCAGGGATGCCGTCCACCATCAAGCGGATGCCGCGTATGCCAAAGGCCGAACGCGCGCCAAAGCCGCGAATTGACAGTTGCAGATCTTGTGCATAGTTTTGCCGGTTCAGTATGGTGAGGCCCGGCACCCGGTTGAGCGCTTCCGAGAGGTTGACTTGTGGCCCGGCGCCGCGAATGGTGTCGCTGTCAACCGCCTGCACGGCGGCGGGCGCGTCGAAACTGCGCTGCTCGGCGCGTGAGGGTGAGACCACGACATCCTTGAGCGTCTGTGCACTTGCCGACCACCCATATAGGCCTGTCAATCCCGCAATGGCCATCGCAACTGCGGTCCTGGCGGGTTGGGCGACTCGGGGCTGGTTCACTGTTTTTTGCATGGCATCTCCTATTTTTTGGGCATTGCATCACATCAATGTGCTTGCGGGCACAGGCTCTAGGGTTTATCCCTGTTTCGATTTGAGAAAAATGCGTAATCCGGGCGAACATTGCCCATCAGAGCAAAATACACGCCATAGGCCAACCCTTCAAGCACTCCAAAAAGGCAAACCAATGATCGTCGAGCGTATCTGGACCGGCAATTCGTACCGCAATTTCAACTACCTCATCGCCTGCCCCGAAACCGGTGAGGCGCTGGCCATTGACCCGCTGGACCATGAAAAAACCCTGAACACGGCCAAGGTTAAGGGCTGGCAGATCACGCAGATTCTCAACACCCACGAGCACCATGACCACACTGGTGGCAACGCGGCAGTGGTGGCCGCCACGGGCGCCAAAGTGATCGCGCACCACAAGGCCGGCGGCAAGATCGACGGCATGGACCGCGGTGTGAATGCTGGCGATGTGATCAAGGTGGGTAAAACCGTCGAGCTCGAATGCCTGGACACGCCCGGCCACACGATGTGCCACATTTGCCTGCTGTCACACACCGAGCAGCCGGCGCTGTTCTCGGGCGACACGCTCTTCAACGCGGGCGCGGGCAACGTGCACAACGGTGGTGACGTGCATTCGATGTACGCGACCTTTGCCGAGCAACTGGCCCGCCTGCCTGACAACACCCGCGTCTACCCAGGCCACGACTACATTGAAAACAACCTGAAGTTCACACTTTCGCGCGAGCCCGGCAACACCGCCGCCAGCGCCTTGCTGCCATCGGTAACGGGCCATGACGCCGCCAAATCCATTGTGACGACTTTGGCCCAGGAGAAGCAGTTCAACTCGTTCTTCCGGCTCGCGAGCGGCGAGGTAATTGCCAAACTGCGCGAGAAGTTTCCGGAATTGCCTGCCAATCCCGATGCCAAAACCGTCTTCATGAAGCTGCGCGAACTGCGCAACACGTGGTGATCAGCTTTGGCCCTCAACAGTCAGAATTCAACTCTCGGCCAGGAAGTGCTGCATCACGACCGGCACACCTTCGGCCTGAAACGCACGCACTTTGGCTTCGAGCTCCTGGTCGGCCATGGTCAGCCGTGCGCGCTGGTGCAGGTAGTCGGCCCATGAGGTCACGATGAAGCGCTCGACAAAACGCGTCGGGTCGGCCAGGTCGCTGTAAACGCGCCAAAGGGTTGCGCCGTCGCGGCGGCGGATGGCCCGCAAGAGGGTGATGGTTTCCAGAAACGCCTTGGAATCGTCGGGCTGGATGCGGTAGATGTTTTCCACCGCAATCGGGCCTTTTTCAGGTGCCGGCTCATGCGTGATGAACAGCTCTTGCCAGGCGTTGGCCTGTGTCACCTCCTGGGCCTCACCCATGCGCAGTGGAAAGGGCTTGGCAAGCAACAGGCCGGCCAGCATGGCAATCGCCGCCACACACAAGGCGGCCGACAAACCCACCAGATCCGCCATGGCCCCCCAAATCGCCGAGCCCACCGCAAACGAGCCCAGGGCGCTGAGTGTGTGCATCGCCACTGCGCGGGCCCGCACCCAGGGCGGCACACTGGTTTGTGTGGCTGTGTTGAAGGTCGACATGGCTGCCATCCAGGCTGCGCCAGCGACAAACAGCGCCGGGTACACCGGCCAGTCCCACCGAGAAAACGCCGTGACCAGCATCATCAAGGCATAGGCCACACAGGCGGCCTGCACCAGCCGCTCCAGCCCCATGCGGGCGCGCATGCGGCCGATGAAAAACCCGACCGTCACGGCCCCACCGCCCAGGCACCCCATCAACAAGCCAAAACCGCTGGCCTCCAACTCCAGCTGCTGTTTGCCGATGGCTGGCAGTAGCGCCCACAAGGCACAACCAGCGGCGCTGAAGGCCACCGTGCGCACCAATTGCGCCAGCACGGTTTGTGAATGCCGCGCAAACCGCACGGCGCTGACCATGCCGCCCCACAGGCGCTCGGGCGGCAGGCGCGACGGCGGATGCGGCTTGGGCGGATAACGCCGCACAGCCAGCATCATCACAACCGAGCTGACCACCGCCAGCGCGAAATTCCATGCGCCACCCATCACCGTAAAAACCAGGCCCGCCAGGGCCGGGCCGACCGCGCGAGCGGCGTTGTACGCGATGGAAATCACCGTGATCGCCTGCGGCAATTCGGCACGGGGCACCGAATCACTCACAGTTGAGTTCCAGGCCGGCGACAGCAAGGCCGTGCAACTGCCGCAAATGAATATCATGAAAAGCAGCGTACCTGCACCACCCACGTGGAACAACATGAGTAAGGTAAGCAACAGGCCGGCGGCCGTCTGCACCCCAAGGGCAGCCAGGATCAACTGGCGCCGGTCGGTGATGTCCGCCCACACGCCCGCGGGCAGCGAGAGCAGAAACATCGGCAGAAAAACTGCAGTTTGCACCAGCGCCGCGAGAAACGACGAGCCGGAGATTTGCACCATCATCCAGCTGGCCGCCATGGTCTGCATGGCGTTGCCGATGAAGTAAATGCCACCACTGCTCCACAATGCCTTGAACTGCTTGTGGCGCAGGGTGCCCCAGGTGGTGGGCGCTGCGGTGCCGGTGTCGGCGGCGGGAGAGGTCATGGCAACGGGACGGGTATCAGGCCAGCGGCTTTTGCAAAAACATCGCCTGGCCCATGCTGTCGACCAGCTGGTAGCCAACAAACCCGACCTCCTTGTAGAGCCAAATCGCCGGCGCATTGCCCTGCAACACCTCCAGCGTGAGCTTGCAGCAGCCGCGCTCACGCGCAATGTTTTCGACCTCTTCCAGCATGCGGCGTGCGACGCCCAGCTTGCGAAAACCAGGGCGCACCACCAAGTCGTGCACGTTCACCAGCGGTTTGCAGGCGAAGGTTGAAAACCCTTCGATGCAATTGACCAGCCCCGCAGCCTGCTCCCCCACAAAGGCCAGTACGCTGAAGGCCTGCGGACGCTTGCCCAGCTCGCGCGCCACGTTGTCCAACACAAATGCGCTCAAGGGCTTGCCGCCTCCCATCACGTCGCGGGCATACAGGTCCAGCAGTTGCGTGAGGGCGTGGGCGTGCGCAGGATTGCTGTAGTCGACGCGCACCACGCCAAGCCCGCCCGCACCCGCAGCCGGGTTCGGGTGCTGTTCAACGGGGGGGGCAGCGACCACTCAGCTTCTCAGGCAATCCGCGATGCGTTCAGCGCAGGTCTGGGCCTGGGCCTGGTCGCGCGCCTCGACCATCACCCGCACCAGGGGCTCGGTGCCGCTGGCGCGGATCAACACCCGCCCGGTGCCGCCCAGCTCGCCTTGCACATCTTTCGTGGCTTGCGCCATGGCGGCATTGGCCTGCCAATCCTGACCAGGTTGCAGGCGCACATTGACCAGCACCTGCGGGAACAAGGTGACATCAGCGAGCAACTGCGACAAGCTCTGTTTGCCGCGAATACACGCCTGCAGCACCTGCAGGGCCGAGACCAGACCGTCACCGGTGGTGTGTTTGTCCAGCGCCAGCAAATGGCCCGAGCCCTCGCCGCCGAGCAACCAGCCGCGCGCGTCAAGCTCTTCGAGCACGTAGCGGTCGCCCACCTTGGCACGCACCAGCTCGACGCCTTTGGCTTTCAGGGCGAGCTCGACCGCCATATTGGTCATCAGGGTGCCGACCACACCGGGCACCGCGTCGCCCGCGCGTTTGCTGCCATTGCTGCCTCCGCGTGACAAACGCTCTTTGACCATGAGGTACAAAATCTCGTCGCCATTGAACAGGCGCCCGTCGCCGTCGACCACCTGCAGGCGGTCGGCATCGCCGTCCAGCGCAATGCCGAAGTCAGCCTTGTGCGCCTTGACGGCAGCCACCAGGGCCTCGGGGTGGGTGGCGCCGACTTTGAGGTTGATGTTCAAGCCGTCTGGCGCGCAACCGATGGCGACCACTTCTGCACCCAACTCGTGGAACACGCTGGGTGCCACGTGGTAAGCCGCGCCGTGCGCCGCGTCGACCACAATCTTCAGCCCCTTCAAGGTCAACTCGCTGGCAAAGGTGCTCTTGCAGAATTCAATGTAACGCCCCGGCGCGTCTTCGAGCCGGCGTGCGCGCCCCAATTCGGCGGAACTGACCCAAACCGGGGCTTGCTCCAGCGCCGCTTCAACATCAATCTCCCAGGTGTCTGGCAACTTGCTGCCCTGCGCGCTGAAGAACTTGATGCCGTTGTCTTCAAACGCGTTGTGGCTGGCGCTGATGACCACGCCCAGGCTCGCCCGCTGCGCCCGCGTGAGGTAGGCCACGCCCGGTGTGGGCAAGGGGCCGAGCAACACCACATCGACCCCCGCCGAGTTGAAGCCGCTTTCCAGGGCGCTCTCGAGCATGTAGCCCGAAATGCGCGTGTCTTTGCCGATGAGCACGGTGGGGCGCTGTTCGGTGCGTTTGAGCACGCGGCCCACTGCATGGGCCAGGCGCAAGACGAAATCCGGCGTGATGGGCGACTTGCCAACCGTGCCACGAATGCCGTCTGTGCCGAAATATTTTCTGCTCATTTTCTTTTCTGACCCTGTTATCTCGAAGCAAGTTGTGCGTTGAAGGATGTATGTACCGTGCTCGCTGGAAGCTAGCTATTTTATAGCGTTGAGCACCCGCAGCGCCTGCACCGTCTCCCGCACGTCGTGCACCCGCACGATGGCGGCGCCGCGCTCCACCGCCAAAAGCGCCGCAGCCACGCTGGGCACCATGCGGTCTTTCGGGTCCATCGAGGCCACGTTGGCCAGCGAGGTACTGACGGCGCCCGCCAGCGATGACTTGCGCGACCACCCGATCAAGAGCGGAAAGCCCGCCGCGAGCAGGTCCCGCTGGCGTGCCAGCAATTCAAAATTCTGCTTCGCGGTTTTGCCGAACCCGATGCCCGGGTCGACCACAATTCGCCGGCTTCCGACGCCCAGGCCCGTCAAATCCGAAGCAACCTGCTTCCAAAACAAGAGCACCTGAGGAATCACATCGCCCTCCATCGGCATGACCTGCATGCTCTGCGGGTCGCGGTGCATGTGCATCAGGCAGACGCCGCAAGCCGGGTGGCGCGCCACAACCTTCATGGGCAATGGCGCATTTGCCGGGTTGAGGCCGCCGGCGCCTCTGTGGCCATCCCCTTCTGCCTGCCACTGCAAGGCACGGATGTCGTTGATGATATCCGCGCCCAGGTCCAGCGCCGCCTGCATCACTTCCGGCTTGTAGGTGTCAACCGAAACCGGCACGTCCAGTTTGACCGCGCCCGCCACTACCGGCAGCACCCGCGCCAGCTCTTCCTCAAGCGACAGCGGCACAGCACCTGGCCGCGACGACTCGCCGCCAATGTCAAGAATGTCCGCACCCCAATGCAGCAGCCGATCGCAGTGTTTCAGCGCCGCAGTCGTGGTGGCGTGTTGCCCGCCGTCAGAAAACGAATCCGGCGTGACGTTGACAATGCCCATCACCTTGGGCACCTTCAGGTCGATTTGGAAGCGGGAGGTTTGCCAGATCATGGTTGGGGGTTTGATCCGGAATTATCAGCCCGACAAAGAAGGCTGCCTATTTGACGCGAGGATCAAGAGGACTCAAAGCGTGAAAGGGTTCCGGATTTGGGTGCTGGGGCTAGGTTTTTCCGGATCATTTGATTGCTACTTTTTATATAGCACAAAACTCAATAAATACCTGACTTGGAGGTCCAAAATGCTTGAAAATCTGGGTTTTGGCTGTTTTTAGAGTTGATAAACCCCAATTTGGGTATGATTGGACTGATTTGAGCGACATCTGTCAACAGCCTGTTTGATGTGGCTAATGAAGCCCACTGCAGCGGCCCGCCAGCATCGTGCACACGTTCAGGCCGTCAGCCCCCACCCAAGCGCCCCGCCGCCATCGTCACCCCTGCGCCGACCAGCTATCGTTCATCGTTCAAGCCGTTTAAGGTAGAGCGAGGTAATTGCGGCAATAAACAGAAACGCAGCGTCAGTGGCCGCCAACCATCCCGCAAATTGAACAAATGCGCCTCTTGCCGCCAATGCGTAAAAAAACTGACACCCAAATATCGGGGTTTGCCAAGGTGTTTCTCACCGGTACGAAGGCCAGTGCCAGGATGCAGACACCCAATCCATCGGACCAATCTCGAAGCGCGCGAAGTAACCTGGTGCGAGGGAGTTTTTGCCGTTTTGCCATTTCTGCCTGATGATTCTGGTCAGGAAAATAAGCACAACTGCACATGGGTTATGAATGGGCTACCTCCAAACCTCTACCCCAATGCACGCGCCCCGCCGTCCCGACGATTTGTGCGCAGGGCCGCGGAAGCGGACCGTCGGCGAACCATGAGGAGCGGCGGCGGGGCGCTTGCATTGGGGTGACGGCGTCTCGGCGCGCGCGATGCCAATTGGCCAGTAAACAACGCGGGTCGATTGGAGAGCAGCGGAAAAAGGAAATCCGCCCAAACAAAAAGGGGCCGAAGCCCCTTTTTGCACAGTCAAACCAACTCAAGCAACCGTCGTCGCAGGCTCCGGGTTCACGGCGGGTGTGCCACCGGTTGGCCCGCCGCCCGGTGCTGGCGGAACGCGGGGTGACCAGTCTTTGGGCGGGCGCGGCTCTTTGCCGGCCATGATGTCGTCGATCTGCTCCATGTCGATGGTTTCCCATTCGAGCAGGGCCTTGGCCATGGCGTGCATTTTGTCGGCGTTGTCTTCGATGAGTTTGCGCGCCAGGGCGTATTGCTGGTCGATGATGCGGCGCACTTCGCCGTCTACCTTTTGCATCGTCTGCTCGCTCATGTTCGTCGTCTTGGTGACGCTGCGGCCGAGGAACACTTCGCCTTCGTTTTCGGCGTAGACCATCGGGCCCAGCGCGTCCGTCATGCCGTAACGGGTGACCATGTCGCGGGCGATCTGCGTGGCGCGCTCGAAGTCGTTGCTTGCGCCAGTGGTCATCTGTTTCATGAACACTTCTTCGGCGATGCGGCCACCGAAGAGCATGCTGATCTGACTCAGCATGTATTCGCTGTCGTAGCTGTAGCGGTCTTGCGCGGGCAGGCTCATGGTGACGCCCAGGGCGCGGCCCCGCGGGATCACCGTGACTTTGTGCACCGGGTCACACTTGGGCAGCAGTTTGCCGATCAGTGCGTGGCCCGACTCGTGGCCACCCGGACCGGACTCGAGGGCCACGCCGAGGAACCACTCGTCCATCGACAGCATCAGGTCGGGCGCATGCTTGCCGGTCCAGCCGGAGCCCTTGCGCACCAGTTGGTCCCGGTTCATGCGGTGGCCGTGGATGTTGAAGAACAATGCGCTACCGCGCATTTCCGCCGGGAATTCGTCGCTCAGGCAAATCGTGAAGCCGCAGTGCGCGTGCCCGCCGCCGGCATCCGACACGCCTTTCGAAATCGCGTTCTCATGACCCCAGTGCGCGTGCTCGCCGATGTTGCCAACCCAATGCCGGTGGTCGGCGATGGTCTCGATCGGATCGTAGATGTGGGCGTTGAAATGCGAGCCCGCCTGGCGCTGGTAATAGCCACCGGGGATGATGTGCC
>JANNMM010000011.1:0-44063 GCA_031397915.1 Rhodoferax sp. | reverse complement strand
CGGTCGAGGACGTGCCAAAGCCCGAGGTATAGCATGGCGAAGATCATGCTACAGAGCAGCGCCATCGCTAGCGAACGTCGTTTGTCGGCCTGGCGCGAGCGCAGCACACGAAGCGTGTTTGAGCGCTCTTGTTCCGCCTCTTCCTTTGTCAGCAGTGGAATCTGCGCAACGTATCTAGTTATGGAAGTGCGATGCAAAGGACGTCCTTTAACCTGTTGATCGACGCGGACAACCATCCTCAGAAAGTTGCTTCGCAACGGCGGCTGTTTGCCGATCATCGCCAACGTTCAAAACCCACCAAGCCCGGTGATAGGGTCGTGTGACCGGGCTTTGGGGTGGAACGCGTTGCGGTACCTGCCTCAAAAGCACTGGCAAAAAATTCCGCGACCACCGTGTCGCACGAATTTTTCCGTCTCGCGCGGAACTTCCACCCCAAAACCGCATGCGCATGGCCCTGTCGGCGGGCGGACGCAGTCATTGCCGGGCGGCGGTTGATCAAGCCTGTATCCCGGTTTTCAAGCAATTGCGCAAACAACAATAAATGCTACATAAATAATAGCAAACAAATGATATTATTCGTGACTTGAAAGCCAAAAAAGCCAAGAATTTACCAATTCTGGCTTCCAAAAAAATAAGAGTTAACACCCATGTTAACATTTCTCCAAAACCCTTCAGCAACCGCTTTTTGAACCCGCGCAGCAACCCGCGTCGTTACCGAGCAGCGCAGGCACAATACCCGCCATGCTGATCCACCCGCAAATCAACCCCGTCGCACTGCAACTTGGGCCCTTGGCCATCCATTGGTATGGGCTGACGTATCTGGCGGCGTTTGGGCTCTTCATGTGGCTGGGGTTTCGACGGCTGAAACACCCACCGTTTGTGAATTTGACGTTTACCACGGGCAAAGGAAAGTCCGCGCAAACCGGGCCGCTGTGGACGCGCAAAGACGTCGAAGACATCCTCTTCCTCGGCGTGATGGGCGTGATCCTGGGCGGGCGCATCGGCTACTGCCTGTTTTACAAGCCGCTGTATTACCTGTCGAATCCGCTGGAAATTCTGGCCGTGTGGCAGGGCGGCATGAGTTTTCACGGCGGCCTGCTGGGTGTGATGGCGGCGATGGTCTGGTTCGCGCGCTCGCGCCAGCGGCCGTTTTTTCAGGTGATGGATTTTGTTGCGCCGTGTGTGCCCACGGGCCTGGCGGCCGGGCGCATCGGTAACTTCATCAACGGCGAGTTGTGGGGGCGTGTGGCGGACCCGTCTTTGCCCTGGGGCATGGTGTTTCGAGGTGCGGGCGATCTGCCGCGCCACCCGTCGCAGCTGTACCAGATCGCGCTTGAGGGCTTGCTGCTGTTTGTGTTGTTGTGGTTGTACGCGCGCAAGCAGCGCAAGCAGGCCCAGGTGTCGGCGGCGTTCCTCTTCGGCTACGGTGTATTTCGCTTCATTGCCGAGTTCTTCCGCGAGCCCGATGCGCACCTGGGCATTTTGAGTCTGGGCATGAGCATGGGGCAGTGGCTGTGTATCCCGATGATTCTGGGTGGCGTGGCACTTTGGATGTGGGCACAGCGGCAAGAAAAATAGGCACCTAGGGGTTGACGGGGCAGGGCGGCGTTGCCGCTTGAGTTTTCTTTGTAATTACTTATAATTACGGAAAATTATCCATCGGAAAATTGGGAGCTTTGCCCATGCGCCTGGTCCAGAATTCATTGCACACCGAGGTTGCCGCCACCCTGCGGGACCGGATTTTCTCGGGCGAGCTGGCACCGGGCATGTTTCTGGACGAACCCAGCCTGTGCCAGAGCCTCTCGATCTCGCGCACGCCGCTGCGTGAGGCGCTCAAGGTGTTGACGGCAGAAGGCCTGGTGCGGCACGAACCGCGGCGCGGCAGTTTTGTCAACCAGGTCACCGAACAAGACCTGGACGAAATATTCCCCGTGATTGCGCTGCTGGAAGGGCGCTGTGCCTTTGAGGCCGCGCGCAAAGCCACAGACGCTGACCTGGCCGTGCTTCAAACCCTGCACGAGCGCCTTGAAAAGCACGCCCGGGCGCGCCGCATCACCGACTACTACGCCACCAATTTCGCCATCCACGAAGCCATCATCACCCTGGCCAACAACCGCTGGCTGGCGCAGGTGATCGGTGACCTGCGCAAGATCCTCAAACTGGCACGCCTGCAGAGCCTGCGCGCGGCAGGGCGCGTGGACCAAAGCTTGAACGAACATCTGGCTGTGTTTGCGGCCTTGAAGGCGCGCGACAGCGAAGGCGCCGAGGCGGCCATGCGCACCCACCTGACGCGCCAGCGCGAGGCGCTGCGTGAAGTCGCGCTCAACCACCAAAGCCGGGTGCAGGCATGAACACCGCCTCGTGGATCAGCAGCCAGGTCGCGAAACTTCTGCCGCACCCTGCTGCAACGCCGCACGAAGCGGGCGCGGTCAACACCAGCCGCATGGTTGCGCCAGCGTTGGACAACGGCTCGACTGAAGCCGTCAAAGTGATCGCCACCCAACCCGGCACGCCGCGATCCACCCATGAGCGCCTGCATGGCAGCCTGACGCACAAAGGCGAAGCCACCTCGCCGCGCGAATTGCGCCGCCTGCTCGAAGGGCTCAAGTCGGTCATCGACCCGCAGGTCAGCGAAGTGGAGGGCGGGCGCCGCGCGCTGGCGGTGGCAAGCTGGTATGCCAGCGCCAAGCCCGAGGAGCGCCGCGACCTCTGGCTGCTGATGAGCGAGCAGTTCGTGGCCGACCCCCACACCGTCAAGCTCGCCCGCGAAGCGTTTGCCCGCGCCCATGGCACACCGGATGAGCCGGCAGCCGAGGTCACCTTCCGCCGTGCCACGGTGTCGCCGCGCCGGCGCTTGCTGCAGCGTTTCAGCGCCTACCCCGGCGGCATCCGGTTTCTGGTGGACTTGCGCGCCGAGCTGTTGCCCCACCTCAAATCCAGCAAACGGCTGCAGGCGCTGGATGTCGAGATGGAATACATGTTTTCCACCTGGTTCGACGTCGGTTTTCTGGATTTGCGCCGAATCAGCTGGGACTCGCCGGCTTCGCTGATCGAAAAACTCATCAAGTACGAAGCCGTGCACGACATCAAGAGCTGGGCCGACGTGAAAAACCGGCTCGATTCCGATCGGCGCTGTTACGGGTTTTTCCACCCCCGCTTGCCCGACGAACCGCTGATTTTTGTCGAAGTGGCGCTGGTCGACAAAATGGCTGATGCCATCACGCCACTGCTGGACGAGCTGGCAGACGCGGCTGACCTCAACAAAGCCACCACTGCGATCTTTTACTCCATCAGCAACACGCAGGAGGGGCTGCGCGGCGTGAGTTTTGGCGATTCGCTCATCAAGCGGGTGGTGGAAGTCCTGAAGCAGGAATTCCCCCGGCTCAAAGTCTTCGCGACGCTGTCGCCGATTCCGGGATTTCGCGCCTGGCTTGCGAAAAACGCCGCCGCCATGCTGGCCCGGCTGGACGACAAGATGCGCGCGAACCTGGGGCGGGCGCTTAATTTTGACCCGCCCGGCAGTGAGCATTTTTTGAGTGCGATCGAGCGTGCCCATGAGCGCGCGCATGAACATGGCGACGCCCATGAAGGTGGCGCCGTCCTGCGCAAGGTGCTGTTGCAGTTTGCCGCGCACTACCTCGGCACTGAAATGGTCAACGGCAAACCGGCAGACCCGGTAGGGCGTTTTCACCTGGGCAATGGCGCCCGCGTTGAGCGCCTCAACTGGGCCGGTGATCTCTCTGCCAAGGGCTTGAAGCAGTCCTACGGCCTGATGGTCAATTACCTGTATGACCTGCGCCGGCTGGACAAACACAGGGCGCAGCTGATCCAAGGCAAAATCGCGGTATCTTCAGACGTGCAAGACCTGCTTTTGTAGCAGCACGCACCGATTGGTTTTTTCAATAACGACAGGAGACAAGTATGGCGATGAATTTTTCCCGGCGCGGGGTTTTGCGCGCAGCGGGCGCTGCGGCGGTGGTGCATGGGTTTGCGGTGCAGGCCCAGTCGACTTGGCCGAGCAAGCCGGTGACGATTCTCAACCCGTTCCCCGCAGGTGGTGGCACGGATGCCTTCGCGCGCCCCTGGGCCGCGCAGATGAGCAAACTCACCGGCCGGCAGTTCATCATTGACAACCGGGGCGGCGCGGGCGGTACGGTCGGGGCCTCGGTCGCGGCGCGTATGCCGCCGGACGGGCACAGCTGGTTCATGGGCGCGGTGCACCACTCGATTGCCGTCAGCATGTACCCCAAGCTGGATTACGACTTGGAGAAAGACTTCATCCCGGTGCAGATCATCGCCCGCGTGCCGCAGGTAATCTCTGTCAATCCGCAAAAAATCGCTGCCAACGACCTGAAGAGTTTTGTCGCCTACCTCAAGGCCAATCCGGGCAGGGCCAATTACGGCTCGGCCGGTAACGGCACTGCACACCACATGGCGGGTGAACTCTTCAAGCTGCAAACAAAAACTTTCATCACCCACATTCCCTACCGCGGCGCAGGGCCGGCCATGACGGATTTGCTGGCTGGCAGCGTGGACATGGTGTTCGACGGCATGGGCACCAGCGCGCCGCAAATCAAGGGCGGGAAATTGAAGGCGATTGCGCTGGCCGCAGACAAACGCGCAGCGGCTTTCCCCAACCTGCCCACGGCCGCCGAGCAAGGTTTGCCAGACTACAAGGTCAGCACCTGGTACGCCTTGTGGGCGCCCAAAGGCACACCCAAAGACGCGATCGACGGCATGATCGCCAACAGCAACAAAGTGTTGGCGCTGGACGAGATCAAGCAGGTCTGGTTCAACCAGGCGGCCGACGTACCCGGCCTGAGCCCCGAGGAGTTTGGCCGCTTTGTCAGCGCCGAGATCAAGAAGTGGGCTGAGGTGGTGAAGCAGTCGGGTGCGCGGCTCGATTGATGGTTATTTAATTTGACAAGTTGTTGCCGTGACTCGCGACACGTAAAGTCACGAATTTATTGAATAACTAGCTGCTTTTTTAGGACTAATTTTGTAATAAATTGGTCCTATTTTATTATTTAAATTCGAACTGAACGACAATGAATCTTTTTACAGCCTTGCGGGCTGCGTTTCCCGAAAATCTTGATCAGGTTGCCATCGAAACCGATAGCGGGCTGTTGTACTCGTGGCGCGACCTTGAGCGCGCCACGGCGATGGTTGCGAACCTGCTGGACGCCCTGAACCTTCCCGAGGGTTCGCGCGTGGCCGTACAGGTGGAAAAGTCGGTTGAGGCAGCCATTTTGTATCTGGCAACGCTGCGTGCCGGCCTGGTTTTTCTGCCGCTCAACACCGCGTATCAAAGTGCCGAGATCGGGTATTTCATCGGCAATGCGGAGCCGGCGGTCGTGGTCTGTACACCGGCCAACTTTGGCTGGGTCAGCAAGCTCGCGTTCAAGGCGGGTGTGACCCACGTGTTTACGCTGGGCGACGACCGCACCGGCTCTCTGCTGCAGCGGGCCGCCTTTTGCCCAGACGTCCACCAGCCCGCTGAGCGGCATGCCGACGACCTGGCGGCCATCCTCTACACCAGTGGCACCACCGGGCGCAGCAAAGGTGCCATGTTGACACACGGCAACATGCTCAGCAACGCACAGGTGCTCAAGGCCTATTGGGGCTGGCGCACGCCGGGTGCCTCACTCGAGGAAGGTGGCGACGTGCTGATTCACGCCTTGCCGATCTTCCATGTGCATGGCCTCTTCGTGGCGCTGCACGGCGCCTTGCTCAACGGCAGCAAGATGATCTGGCTGGGCAAGTTTGATCCGCAGTTTGTGCTCAAAAAGATGCCCGAGGCGACGGTCTTCATGGGTGTGCCGACGCTCTATGTGCGCCTGTTGGCCGAACCGGGCCTGAACCGCGAGGTGACACGCAAAATGCGCCTCTTTGTCGCAGGTTCAGCGCCGTTGTTGGTCGAAACGTTCAACGCCTGGCAGGAGCGCACCGGCCACACGATTCTGGAGCGTTACGGCATGAGCGAAACCGCCATGCTCACGTCCAACCCGTACCAGGCCGATGCGCGATACGACAACCAGAGCGAGCGCCGCGGCGGCACAGTAGGCTTCCCGCTGCCCGGCGTGGAACTGCGTGTGCGGGACGATGGCGGCAAGACGCTGGCGGTCGATGAGATCGGCGGCATCGAAGTCAGGGGCCCCAACGTTTTCAAGGCGTACTGGCGCATGCCCGAGAAGACCCAGGAGGAGTTCACGCCGGATGGTTTTTTCAAAACCGGCGACGTCGGCAAACGGGACGCGCGAGGGTACGTCACCATCGTGGGCCGCTCCAAAGACCTCATCATCAGCGGCGGGTACAACGTCTACCCGGCGGAAATCGAAGGCTACATCAACGATTTGCCCGGCGTGGCCGAGAGTGCATTGGTGGGTGTGCCGCACCCCGATTTTGGTGAAGTGGGCGTGGCCATCGTGGTGGCCAAGCCAGGCGCGACTTTGAGTCCGCAGGGCGTCATCGCCAGCCTGAAAGCGCAGCTGGCGAATTTCAAGATTCCCAAGCGTTGTTACGTCGTCTCAGAACTTCCCCGCAATACGATGGGCAAGGTCCAGAAGAACCTGCTGCGCCAGCAATACGCTTGAAACCGACCTGTATTTAACGCAGGACCAGCACCGGCAAGTCTGAGTGCGCCAGCACGTTGCTGGTCTCGCTGCCCAGCACGATGCGCTTGATGCCTTTGCGCCCGTGTGAGGCCATCACGATCAAATCGGCCTTGTGTTTTTTGGCGCCGGCCAGGATCGTCTCGGCAACGAGGTTTGACTTCATCACCAGCGCTTTGGCGTTCACACCTTCGGCTTCAGCCAGCTTTTTCACGCCGTCCACCGTCACCTGAGCTTCCTGCACCCATTGCGTTTCAATTTTCTCGAGATCGCCGGGTGAGATCCACGCTGCGCCATCCCAGGCCGTGACGGCGTTGCGGGGCACAACGCGCAGGGCCAACAAGTCGGCACCGCAGCTATGTGCCAGGTCAATGGCGCTCTTGACCGCCTTTTTCGACAGCGTGGATCCATCGGTTGCCACCAGAATGCGTTTGTACATGTTGGGCTCCATGTTGATTGGGTGGGCGCAGCTTAGACCGGGAGCAGTCGCCTTGGCTTGATCCATATCAATACTCTATGCCCACGTCCTAACTATCCTTTGCCGCATGTACCCGCTGGCCGGCCCGATGGAGTTGAGAGATATGTTTGCGGGTTTGGACGAGCCTGCGCAATGGTCACGCTTCAGCCGTGCAACGGAGAAGCGCCCCGACCTCTGGGTCTCGATGTTGCAGGTTGAGGGCATGGTGTGCGCCGCCTGTGCGTTGAAGGTCGAGGAAGCACTGCGGACTTTGCCCGGTGTTGAAACAGCAGATGTCAGTGCCGGGCGGCGAAGTGCGCGGGTGGTGTGGTCAACCGTGCAAACCCGTCCGTCGGCCCTGTTCAACGCAATCGCCAACGCGGGGTACACGCCGCTTCCCGCGAATGATGCGTTTGCGCGTGAGGGGCGCCAGCGCGAGTCCCGGGTGGCGCTGTGGCGCTGGCTGGTGGCGGGGCTGTGCATGATGCAGGTGATGATGTACGCCTACCCGGCCTACATTGCCGATCCCGGCGATTTGGCAAAGGACCAGGTGCAGGTGCTGCGCTGGGCGTCCTGGGTCCTCACCTTGCCGGTTATCGCATTTGCATGCGTGCCTTTCTTCAAGGCTGCCTGGAACGACGCCAGGCAACGTCGTATCGGCATGGACACACCGGTGGCATTGGCCATCCTGATCACGTTTGCCGCCAGCACGGCGGGTACTTTCAACCCGGACGGTGCTTTCGGTGTCGACGTGTATTTTGATTCGCTGACCATGTTTGTTTTCTTTCTGCTCTCCAGTCGCTGGCTGGAATTGCGTTTGCGGGATCAAACTGCAGGGTCTCTGGATGCCCTGGTCAACCGCCTTCCCGTCACCGTACAGCGGCGTATTCACGCCACTGCGGGGTCCGGCATGGGTATCGGCAGTTTTGAGCAAGTGGGTGCAGAGCGCCTGCAGGTGGGCGACGTCATTCGGGTGTTGCCGGGCGAGGCCTTTGCCTCGGACGGACTGTTGCTTGAAGGCAGCACCCACGTTGACGAGTCCCTCCTGACCGGGGAATCCCACGCGTTGGCGCGCGAAACCGGCCAGGCGGTTGTCGCAGGGAGTTTCAATTTGTCTGGCGCCGTACTGGTACAGGTCACGCAAATCGGAGCGGACACCCGCTACGGGCAGATTGTTGCGCTGATGCAAATGGCCGCCGCCACCAAACCGGCTCTGGCGGCGCTGGCCGATCGCATGGCTGTCCCGTTCTTATGGGTGGTCATGTTGAGCGCTTTGGGCGCAGTGGCTCTGGGCTGGTCGCAGGGACCACAACACGCATTGATGATTGGTGTGGCGGTCTTGATCGTGACCTGTCCGTGTGCCTTGTCGCTGGCAACCCCGGCGGCGATGATGGCCGCGTGCGGCGCACTGGCAAGGGCCGGCGTGTTGGTGAGCAGGCCCCAGGCGCTCGAAGCCCTGGCAGGCGTTGACACCTTTGTTTTCGACAAGACCGGAACCTTGACGGTTGACGCGCTGGTGGTGGGAAAAATTGATACGCGGGCAACCCTTGCACCTGAACGGGCTTTGGCGCTGGCCGGGGCACTGGCCGGTCAATCCTTGCACCCTGCGTCTCGGGCGATTGCCGCTGCGGGCATGGCGGCGCAGTCCGGAAATGGCGTGTTGCCAGCCACGCAGGTGCAGGAAATTCAGGGACAGGGACTCACGGGCGATGTGGCATCTGCCGGCGTTTTGCGGCTTGGCTCTGCGAGTCATTGCCAACTGGAGGTCGACTCCAGTCAGGCGCAGCGGGTTTATCTGAGCGATGACAAAGGCTGGCTGGCTTCCTTTGAACTGATCGAGAAGCTTCGACAGGATGCTTTGGATACGGTAGAGCAGCTTCAGGAAATGGGGAGCGAGGTCGAAATTCTGTCGGGCGACAGCGCAGCGGCAGTGGCGCGGGTTGCCGCAGAGCTCGGGATCAACAAAGCCGCGGGTGATTGCCGCCCCGAGGACAAATTGCGGCGCCTTCAGCTTCTGGCTGCTCAAGGCCGCCGCGTTGCCATGATCGGTGATGGGTTGAACGACGGCCCGGCGCTTGCGGCAGCGCGGGTGTCAATCGCTACAGGCCGTGCGGTTCCAGTGGCGCAGTCGAAGGCCGATCTCGTCGTTCAGGGCGATCGCTTGGCGGGAATTGTGCAGGCCTTGAAGTTGTCCAGAAAAACCGTGAGGATCGTGCGTCAAAACCTGATGTGGGCCGCGCTATACAACCTGGCCTGTATCCCCCTGGCCGTGGCCGGCTGGTTGCCTGCCTGGCTGGCCGGCCTTGGCATGGCCACCAGTTCACTGGTGGTGGTGCTTAATGCCCTGCGCCTTGCCCGCGCGCTGCCGCAACAAACGCTGCCAGGAGGCTGATCATGGAAATTCTCTATTTGTTGATTCCGCTTTCGGTCGCTTTGGTATTCGTCGTGCTCATCGGACTCTACTGGGCTGTCAACAGCGGCCAGTTTGAAGACATTGAAGACGAAGGACAACGAATTTTGCGGGATCGGTGAAGTACCCGGCCACTCTTTGATGCACATCAAATGCAGGCGGTCAATTGCAAATGACACTTGTGCCAATTCCAAATCAAACCCGAGGTGACCGTGACTTCCCCTTCGACTGGACCTGTTGTTTACAACGACACCGTGGTGCGCCAATTCGCCATCATGACCGTAGTCTGGGGCGTGGTAGGCATGCTCGTGGGCGTGATCATCGCGGCACAGCTGACCTGGCCAGAGCTGAATTTGGGCGTGCCCTGGCTGAGCTACGGCCGGCTTCGGCCCCTGCACACCAACGCGGTGATTTTTGCCTTTGGCGGATGCGGGTTGTTTGCCTCGGCATACTACGTGGCTCAACGCACCTGCCAGACCCGTCTTTTTGCCGGTCCACTGGCGAGCTTCACGTTCTGGGGCTGGCAGGCCGTGATTGTTGCCGCTGCGATTTCCCTGCCGATGGGCTACACGCAGGGCAAGGAGTACGCTGAGCTGGAGTGGCCGATTGACATCCTCATCACGCTGGTGTGGGTGTCATTTGCCATTGTTTTCTTCGGCACGCTTGGCACGCGCAAGGTCCGGCACATTTACGTGGCCAACTGGTTTTTTGCATCCTTTATTCTCGCGGTGGCTCTCCTGCACCTGGTCAACAGTGCTGCCATACCAGCGGGATACATGAAGTCGAATTCAGCCTATGCTGGCGTGCAGGACGCCATGGTGCAGTGGTGGTACGGCCACAACGCGGTCGGTTTCTTTTTGACCGCCGGGTTTCTGGGCATGATGTACTACTTCATCCCCAAGCAGGCCGAGCGGCCTATTTATTCGTACCGGCTGTCGATCGTCCATTTCTGGGCCCTGATCTTCACCTACATGTGGGCAGGCCCACACCACCTGCATTACACCGCCTTGCCTGACTGGACGCAGTCGGTTGGCATGGTGTTTTCGCTGATCCTGCTGGCGCCCAGCTGGGGCGGAATGATCAACGGCATCATGACGCTGTCAGGCGCCTGGCACAAATTGCGGGACGACCCGATTCTGCGGTTCCTGATCGTCTCCCTGTCTTTCTATGGCATGAGCACGTTCGAGGGGCCAATGATGTCGATCAAGACCGTCAATGCCCTCTCGCATTACACCGACTGGAACGTGGCCCATGTGCATTCGGGCTCGCTCGGATGGGTTGGGCTGATAACGATGGGTTCGATGTATTACCTGATTCCGCGCCTGTTTGGACAGCCCAAAATGCACAGCATTCGCGCCATCGAACTGCACTTCTGGATCGCTACCCTCGGGATCGTGATTTACATCGCGTCCATGTGGATTGCCGGCGTCATGCAGGGTCTGATGTGGCGCTCGATCAACACTGACGGCACGCTGACGTACACGTTTGTCGAATCCGTCAAAGCCACCTATCCGTTTTATGTGTTGCGCTTCCTGGGTGGCGTTCTGTACCTCTGCGGCATGCTGATCATGTTGTGGAACGTGATGATGACCGCGACCAAGGGCCGGGCCGTTGCGGTGAATGTCCCGGTGGTAGCCCCCGCGTGAGCGGGTCTTGAAGCGGACATGAACAAGGAAAACCAGATGGACAAACCAACAGCAGGATCGGCTTCGATCCACGAAAAGATCGAGACCAACAACTTCCTGATGATCGTGCTGATTCTCGTTGTGTTGCTGGTAGGCGGGCTGGTAGAAATCGTGCCCCTGTATTTTCAGAAATCCACCACCAAAGCTTTGCCTGGCGTCGTGCCGCTGACGTCGTTGCAGCTCGCCGGACGGGACATCTATGTGCGCGAAGGCTGCTACAACTGCCACTCGCAGATGATCCGGCCATTCCGCGCGGAGACCCTGCGTTATGGGCACTATTCTGTGGCTGGAGAATTCGTTTACGACCACCCTTTTCAGTGGGGGAGCAAACGCACTGGACCCGACCTGCACCGCGTTGGCGGCAAATACAGTGACCAGTGGCAGTACGACCATCTGGTCGATCCGCGCGCCCTCGTGCCGGAATCCAATATGCCGGCTTACCCCTGGCTGGCCAGGGACAGCGTTGACGCGGCCGCAATGCCAGCCCATATGGGTGCATTGCGCAAAGTCGGCGTGCCTTATACCGACGCCCAGATTGAAAGCGCTGCCAGGGACGTCGAAGGAAAGACCGAAATCGAAGCCTTGATCGCCTATTTGCAGAGCCTCGGTCTGGCGCTCAAATAAACAAGAGCCAAGCAAGGAGCAAACATGGAGCTTGACATCAACACCCTTCGGGTCACCGTCACTTTGGTGAGCTTTGCGCTGTACATCGGTATCGTGGCCTGGGCCTGGTCCGCATCGAAGGCCGCTGATTTCAAGCAGGCGCAGCAGCTCCCTTTCGAGTCAGACTGACGACAAACCACCAGGCAAAAAAATGAGCGACTTCACAAGCGACTTCTGGTCCATCTACGTCTCGGCGATCACTCTCATTGGCATACTGGCCTGTCTGCTGTTGCTTTGGGCCAGCAGCAAGGCGCGAGTTGCCAAGACCGATGACAACACGACTGGACACGTCTGGGACGTTGACCTTCGGGAAATGAACAATCCCTTGCCACGTTGGTGGGCAGGCCTGTTTGTCATCACGATCGTTTTTAGCCTGGCCTACCTGGTGCTTTACCCCGGGCTCGGCACTTTCAAGGGCACACTGGGTTGGACCTCGCAGGCGGAACACCAGCAAGAGGTCGACCAGGGCAATGCCCAGATTGCGCCGCTCTACGCGCGTTTTGAGGCATTCACTCCGGCAGATCTGGCCAAAGATGCCCAAGCGATGGCGGTGGGGGAGCGCCTGTTCATGAACAACTGCGCCCAGTGCCATGGCTCTGACGGTGCAGGCAACAAAGGCATTCCCAATCTGACCGACAAGGACTGGCTCTATGGCGGGGAAGCCGCGCAAATAGTTGAGACGATTACCAAGGGGCGCACCGGCATCATGCCACCCATGGGGGCCGCTGTTGGGACTGGGGACGACGTCAAAAACCTCGCCCAATACGTGCTGAGCCTGTCCGCAAGTCCCCACGACTCACTGCGGGCGGCATTGGGCAAATCGAAGTTCACCGCTTGCGCCGCTTGCCACGGTGCCAATGGCAAAGGCAATCAGGCCCTGGGAGCACCCAACTTGACGGACGACATCTCCTTGCACGGTTACGGCGAGGCCGCCATCGTCGCCATGGTCAACAACGGCAAGACGAACCAAATGCCACCCCAGGCCGACAAGTTGACCGAGGCACAAATCAAGGTGCTGGCTTCTTACGTGTGGGGCCTGTCCAACCGGCCTGCGGCAGCGGTCAAATAATGGTGTGTTCGCGCCAACGGCATCACATGGGGAGTGAATGAGTGGCTCGGACTGACTCCACTGCGCATCGGGTTATTCCGATCGCTGCGGCAGTGCCCGTCCCGGCGGGTGCGGAGGAATGGGTGTCTCTCTATGCGCCCGGGGAAAAAATCTACCCGCGAAGTGTGATTGGGCGTTTTGCCAAGTGGCGGTGGGTGATCGTGTTCCTGACCCAGCTTGTCTTCTATGGCCTGCCCTGGCTCGAATGGGGCCAGCGCCAAATGGTGCTTTTTGACCTGGGTGCCCGGCGCTTTTACATTTTTGGGTTGGTGTTGTACCCGCAGGACTTCATCTACCTTGCCGGTTTGTTGATCATTTCAGCGTTGTCACTGTTCCTGTTTACTGCGGTGGCGGGGCGGCTGTGGTGTGGTTACGCGTGCCCGCAAACGGTTTACACAGAGATCTTTCTCTGGATTGAGCGTCACACGGAAGGTGACCGGTCTGCCCGTATGCGCCTGGATGCCGGGCCCCTTTCAGCGAAGAAACTCACACGCAAGGGAATCAAACATCTGGCCTGGTTGACCCTCGCAGCCTGGACGGGTTTCACCTTTGTCGGCTATTTCACGCCTATTCGGGAACTCGTTGCCGAGGTCATGGCCTTGAATATGGGATCCTGGGACATGTTCTGGGTCGGCTTTTATGGCCTGGCCACTTATGGCAACGCCGGCTTCATGCGGGAGCAGGTGTGCAAACACATGTGTCCGTACGCGCGTTTTCAAAGCGCCATGTTTGACAAGGACACCCTGATCGTTACCTACGACGCCAAACGCGGCGAGCCTCGCGGCCCCCGGTCCCGAACGGCAGACCCTGTCGCATTGAATCTGGGTGCATGTGTGGACTGCACGTTGTGCGTCCAGGTGTGTCCAACCGGCATCGACATCCGCCATGGCTTGCAATACGAATGCATTGGCTGCGCAGCTTGCGTCGACGTCTGCGACACGGTGATGGACAAGATGGGTTACGCCCGGGGCCTGGTGAGATACACCACGCAAAACGCGCTGGAGCAGGGCTCGACCGTTGTGTCAGGATTGAAATCGATGTTCCGACCGCGGGTGCTGGTGTACGGCGCAATCCTTGGAGCCATCGTGCTGGGCATGTTGTTCAGCCTGGCGCAAAGGGTGCCGTTCAAGGTCGACGTTGTGCGCGACCGAGGCGTCATGGCCAGGGTCGTCAATGGGGGGCTGATCGAGAACCTCTACCGCCTGCAATTGATGAACGCGACAGAGAGTCCCCAGACGTACCGCATCTCTGCCACCGGCCTTCAGGGATTGGTCGTGGCCTCAGATACCGAGGCCGTCGTGGCGCAAACCGAGTCGCGCTGGGTTGTGGTTCGCCTTCGTGTTCCGGGCGCCGGCCTGGTGCCTGGATCACACCCAGTGAAGTTTGGCGTTGAGTCCGTCGGGTCTGGGGAAAGCTTGACGGAAGAGTCTGTATTTTTTGTACCCCGCTAAGGACGAATCATGAAAACTGAACCGAACCCTGCAATGGCCCCTGAAGACAACGGCGCGCCCTGGTGGAAGTTTGGGCTGGTGTGGATGGTGTGGGGTGGCCCTGCGGTGGTCGTGGTAGCCAGTTTTATCACCTTGGGCCTGGCCATCATGATGCCCGACCCGGTGATCGTGCAATCCCCCACCAGCCTCAGCCAGACCGCCGCTCAAATGGCGCGCAACCACGCGGCGACAGGCCTCCAGACCAAAAAGCCTGACGTTTTGCCTGGCCGCTGAGCGGGCTGGTCTGAACCTTTCTGGAAGGAGTCATTTATGCGGGCAAAACAAATCATGTCTGTCCTGTGGCCCGCATTTCTAATGGCATGTGTGCTGGAGATGCTGGTATTTGGCCTGGTTGATCCGCTCGAAGCCGGGTCGTTTGCCAAGTACCACGCGATAAGCCGGCAAACCGTCTATGCCCTGGGTTTTGGTGTCTTCTGGTTGATCACCACGGCTTCCAGCGCCTTGTCAGTCTGGCTGGTTTCTGGCACCGCAGAGGTAGACGACTGACGCCGCAAAAAATCGCCCAAACAGGGTTGACGGCCCTTATCGGCACTCTTGCGAGTTGACAATCGCACCCAGTGCATCGGCCTTGAGGATGCGCACGTGGCGCTGGCGAACCTCGATCAGCCCATCGTCGGCGAACTTCGAGAAACTTCGGCTCACGGTCTCGAGTTTCAAGCCCAGGTAGCTGCCGATTTCTTCCCGCGTCATACGAAGAACGAGTTCCGATTGTGAAAAACCACGAGCCTTGAGGCGCTGAACCAAGTTCAGCAGGAAGGCCGCCAGTCGTTCTTCGGCCCGCATGCTTCCCAGCAGCAACATGACACCGTTTTCACGCACGATCTCGCGGCTCATGATTTTGTGCACGTGTCGCTGCAGGGCGTTCACTTCACGCGACAGCTGCTCAATTCGGTCGAACGGCAAGACGCACACTTCCGCGTCTTCAAGTGCAATCGCGTCACATGTATGGTGTTCGCTGACAATGCCGTCCAGCCCCATCAGTTCACCTGCCATCTGAAAACCGGTGACCTGGTCACGCCCGTCTTCGGTGGCGATGCAGGTCTTGAAGAAACCGGTTCGAATGGCATAAAGCGAGCTGAAGCGGTCCCCGTTGCGGAACAGGGCAACCCCACGTTTTACCTTGCGCCGCACCTCAACCACCTCGTCCAGACGGTCAATTTCTGCTTTGGTCAATCCAATGGGCATGCACAGTTCACGCAAATTGCAGTTGGAACACGCCACCTTGATGGTGTGCGGGGTGACGTCTTTGAGCATGATGTCGGTCATGGGGTGATGGCCGCGAACGGGCGTGGCGCTGTTGTCTGGTGCAGGTGAATGGGTATTGATGGCTGGCTCAAACATGGTGTTCTCCTGATGCAGATCAATTGTGCGATCCCTCGAGCGCCCCGACTTTGATCCACATCAATACTGTCAAAGGCTGGACGTGCAAAAGTGGGCCAGCGTCTGCATGCTACTGCCAAACCTTTCTCAATGTCCACAACCAACGCTTCCTGCCAGCCGGTTTCAGCCAGACAACTCGCAGCGTTTGACGTGGCGGGCCCGCGTTACACCTCCTACCCGACAGCCGACCGCTTTGTCGAGGCGTTTACGGCAGAGCAGCTTGCAGGCTCGTTGAACCAGCGGCGGGACCAGGTGGTGACCACCGCCTCGCCCTTGTCGGTGTATGTTCACGTGCCGTTTTGCGAGTCGCTTTGTTATTACTGTGCCTGCAACAAGATCGTCACCCGCCAACATGGGCAGGCCAAGACCTATCTTGGCTATTTGAGCCGTGAGATTGACCTGTACACCGCCATTCTGGGGCTTGGCCAACCGGTGACGCAACTCCACCTGGGTGGTGGAACGCCTACGTTTCTCAGCGATCACGAGTTGGCGGGACTGATGGACAAACTCAAGTCAAGTTTCTCCCTGGCACCGGGTGGCGAATATGCCATCGAGGTCGACCCGCGCACCGTGGATGCCAACCGCTTGCGCGCGTTGGCCAGCGTCGGTTTCAACCGTCTGAGTTTCGGTGTGCAGGATTTCGATGCGGCGGTGCAAAAGGCGGTACACAGGGTCCAGTCGGCTGCGCAGGTTGCTGATCTTGTCACCACGTCACGCGAATTGGGATTTGAGTCCGTCAACCTGGACCTGATTTACGGTTTGCCGCTGCAATCACCGGCATCATTTGCGCGCACGTTGGAGACGGTTCTTGAGCTGCGCCCGGACCGCATCGCGCTGTATGCGTATGCCCACCTGCCCGAGCGCTTCAAACCGCAGCGGCGTATTTCCACCATGGACCTGCCCAATGCGGCCACTCGCGTGGCATTGTTGTCGCAGTCCATTGCCACGCTGGTTGGCGCTGGTTACGACTTCATCGGCATGGACCATTTCGCGCTCCCGGGCGACGCCCTCTCGGTGGCAAAGCGCCAGGGGCGGCTACACCGCAATTTTCAGGGCTACACCACCTTGCCAGACTGTGACCTGCTGGGCCTGGGTGTTTCTGCGATTGGCCGCATGGGTGCCGCTTATTCGCAAAATGCCAAGTCGCTGGTCGACTACTACGACCGGCTTGAGCGTGGCCATCTCCCGGTAGTCCGGGGATTGGCGCTGTCCCGAGACGATCTGCTGCGACGGGCTGTGATCATGGCGATCATGTGCCACGGGCAGGTTAATTTTGAGTCCATCGAACTTGCATTTCTGGTTGGGTTTCCCAAGTATTTTGCGCAGGAGATGGCGGCCATTGGGCATTTGTCCGGCGCTGGTTTGGTGGTGGTCAATCACGAAGGTTTCTCCCTGACAGAGTCGGGTTGGTACCTGGCACGGGCCGTTGCGATGGTCTTTGACCGGTATTTGCGAGACGACCAGAAGCGGGCCATGTTCTCGCGCGTGCTTTAAGGCGCCATGACTTCCGCTCTGGTATTGACGGGCCTCTTGATGGGCCTTGCGGGGGGGCCCCATTGCCTGGCGATGTGTGGATTGGGGTGTGCAGCCGTAACCCGGGCGGCAGGTGGTCCGGGCAGCCATGCGCCGCTGTTTTTTCACGTGAGCCGGATCGGGGGATATGGATTGCTGGGCGGTGTGGCCGGTGCCTCTGCGCAATCCATTGGCTGGTTGACGGCGCAGACCGACGTGATGCGCCCAGTCTGGACCGTTCTCATGCTGGCCACCTTTTCGTTTGGTTTCTGGCTGTTGGCCAGCGCGCGTCAGCCCGTGTGGCTGGAGCAAATGGGCAGGCAGGTGTGGGGCAAAGTCAAAGTCTTGACTACCCGATGGGGCAAAAGCGCCCCCTGGATGCTTGGCGGTCTGTGGGCACTGATGCCTTGCGGCCTGCTTTATTCGGCGCTGCTGGTGGCCATGTTGTCCGGCAATGCCATCAATGGTGCGGTGACGATGCTGTTGTTTGGCTTGGGCTCCACACTGGTGATGACGGTTGGCGCAACGCTGGTCCAGCGTGTCATGCGGCGCGGCAACGGTAACGGCAACGGCCTGCAAGGGTGGATCCTTCGTTCAGTCGGTCTGGTAGTGGTCTCGGCTTCGTTGTGGTCGCTGTGGATGGTTGCCCACTCAGACAACGGATTTTGGTGTTTCGCCAGTTGAACCGGTATCATGGCTTTTCGATTCCAAATTCCGGACCCAACGCATGGACTCACTAATGCCCACGATGAACCTGGATGAAGCGCTGGCCATGCTCGAAGGCACCATGAGCGAGCTGCGTGATGCCGAGGCACAGCTCAAAGTCTGCCAGGCCCAGCTGGACGAAATGAACATGCTGGTGTTTGAGCAAAGCGCAACCGACACACTCACCGGCCTGAAAAACCGCACCGCGTTCGACCGCATCATGAACCAGCAGTCGGCCCGCACCGGACGCACGCAGGCGCCATTGGCGTTGTTGATGGTTGACGTGGACAAGCTCCATACCTACAACGAGGAGTTTGGCCGGCATGGCGGCGATGAGGTCTTGCAACAGGTGGCGCAGGCGCTCAAGACACATGCCCGAGCGTATGACTACGTGGTGCGTTACCAAGATGACGAATTCGCTGTTGTCTTGCCGGACACCGAAATCGAAGGTGCGAAAGTGGTGGCCGAGCGCGTACGCAGCTCGGTCAAGGCGATCCGATGGCGGCACCGGGGGATGACGGTGAGTATTGGGGTGGCGGGGTCCAAGTCTGACGATGACACCAAAACCCTGGTGGTCAGCGCAACTGCATCTTTGGAGCAGGCCAAAACCCAGGGAGGCGATCAGGTGATACCAGTTGCAGGTGCTGCAACGGGGAATTGAAAGGGTAAAGTGGCACTGGTCTGTCGAGTTTTTTTACACAACCCACGCAATCGCCAACAAGATTAGTTTCTAAGTCAATGATTCATTTGAATTTTTTGACCATGGCACTGAAATTGCGTGATAACCGGTAAATAGCACGTAGGCTGAATTCGGCCATGGTTAGTCGAATTTGGAATTTCACTCATTCTTGGAGAAATATATGAAAAAACTGTTGCTGGCAACAGGTATCGGGATTGCACTGGCTGGATTGACTGGAGCGGCGTCAGCAGCATGTTCTGCACCAGGGGCAACGCAGGTGTCTGACGTTGCGGCCCTGACTGCCCTGTTGCAAGGCAATACGGTGTGTGTCCCAACCACAACGGTTCCAACGATGACCTGGCAAGAATTGCACAGTGGCGGCAATGGCGGCCCTTTGATTGACTACAAGCGCGGCCCCGGCCACGCGACCGACCCTTCTGAAACCGTCGGCACTTGGCTCGTCACAGGTAATTCTGGTGGCCAACGCGCTGTGGTGACGCACAACTATGGCTCCGGTGGCTCCTACACTTACACGGTATGGAACAACGGGAATGGCACACACAGTTTTTGCAGCGGAGCACCGGAGGTTACTGCCAGAATCAAACCGGGTGGCGGTGCGTGTTGAGCTGACTTAAGCGGTTCGGCCCAAAAAAGCCGAACCAACAAAAAACCCCGCAAATGCGGGGTTTTTTGTTGGTTAATCGCCCGGATTCAAACTTGCCCGCGCCTTCTAATGGCGGCCAAGCCCAGAAGACCCAAACCGAGCAATGCCATTGAGCCTGGCTCTGGAACCGCATTGGGGTCGGTGGGCACAAAGGTCGGGTTGCCAATCACGGTCAAAGTTGCCTCGCCAGCAGTGTCATCTCTGGAGAACACATAAAAACCATACAACTGACCGCTGGCTACGGCAAAAGAGCTGCTGCCGGACTGGTCATCCAAACCTCCATTGTCAGTTATCTGAAAAAGATTGGAGGTGTCGTTGAGGTAGTAGCCAGCGGGGTCATAAAAAGCCCCATCACCGTCGTTGGTATGGTAGCTCCAATTGAAGAAAACTGTACCAGCGCCAGGGGCTGCGACCGCAGGTGACGGGGTGGTAACACCGGTATTTGTTCCACCATTCGACCCTACGACGACGATGTCAGCGACTGCCGAGGCCGAAAATCCCATGCAAAGCGCCAATACACTTCCCAGCATTGCTGATTTGAAAACTTGGTTCATTTTGTGTGCCATTTTTGGCCATTAGTTACATACGCTGACAATTAAGCACAAAATGTGCCAATAAAAAAATTATTTAAAATCATCAAGTTGCAGCTTTGATTCTGCAAATGCTGCCTCAACTGTAATATTTCTCGACATCGGCTCAATGGGTCAAATGGATTTTGGTGGTGGGCATCGAACAGCTCTATCAAGTATCCGGATGGGGATAATTGGCGGATGGCAAGCTTGAATTCAGTCAAATCAACCAGTGGCAGCTGCCTTTCGGTCGCCCCCATGATGGACTGGACGGACCGCCATTGCCGGTATTTCCACCGGCTGTTGTCCAAAAATGCGTTGCTCTACACCGAGATGGTGACCACTGGGGCGCTATTGCATGGCGACCAGGCGCGGCATCTGGATTTCAACGCAGAGGAGCATCCGGTCGCGCTGCAGCTAGGTGGCAGCGAACCGGTAGACTTGTCTGCTTGTGCCAGGCTTGGTGAGCGATGGGGCTACAACGAAATCAACTTGAATTGCGGCTGCCCGTCACCCCGGGTGCAGCGCGGGTCATTTGGCGCCTGCCTGATGGCAGAGCCAGGTCTGGTGGCGGACTGTGTCAAAGCCATGATGGACGCGGTTGACCCCGCCAAAACGCCAGTCACGGTGAAGCACCGCATCGGCATCGATAAAACTGAGGATAGCCCGGAAAGCTACGCCTTTGTGCGCGATTTTGTCGGCACGGTGGCCGAGGCAGGTTGCCAGACGTTCATCGTGCATGCCCGCAACGCCTGGCTCAAGGGCCTCTCGCCCAAGGCCAACCGCGAGGTGCCACCACTGCGGTATGGGGTGGTGCACCAGCTTAAAAAAGACTTCCCGCATCTCAACATCGTGATCAATGGCGGCATCACCACGTCAGCGCAAATCAGGGAAGAGCTGCAACACGTCGACGGCGTCATGCTGGGCCGCGAGGCGTACCACAACCCGTGGTGGCTGGCGTCTTGGGATGAGGGCTTTTTCGGCGGCAGCGTTTCGGCGGCTGCGGCGCGCCCTGAGATGACGCGCGAAATCGTCGAGCAGCAGATGTGTGACTACATGGCCCGCGAGGCGGCATTACACGGCACACTCTGGAGCGTGATTGCCCGCCACATGCTGGGCTTGCGTCACGGTTTGCCTGGAAGCCGGCGCTGGCGTCAGGTTTGGAGCGACCACAGTTTGAAGCATCTGCCTGCGCACCAGGTGATGGCCTTGGCGCACCTGCCCGTCGCCCCTGCGACAGGCGAACTCATGCACAATTCCACCCGAGCCGAAGCCTTGGCTGAAACCTTGGCCGAAACCTTGCCCTAGGGGCCGGGCGCTGCCCGATTTTTCATTCGTTATTTGAGGAAACACCATGACCGACACCACCCAGTTTTACATCGACGGCGCCTGGGTTGCGCCGCTGGTTGCCAACCCGATGCAAGTGATCAACCCGGCTACTGAAAAGCCGGTCGGAACAATTTCGATCGGCTCGGCGGCCGACGCTGACCGCGCCGTCAAAGCCGCCCGCAAAGCCTTTGCCACTTATTCACTCACCACGGTGGCACAGCGCGGCGAGCTGCTGCAGTCGATCATCGCCGTCTACAAAAAACGCATGAATGACGTGGCCGCCGCCATTTCACAAGAGATGGGCGCACCGCTGGCGGGCCTGGCCACGCGCGCGCAGGCCCCGGCCGGTTTGGGACATTTCATCGTTGCCGCCAAAGTGCTGGCCGACTTTCCTTTTGAAAAAATGCAGAAAACCACCCGCATCGTGCGTGAGCCCGTGGGTGTGTGTGCGCTCATCACACCGTGGAACTGGCCGATGAACCAGATGACCTGCAAGATCGCCCCGGCTTTGGCCACGGGCTGCACCATGGTCTTGAAACCCAGCGAACTGGCACCTTTGAGTGCCCACGTGTTGGCCGAGATCCTGCACGAAGCGGGTGTGCCACCCGGCGTGTTCAACCTGGTGGACGGAGACGGGCCGGGCGTGGGCGCGGCACTTTCAAGCCATCCGGAAGTCGATATGGTTTCCTTCACCGGCTCCACCCGTGCCGGCATTCTGGTGCAAAAGGCGGCGGCAGAAACCATCAAGCGCGTCTCGCTGGAGCTCGGCGGCAAGTCCGCCAACATCATCACTGAAGACGCCGACCTCGCCGCTGCCGTGAAACACGGCGTGATGAGCATGATGACCAACACCGGCCAGAGCTGCAACGCGCCCAGCCGCATGCTGGTGCCGGCAAGCAAACTGGCCGAGGCCGAGGCGATTGCCGCCGCAACCATCGCCAAAATCAAGGTGGGCGACCCGACCGCCCCCGAGACCACCATGGGCCCGCTGGCCAATGGCGCGCAGTTTGGCCGCGTGCAGGCCATGATCGAACGCGGCTTGGCCGAAGGTGCCAAAGTGGTCGCTGGTGGTGTGGGCCGCCCCGACGGCATCACGGCCGGTTATTTCGCCAAGCCCACCATCTTTAGCAACGTGAACAACCAGATGGACATCGCGCGCCAGGAGATTTTCGGCCCCGTGTTGTGCATGTTGCCCTACAGCGGCGGTGTGGACGAAGCCGTGGCCATTGCCAACGACACACCTTATGGCCTTTCAGGCTACGTGTACGCAGCCACGCCCGAAGCCGCTGGCCAAATCGCCGCGCGCCTGCGCACCGGCAACGTGCACCTGAACGGCGCCGGTGGCGACAACGCAGCACCCTTTGGCGGCTACAAGCAGTCGGGCAACGGCCGCGAGTGGGGCGCTTTGGGGTTTGAGGAGTTTCTGGAAACGAAGGCGGTGTTCAACCCACCGGCACCGGTGGCGGCTGCGGCCTGATTCATTCGCCAACGTGCGCGGAGCAGTCAACTATTGGTATAATAAATAATAGTTACATCGTTCCGTACATATTTTTGAAATTGAAGTCACGGATTTAGTGTTTTTCTTGCTATATTAAAATTACTTAAATGGCTGTTTATTTAGTCATTATTAGTAATAAAAACAAGAAATAACGAATAGAAACAAGCCTAAATACCCAAATTGGGTATTTAGGCATTTGCATTCACACTCGGGGCGTTGAACTCAGAACGCCGCTTCCAGCCCGTTCTGAAAATGCTCCCTCATGCGCTCGGTGGCGCCCGAAGCATCGCGCGTAGCCAGCGCCGCCATGATGGCGCGGTGCTCGGCCAGTGAATCCTCCACGCGGCCGGTCTTGAAGAGCGAGTGGTGGCGGTTGAGCTTCATCACCTTGCGCAGGTCGGCCACCATCTGGTCGCGCCAGCGGTTGTTGGCGATTGTCAGCAGCGTCATGTGAAAGCGTTCGTTGACCTCGAAGAACTTCTCGCGGTCGGTTTTGCCTTTGCGCACCGTCGCTTCAAGCTGCTCATGGATGTTTTTCAGTTCGTCCAGCTGGAGCTCGGTGGCGTGGGTGGCGACCATGCCGGCTGCGTCTGATTCGAGCAACGACAGCAGGTGGTAAACCTCGGTGAGGTCTTGCTCAGAGACTTCAGTGACGTAGGCGCCACGGCGCACCTTCATCGTCACCAGGCCTTCGGCCGCCAGCACCTTGAGGGCTTCGCGCAGCGGGGTGCGGCTGATGCCGTAGTCTTTCGCAATTTTGAGTTCGTCGATCCAGCTACCGGCCTCCAGGTCGCGGCTGAAGATGCGCTGGCGCAGCAACTCGGCCACTTCTTCGTAAAGCGCGCGCGGCTTCAGGCGGCCAGACAAAGCGTTGGTTTCGGGTGTAGAGCGGGCGTTCATGGGTGGCGGTTCCAAAGTCAAAGTTTACACCAAACTGAATTCTGAATTTATAATTACAAGTGATTTTTGCGGCTAAAATGCGCTCATGAGCAACCCCAACGTCACAAGCACACCCCCGGCCACACCCTCGGTCACGCCCCCGGTTACGCACCGAGGTGCCCCGGAAGATTCCGCCGCCGCCGGCCTTGCCGCATGGGAGAAGGCTGCTGCGAAGTCCGCCCCTGGCGGCAATGTTGAGGCGCTGAACTGGCTCACGCCAGACGGCATCGCCGTCAAGGCGCTGTACACCGCAGCAGACACCGCCGATTTGCCCCATACCCACAGCTTGCCCGGTTTCGCTCCTTATATGCGAGGCCCACAGGCCACCATGTACGCGGTGCGGCCCTGGACGATCCGCCAATACGCGGGCTTCTCCACCGCGCAAGAGTCAAACGCTTTCTACCGCAAGGCGCTTGCCGGGGGCGGTCAGGGCGTGTCGGTCGCTTTTGATTTGGCCACGCACCGGGGTTATGACTCGGACCACCCGCGAGTGACGGGCGACGTCGGCAAGGCCGGTGTGGCAATCGACTCGGTGGAAGACATGAAAATCCTCTTTGACCAGATTCCGCTGGACAAAGTCAGCGTCTCCATGACGATGAATGGCGCTGTGTTGCCGGTGCTAGCCGGTTACATCGTGGCGGCAGAAGAGCAGGGCGTGTCACAAGACAAACTCTCAGGAACCATTCAGAACGACATTCTGAAAGAGTTCATGGTGCGCAACACCTACATCTACCCGCCCGCGCCCAGCATGCGCATCATTGGCGACATCATTGAATACACGGCGAAAAACATGCCGAAGTTCAATTCGATCTCGATCAGCGGTTACCACATGCAAGAGGCGGGTGCCAACCAGGCGCTGGAGCTGGCCTTCACCCTGGCCGACGGCAAAGAGTACGTGAAGACGGCGATTGGCAAAGGCATGGACGTGGACGAGTTCGCCGGGCGCCTGAGCTTTTTCTGGGCCATCGGCATGAACTTCTACCTCGAAGTGGCCAAGATGCGCGCGGCGCGCGTGTTGTGGCACCGCATCATGACCGGCTTCAACGCCAAGTCGCCCAAATCGCTGATGCTGCGCACCCATTGTCAAACGAGCGGCTGGAGCCTCACCGAGCAAGACCCTTACAACAACATCGTGCGCACCACGGTCGAAGCGATGGCGGCGGTGTTTGGCGGCACGCAGAGCCTGCACACCAATTCGTTTGACGAAGCGATTGCGCTGCCGACCGAGTTCAGTTCACGCATCGCCCGCAACACGCAGCTCATCATCCAGGAAGAAACCCACATCACCAGCGTGATCGACCCCTGGGCCGGCAGCTACATGATGGAAAAACTCACGCAAGACATGGCCGACGCGGCGTGGAAGATCATCGAAGAAGTCGAAGCCATGGGCGGCATGGTGAAAGCGGTAGACAGCGGCTGGGCCAAACTCAAAATCGAAGCGGCGGCGGCTGAAAAACAGGCGCGTATTGATTCGGGCCGCGACGTGATTGTGGGTGTGAATAAATACAAACTCAAATCCGAAGATGCGATTGAGGCGCGGGATATTGACAACGTTGCCGTGCGGGACGGGCAGATTGCGCTTTTGAAGAAAGTTAAAGAGAATCGTAACGCAAGTCTCGTAAAACAAGCGTTAGTCGCTATCACAAATGCAGCAGAGTCCAATTCCGGTAACCTGCTGGACCTGACGGTGAAAGCAATGCGCCTGCGCGCTACGGTGGGTGAAGTCAGCGACGCGATGGAAAAAGCCTTTGGCCGCCACCGCGCCGACACCCACAAGGTTACCGGTGTGTATGCCGCGGCCTATGACGCAGACGCCAGCCACGGAGAGACGATGGACTACTGGAACGCCTTGAAGAAAGACATCGCCGGTTTTGCCGAAGCCCAAGGCCGCCGCCCGCGCGTGATGATCAGCAAACTCGGGCAAGACGGCCACGACCGCGGCGCCAAAGTGGTCGCCACCGCTTTCGCCGACTTGGGGTTCGACGTAGACATCGGCCCGCTGTTCCAGACGCCCGAAGAATGCGCCCGCCAGGCGATTGAAAACGACGTGCACGCCGTGGGTGTTTCTACACTTGCAGCCGGCCACAAAACCCTGGTGCCCGCGATCATTGAAGAACTCAAAAAACAGGGCGCGAATGACATCATCGTCTTCGTCGGTGGCGTGGTGCCGCGACAGGATTACGACTTCTTGTACGCGGCCGGGGTGAAGGGTATTTACGGCCCGGGCACGCCGATACCGGTGAGCGCGGCGGATGTATTGAAGCACATCAAGAAAGCGGTTGGGTGAATCCTGTCGAAATGTTGGCAGACTTGCGCGCTGGCGCGGGCACGGCCCAGCGCCGCGCCATCGCCAAAGCCATCACGCTGCTGGAGTCCACACGGGCAGACCACCGCACCCAGGCGGATGAATTGCTCACGGCGCTGTTGCCTTATAGCGGCAAGTCCTTTCGCCTCGGCATCAGCGGCGTGCCGGGCGTCGGCAAATCGACTTTCATTGAACTGCTGGGTTTGTATTTGATTGATCAAGGCCATCGTGTGGCGGTGCTGACAGTCGATCCATCGTCCACGGTGTCAGGCGGCTCGATTCTGGGCGACAAAACGCGTATGGAAAAGTTGAGCGTGCATGAAAAAGCCTACATCCGTCCCAGCCCCAGCAGCGGCACCTTGGGCGGCGTGGCCGAAAAGACGCGCGAGGCGATGCTGGTCTGTGAAGCGGCGGGTTATGACGTGGTGATCGTTGAGACCGTGGGTGTGGGCCAGAGCGAGACGGCGGTCGCCAGCATGACCGACCTGTTCGCGCTGATGTTGTTGCCCAACGCCGGCGACGACCTGCAGGCGATCAAAAAGGGCGTGATGGAGCTGGCAGACCTGGTGGTGATCAACAAGGCCGACATTGACCCGGACGCCGCCACGCGGGCCGAGGCGATGATCATGTCGTCGCAGCGGCTTCTGGGGCTGCATGGCAACCCGTGTAATGACCCGCACTCACCCAACGTGTGGCATGCGCAGGTGATCCAGCTCAGCGCGTTGACCGGCCAGGGTGTTGACGCGTTTTGGTCAGCCGTTCAAAAATTCAAAACCCTGCAAACCTCCGGGGGACAGCTGGCCGCGCGGCGGCAACAGCAGGCGCTGGCCTGGATGTGGGAGCGCATCGACGCGGGGCTTAAGCAGTCGTTCCGCGGGCACCCGAAGGTGAAGGCCCAACTGCAGGCAACCACCGATGCCGTCCTTAAAGGACTAATTGCGCCATCCACTGCAGCAAAGAAACTTCTATCAAGTCACGAATTAAATACTTAGTTTGCTATATTAAATATATCAAAAAAGTAGTAAATACTATTGTTTATAAAGAAAAAATACATTATGCACGACATTCTTGAGCAACTCGAAGCCAAACGCGAACTGGCGCGCCAGGGCGGTGGCGAAAAACGCATTGCCGCGCAGCACAAAAAAGGCAAACTCACGGCGCGCGAGCGGCTGGAGCTGCTGCTGGACGAAGGCACCTTTGAAGAGTGGGACATGTTTGTCGAGCACCGCTGTGTCGACTTCGGCATGGAGCAGCAGAAGGTGCCGGGTGATGGTGTCGTCACCGGTTACGGCATGATCAATGGGCGCTTGGTGTTTGTTTTCAGCCAGGATTTCACCGTGTTTGGCGGCGCGTTGTCTGAAGCGCATGCCGAGAAAATCTGCAAGGTGATGGATCAGGCGATGAAAGTCGGCGCGCCAGTGATTGGTTTGAACGATTCGGGTGGCGCGCGCATCCAGGAAGGCGTGGCGAGCCTGGGCGGTTATGCCGACGTGTTTCAGCGCAACGTGATGGCCAGCGGTGTCGTGCCCCAGATCAGCATGGTGATGGGGCCGTGCGCCGGCGGGGCGGTGTATTCGCCGGCGATGACAGACTTCATCTTCATGGTCAAAGACTCGTCGTACATGTTTGTCACCGGCCCTGAGGTCGTGAAAACCGTGACGCACGAAGAAGTCACCGCCGAAGAACTCGGCGGTGCCATCACCCACACCACCAAGAGCGGCGTGGCCGATCTCGCGTTTGAGAACGACGTGGAGGCGCTCTTGATGCTGCGCCGCCTCTATAACTATTTGCCGCTCTCCAACCGCGAGAAAGCACCCGTGCGCAGGAGCGGCGACCCGAGCGACCGCATGGAGCTGAGCCTGGACACCCTGGTGCCCGACAACCCCAACAAGCCCTATGACATGAAGGAGCTGATCGTCAAAACCGTGGACGACGGCGACTTCTTCGAGCTGCAGCCCGAATACGCCAAAAACATCGTGATCGGTTTTGCCCGCATGGACGGCCAGACGATTGGCATCGTGGCCAACCAGCCGCTGGTTCTCGCAGGTTGCCTCGACATCAAGAGCGCCATCAAGGCGGCGCGTTTTGTGCGGTTTTGTGACGCGTTCAACATCCCGGTCATCACCTTTGTCGATGTGCCGGGTTTCATGCCCGGCACATCACAAGAGTACGGCGGCATCATCAAACATGGCGCGAAGTTGCTTTATGCCTACGCCGAATGCACCGTACCCAAGATCACCGTGATCACGCGCAAGGCTTACGGCGGCGCGTACGACGTGATGAGCTCCAAACACCTGCGCGGCGACGTCAACTTCGCCTGGCCGAACGCCGAGATCGCGGTCATGGGCGCGAAGGGCGCGGTGGAGATCATCTTCCGCGAAGACAAGGGTGATGCCATCAAGATTGCCGCGAAGGAAGCCGAATACAAGGCGCGGTTTGCCAACCCCTTCATCGCCGGCGCGCGCGGCTTCATTGACGACGTGATCTTGCCGCATGAGACACGCAAGCGCATTTGCCGCTCGCTGGTGATGTTGAAAGACAAGAAGCTGGAAAACCCGTGGCGCAAACACGGGAACATTCCATTGTGAACGCGCCGGGAAGAAATACCATGTTTACCAAAATCCTCATCGCCAACCGCGGCGAAATCGCCTGCCGCGTCATCGCAACCGCCAAAAAAATGGGCATCAAAACGGTGGCGGTGTACTCCGATGCGGACAAGGATGCGCGCCATGTTGAGCTTGCCGACGAGGCCGTCAATATCGGCCCGGCGCCCAGTCGGGAGAGTTACCTGTTGGCCGACAAGATCATTGCCGCCTGCAAACAAACGGGTGCCCAGGCGGTCCACCCCGGCTATGGCTTCCTGAGCGAAAACGCCGGTTTTGCCAAACGCGTCGAAGAAGAGGGCATCGTGTTCATCGGCCCGAAGCATTATTCGATTGCCGCCATGGGCGACAAGATTGAATCGAAAAAGCTGGCGGGCAAGGCGGGGGTGAATTGCATCCCTGGCGTGAACGACGCGATTGAAACGGCCGAGCGCGCCGTCGAGATCGCCAAAGGCATTGGTTACCCGGTGATGATCAAGGCCAGCGCGGGCGGCGGCGGCAAGGGTCTGCGTGTGGCGTTTAACGACAAGGAGGCTTTCGAAGGTTTCACCAGTTGTCGAAACGAGGCGCGCAACAGTTTTGGCGACGACCGCGTGTTCATCGAGAAGTTTGTCGAGGAGCCGCGCCACATCGAGATTCAGCTCATCGGCGACAGCCACGGCAACGTGTTGTACTTGAATGAACGTGAATGCTCGATCCAGCGTCGCCACCAGAAAGTGATCGAAGAAGCGCCATCGCCCTTCATCTCGGACGCCACGCGCAAGGCGATGGGCGAGCAGGCCGTGGCGCTGGCGAAAGCGGTGAACTACCAAAGTGCGGGCACAGTGGAGTTTGTCGTCGGCAAAGACCAGAGCTTTTATTTTCTGGAGATGAACACGCGCCTGCAGGTGGAGCACCCGGTGACGGAATGCATCACCGGGCTGGACCTGGTGGAGTTGATGATCCGCGTAGCGGCGGGTGAAAAGCTGCCATTGACGCAAGCCGAGGTGAAACGCGACGGCTGGGCGATGGAATGCCGCATCAATGCGGAAGACCCTTTCCGCCATTTCTTGCCGTCTACCGGGCGCCTCGTGCGCTTCCAGCCGCCCGCGCAGACCATGTTCCAGGGCAACACGGCAAACTTGCAAGGCGTGCGCGTCGATACCGGCGTGCAGGACGGTGGCGAGATTCCGATGTTTTACGACTCGATGATCGCCAAGCTCATCGTGCACGGCAAAGACCGGCTTGACGCCATCACCAAAATGCGTGAAGCCTTGAATGGTTTTGTGATCCGCGGCATCAGCAGCAACATCCCCTTTCAGTCGGCGCTGTTGGCGCATCCGAAATTTGTCGCGGGTGATTTCAACACGGGTTTCATCGCCGAAAACTACGGCAAGGGTTTCCGTGCGGAAGACGTGCCGCACGACGATCCGCAGTTTCTGGTTGCGCTGGCGGCGTTCGTTCGGCGCAAATCGCGTGAGCGGGCCACCATGCTCAGTGGTCAGTTGCCGGGGTACGCTGTGAATGCGGGCAAGGATTACGTGGTGGTTACTCTGGCGGAGGATGGGAAGCACAGCTATACCCCCGTGCATGTGGATGAGTTTGAAGGTGAAACCGGATCGGCCCGGGTGAGAACCGGCCCTGACAACGTGAAGTCTGGCAGTTATGAAATCAGAAGCAACTCGCGTTTGAACGATATTTGCATTCGTGGCACGGTGAACGGCCAACCGTTTACGGCGCAAGTTGAGCGCGGTACACCCAAGAACCCGCTGGCCTTGCGTATGCAGCACAACGGCACACGCATTGACGCGCTGGTGGTGTCACCGCGCATGGCGCAACTGCATGCGCTGATGCCCTTCAAAGCCGCACCGGACATGAGCCGTTTTGTCCTGTCGCCGATGCCGGGTCTTTTGGTCGAGGTGGCCGTGCAACCCGGTCAGAAAGTCCTGGCCGGCGAACGGGTGGCGGTGATCGAGGCGATGAAAATGGAGAATGTGTTGTTTGCGGCTGCCGATGGGGTGGTGGGCAAGGTTCTCGCACAAAAGGGAGAATCGCTTTCGGTGGACCAGGCGATTGTGGAGTTTGCATAAACGCAAAGGTGGAGTCTGCATAAAAACTTTCAAAGGAGAGAAGCATGAACGCACAAGAATTTGAGGCCAACCTGAAGGCCGAGCGGTATGACCAGATCCTCACCATTTCCAAAGAGGTGGGTTACCAGATGGGTGATCACACCCACCCGTTTGATGCCTGCGCGTTGGTCACCGCTGGCCAGATTGACATCGCCGTGGGTGGTGTCTCCAGGGTCTACAAGAAAGGTGACATATTTCGGGTGCCCGCTGGAACGGTTCACACCGAAGACGCACGCCAGCTGGGTGTGACTTACCTGGCCGGGCGGCGCACTGTGAAAACCTGATGGAGCGGCCGTTCAAGGTGCTGGGCATCCAGCAGATCGCCATAGGCGGCACCAGCAAAGCGAAACTGCGGGAATTGTGGGTCGATATGCTGGGGCTGGAAGTCACCGGCAATTTCGTCAGTGAGCGCGAAAACGTCGACGAAGACATTTGTGCCATGGGTTCAGGCGCTTTCAAGGTTGAGGTCGACCTGATGCAACCCATCGATCCAGACAAGAAACCCGCCGTTCACACCACCCCCTTGAACCACGTCGGACTGTGGATCGACGACCTGCCCCAGGCGGTGGCCTGGCTCACGGCCAAAGGCGTGCGTTTTGCGCCCGGCGGCATCCGCAAAGGGGCGGCGGGTTACGACATTTGTTTCCTGCATCCCAAGGCAAACGAGGAATTCCCGATAGCCGGGGAGGGTGTCTTGATCGAGCTGGTGCAGGCGCCACCAGAAGTTGTAAATTCACTGGGGACCCTCGCCGCCGCGGCATGACATTGTTCACGTTTTGACACAAAAGCCACACTTCTCGGGATTTACCCGAGGGCTTTGTATACAACTGCTCCGTAGACTGTTCTGTGCCTGCTGCCGCATCACCGGCTGATGGGCGTTTAGGAGACAGTTTTGCTTCCAACCAACATCGCCAACCCGACCTATTTCCACAAGGTCGTGGATTGCCAATACGCCTGCCCGGCCCACACCCCTGTTCCTGAGTACATCCGCCTGATCGGCCAGGGCCGTTACAGCGATGCCTACATGATCAACTGGGTGTCCAACGTGTTTCCGGGCATCCTCGGGCGCACCTGCGACCGACCCTGTGAGCCCGCGTGCCGGCGCGGCCGGGTGGAAGAAGGTGAAAACCAGACGCCCGAGCCTGTTGCCATTTGCCGCTTGAAACGCGTTGCTGCCGACATGAAAAGTGACGTGAAGCAGCGCATGCCCAAAATCGCACCCAAAAACGGCAAACGCATCGCCTGCGTCGGTGCCGGGCCTGCGTCACTCACGGTAGCGCGGGATTTGGCCCCGCTCGGCTACGACATCACCATTTTCGACAGTGAGGCCAAAGCCGGCGGTTTTATGTGGTCGCAGATTCCGCGGTTTCGACTGCCGGAAACGGTGATCGACGAAGAAACGGGTTACATCCTCGACATGGGCGTGCATTTCAAGAGCAGCCAACCGGTTGACTCGATGAAGGCGCTGCTGGCGCAAAATTTTGATGCCGTGTTTGTGGGCTGTGGCGCGCCGCGCGGGCGCGACTTGCAATTGCCCGGCCGCAAGGACATCAAGGAGAACATCCACATTGGCATTGACTGGCTGGCTTCGGTGTCGTTCGGCCATATCACCAGCATTGGCAAGCGGGTGATTGTGCTGGGTGGCGGCAACACGGCCATGGACTGCTGCCGCTCATCACGCCGCCTGGGTGGGACGGACGTGAAGGTGATCGTGCGCAGCGGCTTTGAGGAAATGAAAGCCTCGCCCTGGGAGAAAGAAGATGCGCAGCACGAGGGAATTCCGATCATCAATTTCCACGTGCCCAAAACGTTTGAGCATGACAACGGCAAGCTCACGGGCATGACTTTTGAAGTCGTCATGGCCATCTACAACGAAAAGGGCGAACGCAGCCTTGTGCCCACGGGTGTACCTGACGTGCGGGTGGAGTGCGACGCCGTGCTGATCGCCGTTGGCCAGGAAAATGCCTTTCCCTGGATTGAAAAAGACTGCGGCATTGCCTTTGACAAATGGGGTTTGCCGGTGCTGGACAAAGAGAGTTTTCAGGCCAGCATCCCGAACGTGTTTTTTGGGGGTGATTCGGCGTTTGGGCCGAAGAACATCATCACCGCAGTGGCACACGGGCACGAGGCGGCTGTGTCCATCGACCGCTTGCTCAATGGCGAAGACATCAACCGCCGGCCCGACCCGATGACAAACCTGATGTCCACCAAGATGGGTATCCATGAGTGGGCCTATGACAACGACACCTCCAACGACTTGCGTTACAAGGTGCCTTGGGCCAAGGCTGAAATGGCGCTGGCGAGCATCAAGGTTGAAGTGGAGCTCGGTTTTGACGCCGCCACCGCATTCAAGGAAGCACAGCGCTGCCTCAACTGCGATGTGCAAACCGTTTTTACACAAGACACCTGCATTGAGTGTGACGCCTGTGTCGATATTTGCCCGATGGACTGCATCACCTTCACCGCCAATGGCGATGAAGCCGATTTGCGCACCCGATTGAGCGCACCTGCCGGCAACCTGGTGCAAGACCTGTACGTATCGAGCGTCATGAAAACCGGCAACGTGATGGTCAAGGACGAAGATGTCTGCCTGCACTGCGGCCTGTGCGCCGAACGATGCCCCACAGGCGCCTGGGACATGCAAAAATTCCTGCTGAACACGACCCAGGCCGGGCCAGGCAGCCGTGATCCAGCGCGCCAACCCGCGCCGGTACGCGAGGGAGTTCCAGCATGAAGCGCATTGAGGCCGTCAACGATTTCGTCATCAAGTTCGCCAATGTGAACGGCTCGGGCTCGGCCTCGGCCAACGAACTCTTCGCCAAGGCGATTTTGCGCATGGGTGTTCCTGTGAGCCCGCGCAACATATTCCCGAGCAACATCCAGGGCCTGCCCACCTGGTACGAGGCGCGGGTGAGCGAGAAGGGCTACATGGGCCGGCGTGGCGGCATCGACATGATGGTGGCCATGAACCCGCAGACCTGGGACGCCGACGTGGCCGAGATCGAGCCGGGCGGCTATTTGTTTTACGACAGCACCAAACCGCTACCGCCAGCCAAGTTCCGCCCGGACATCCACGTGATCGGCATGCCACTGACCGAGATTTCCAACGCCGTCTACCCCGACCCGCGCCAGCGCCAGCTTTTCAAAAACATCATCTACGTGGGCGCACTCAGTGCTTTGCTGGAGGTTGAGGCCGAAGTCATCGAAAAGCTCTTTGCCGAGCAGTACAAAGGCAAAGAAAAGCTGTTGGATTCCAACGTGCGGGCTTTGCACTTGGGCCGTGATTTCGCCAAAGAGCATTTGACGGTGCCGGTGGGTTTGCAAGTGAAACGCTCCAACAAAGTGGGCGACCAGATCTTCATTGACGGCAACAGCGCCGCCGCCCTCGGGTGTGTGTATGGTGGCGCAACTGTTGCCGCCTGGTACCCGATAACGCCGTCGTCATCGGTGGCAGAAGCCTTCCAGAAATACTGCGCCAAATACCGCGTTGACCCTGCGACGGGGCAAAACAACTACGCCATCGTGCAAGCCGAAGACGAAATCGCCTCCATCGGCATGGTGGTCGGCGCAGGCTGGAATGGCGCACGCGCGTTCACTGCCACGTCTGGCCCCGGTGTGTCGCTGATGACCGAGTTCATTGGCCTGGCCTATTTCGCGGAGATTCCAGTCACCATCATCAACGTGCAGCGTGGTGGGCCGTCCACCGGCATGCCAACGCGTACGCAGCAGGCCGATATTCTGGCCTGCGCCTACGCATCCCACGGCGACACCAAACACGTCTTGTTGTTCCCGGAAGACCCGACCGAGTGTTTTGACCACGCGGCGGCGGCACTGGATCTGGCAGACCGCCTTCAAACGCCGGTTTTCGTCATGACCGACCTGGACATCGGCATGAACCAGCGCCTGTGCAAACCCTTTGACTGGGAGGAGGGCAAGGATTTTGACCGCGGCAAGGTCATGACCGCTGAAATGCTCGAAGCCGGCCGCGATTTTGGTCGTTACAAAGACGTGGATGGCGACGGCATTCCATGGCGCACTCTGCCGGGTACACATGCCAGCAAAGGCAGCTATTTCACGCGGGGCACCACGCGCGACCCGTACGCGCGTTATTCCGAACGTGGGCCAGACTATATTTACAACGTGGAACGTCTGCTGACCAAATTCGCCACAGCGGCGACGCTGGTTCCGCCACCGGTAATCCGAAAGGCGAAACAAAAAACGCGTCTGGGTGTGATCTATTTCGGCTCCACCAGCCCGGCCATGCAGGAGGCGCTGGATTCGCTGCGGCATGTAGGAATCCACCTCGATGCTATGCGCCTGCGCGCCTTTCCTTTCCCTGAGGCTGTGGCCCGGTTCATCGCCTCTCACGAACAGATCTATGTGGTCGAGCAAAACCGTGACGCACAGATGCATTCACTGCTCGTGAACGAACTGGACATCGACCCGGCGCGCATGGTGCGTGTGTTGCACTATGACGGCACGCCCATCACCGCCCGTTTCATCACGTCTGCCATCACCCAGCATGTGCACGCGGCGGCTGTGGAGCGGCCGGATCCCAATGCCAAAGCCGCAACTTTGAAGGATTTTGCATGACTTACCTCGCCAAACCGCGCATGCACCACCCCACGCTGGTGGCCAATGAGGTCGGCTATACCCGGCGCGACTACGAGGGCAAGGTTTCCACACTGTGTGCCGGCTGCGGGCATGACTCCATCAGCGCTGCCATTGTGCAGGCCTGTTACGAGCTCAACATCGAGCCGCACCGCGTTGCAAAACTCTCGGGTATCGGTTGCAGTTCCAAGACGCCCGACTACTTTCTGGGCGCCTCCCACGGCTTCAACACTGTGCATGGCCGCATGCCCTCGGTGTTGACGGGTGCCAACCTGGCCAACCGCGATTTGTTGTACCTTGGCATTTCGGGTGATGGCGACTCTGCCTCGATTGGCCTGGGCCAATTCGCCCACGCCATGCGCCGTGGCGTGCGCATGGTCTACATCGTGGAGAACAACGGCGTATATGGCCTCACCAAGGGTCAGTTTTCAGCCACCGCAGACGCTGGCTCAAAAAGCAAGAAAGGCGTGGTCAACAGCGACAACCCGGTTGATCTGGTTGGCATCGCCCTGCAGCTCGGCGCAACTTTTGTGGCGCGCAGTTTTTCGGGCGACAAGGCCCAGCTTGTACCGATCATCAAAGCCGCCATGGGACATGGTGGCGCCGCTTTCATCGATGTGATCAGCCCCTGCGTTGCCTTCAACAACCATGCGGGCAGCACCAAGAGTTACGACTACGTGCGTGAGCACAACGAGGCCGTGAGCCGCATCGACTTCATCAGCAGCCGCGACGAAATCACGACGCAATACGACGCGGGTTCAGTGGTCGATGTCGAGCAGCACGACGGCAAGTTCCTGCGCCTGCGCAAACTCAAAGCGGACTACGACCCCACAGACCGCCTGGCCGCCATGCATCAGGTGCAGACCCACCAGGCCAGCGGAGAAGTGCTGACTGGACTGCTTTATGTCAGCCCTGACGCGGGTGATCTGCATGCGGCGATGAACACAACGGCGGTGCCCTTGAACGCGCTGGGCGTAAAGAAATTGTGCCCTGGCGTTGAAGCGCTGGATAAGCTCAACGCGTCCATGCGCTGAAATCAACGCACCTGCAGATCTTTCGCGTTGGCCAGCAGCGATGCGTCGTCCCGCATCTTGAACTTCGCCACCCGGTGTGTGGGTGTGTGTGGCAACGTGTCGACAAACACCACGAAGCGTGGCACCTTGATGGCAGCCAGGTGCTGCCGGCACCAGTCGGCAATGTCCTCGTGTGTCGCTTGCAGGCCTGGGCGCAGCAACACCGCCACCAGAATGTCGTCTTCGCCCAGGTCGCTGGGCACCGGGATGGCGGCGGCCTCGAGCACCGAGGGGTGGTTGCCGATGACGCGGTCCAACTCGGCGCCCGAGATGTTTTCGCCGCGTTTTCGGATGATGTCTTTCTTGCGTGCGACAAACCAGAAGTAGCCGTCTGTGTCGACATAGGCGAGATCGCCGGTCAAAAACCAGCCGTCGCGAAAGGCGGCGCGGGTCTGCGCCTCATCGCGGTAGTACCCTTTCATCACAATCGGGGTTTTGACCACCAGTTCGCCGGTCTGGCCCGGCGGCAGGAAGTCGCCGCTGTCATCGGCAATCTTCAGTTCTGCGAGCGAAATCGCAGGGTCGGGGTGTTTGCTCGGCGGCCCCATGCTGCGAACTTTGTGCGGCCCCAAAAACGGGTTGTTCAGCGCCCCGGGAATTTCCGACATGCCGTAACCTTCAATCAGCGTCGGCACTTCAAACTCGTCATTGAACACGCGGAAAATTTCTTCGTCAAACGGTGCGCCATAGATCTTCTGAAGGCGGTGGCCGGGCACAAACTCACTGCGTGGGCGGCGCATCAGAATGGCGCTGGCGGCGGCGATGGTGTTGACTTCGGTGGCGCCGGTGTCCTTCACCACGCGCCAGAAGGTGGAGGCGGAAAATTTCGGCTCCAGAATCAGTGTGGCACCCGCTGCGAGAGATCCGGCGAAGGAATAGAAAATCGCGTTGATGTGAAACATCGGCAACACACACAGAATGCGGTCATGCGGCTGAAGGTGCATGCGGGCGACAAACCCTTCGCCGGCCAGGAGCAGGCTTTTTTGACTGTGCATCACACCTTTGGGGAAACCGGTGGTCCCTGAGGTGTAAATGAACACACACACGGAGTCGGGCGCAGCGTGATCCGGCAACTCGGCTGCGCCGATTGCCGTGCACAAACTCTCCAGAACGGCAATGTGCCTCGCGCCCGCACTTTCAGGTGCGGGTGCGTTGAGCAGCAGCCAGGGTTTGACCGCCATGTAAGCACACGCTGCCTCCACGGTCGCAAGCGCTTCGGGCGCACAGACAACACCGCAGACTTCGGCATGGCGGAGCACATAAGCGGCTTCGCCTACGCCGAATTCGGGGTTCACTGGCACCATCGTTGCGCCCAAGGCTGCAAGCGCAATCAGTGTGAACACGCTGGCCGGGTGGTTGGCCGACATGACGCCTACGCGGTCGCCCGCCTTCACGCCTTGCTGGGACAACACCGCCGCGACGCGCGCACTCTGCCCAAGAACTTCGCTGTAATTGACGGAGCGGCCCTTGAAAAGCAGGTACTCCTTGTCAGGTTGTGTGCTGGCGCGGCTCCTGAGCATGGACGACAAGGTGTTGCCATGCGCGGGGTAACGGCGCAAAACTTCGAGCGGCGCGATCAGCGCCGTTTCACGGATGGGCATTTCTTGCGCCCCTCAGTCAAGCTTCGCGCCGGAAATCTTGACCTTCTGGGCGCCAATCTCACGGTCTGATTTCATGAAAGCAGCAAACTGCTCAGGCGTGTCACCCACCGCTTCAAAACCCAAAGGTTGAAAATATTTGGCCTTGAATTCCGGTGCATTGATGATGCGGCTCATGTCGCGGGCGAACCGCACGGTAATGTCGCCGGGTGTGCCTTTGGGCGCCACCACACCAAAGTAAAAGGACGCGTCAAAGGTCGGGAAACCCACCTCGGCGAAGGTTGGCACCGTGTTGGCAACCGGTTGGCGGTTTTTGCCGGATACGGCCATGCCCTTGACCTTGGTGGCGGCAATATGTTGGGCTACGCCGCCTGTCACCGCAAACATCATGTCAATGCGCCCGGCCAGCAGCTCTGTGATCGCGGCTGGCAGGGTCTTGAAAGCAACATGTTCGACTTGCAGGCCATTGATGCTGTTGAACCAGGCGCCCGCCAGATGGTTCACCCCGCCCGCGCCGAGTGAGCCATAGTTGAGCTTGCCCGGATTCTTTTTGGTGAAGTCGATCAGTTCCTTCACACTGGTCGCGGGAAAGTCCGCCCGCGCCACGAGCATCAGGTTGGCCGTGGCAAGCTTGGCAACCGGCACGAAGTCTGCCGCCGGATCGTAGGGGATTTTGGAATACAGATTCTGGTTCAGGCTGTACGCGCCATCGGAAGCGACCAAGAACGTGTATCCGTCGCCCGGGCTTTTCGCGACAATCTCAGCGGCAATGATTTCGTTTGCGCCGGGTTTGTTGTCGACAATAACCGGCTGGCCCCAGCTCTCCGAAAGGCTTTGCGCAATGGCGCGCACCATCACGTCGGCCGGGCCCCCCGCGCCATACGGCAAGACGATGCGCACGGGTTTGCTGGGGTAGTTTTGGGCAAGCGCGTTGCCGCAAAGGATCGATCCTGCAATGAACGTGGCAAGCAACGCGCGGCGGAACAACTTCATGTCATGTCTCCAGAGGGGGTGTAGGAATGGCTGGTCAGCTTGCTGGCGCCGGGCTGCTGTACGCCCCCACCAGCGAGAGCAAATGCGCGCGTTGCCCCGGCTCCAGATAGGGCACCAGCAGGTTCAGCACATGGTGTGCGCCACGCAACAGCGCGCCCTGGGCGCTTTCGGGTTCCAGCGCGCGCCGTGGGTCGCGCACGTATTCAAAACTGAGCCAGTAGGTGAGCACCACGACCATGCTGGTGGCGGTGGGTTCCAGTTCGCGTGAGTCAATGGCGACCGAGCCAGCGCGGCTCATGCCGTCCAGCAAGGAGCGGATCGCGCGGGTCTTGTTTTTGAGCACCGACTGGAAATGCGTTTCCAGCCGGCGGTTTTTGGAGAGCAGGTCGTTCAGGTCGCGGTAGAGAAAGCGGTATTGCCAGATCAGCTCAAACAGGCTGTGCATGAAAAACCAGGCGTCTTCCACGTCGCGCACGTCGTCGCCAGCGTTGAGCAGCTCGTTGAGCGCGCGCTCGTAGCGGTCAAACAGCGAGTTGATCAGCTCGTCTTTGGCCGGGTAGTGGTAATACAGGTTGCCGGGGCTGATGTTCAGCTCGGCCGATATCAATGTGGTTGAAACATTGGGTTCGCCGAAGCGGTTGAACAGCTCCAGGGTGACTTCCAGTATCCGCTCTGCGGTGCGTCGGGGGGCTTTTTTTGCCATTGCGTCCTTTGACGCATTCTAGGCTCCCGCTACTTGGGCTTGGCGGTCTTATTTGCAGTTTTGCGGACCGCTTTTTTAGCAGTGCCGGGCGGTTTGCGGGAGGACGGGTTGACTTGCCGGCTGAGTTCGTCAACGCGGGCGACGAGCGCTTCCATGTCTTTCGAAGACGGCACGCCGAGCTTTTTGAGCGCCTTGGACACGCGCTCCTCAAAGATCGACTCCAGCTTGTCCCACTGGCCCGTGGCCTTGGAGGTGATGCCGCCGGCCATGGCGGTCATGCGGCTGGTGGCCTCGGAGAGTTTTTCCTCCGCGGCAGCCTGGGTTTTCCGTTGCAGGCTGGTGCCTTCCTTTACCAGGGTCTCAAAGGCTTTGCTGCCTTCTGCCTGCGCCTTGGCAAAAGCGCCCAGGCCCGCCTGCCAAATCTGTTGCGCCGAGTCTTTTACGGCGCCCGGCAAGTGCAGCCCGTGCAGGCCCGCACTGCCAGCGGATTTGTCACCTGCCTTATCGCTTGATTTGTCAGCGGATTTTTTTTGAATTTTCGTGACCATGTTTGTCTCCTTGGAATCGGGTGGGCCGCATGAGTATTCCACTTTACGCGCGGTGCCCAACGTGTAGTAGAGGGAAGCTACTAAAGTGAAGTGCAAAGAAAGCCGGTGAAAGCGCGCAATTTCAGGGGCTGCAAGCCGGAACACGGGGTTTTTGCTAGGTAGTCTTGTGCGTTACCATGAGCAAAATCACCTTCAACAAAGCCCAAAAAGGAGACCTTCATGCAGTATTTCGTCACTGGTGCCACCGGTTTTATCGGCAAACGCCTGGTCAAAAAATTGCTGGAACGCAAGGGCTCAGTGGTGCATTTCCTGATCCGCAAGGAAAGTGAAAGCAAGGTGGCTGACCTGCGTCAATACTGGGGCGCCAGCGCCGCGCGCACAGTACCGGTGTTTGGCGATCTCACCAGCAAGAAGCTAGGCGTGTCGGCCGAGAACATCAAGTCGCTCAAGGGCGAAATCGATCATTTCTACCACCTGGCGGCGGTGTATGACCTGGGTGCCGATGAGGCCAGCCAGATTGCCGTCAACGTGGACGGCACGCGCAACACCTGTGATTTCGCCAAAGCCATCGACGCCGGCCAGTTCCACCATGTGAGCTCCATCGCGGCTGCGGGCCTCTATGAAGGTGTGTTCCGCGAAGACATGTTTGACGAAGCCGAGAACTACGAACACCCGTATTTCATGACCAAGCACGAGAGCGAAAAAATCGTGCGCAAGGAATACAAGGGCGCCTGGACGGTCTACCGCCCGGCCATGGTGGTGGGCGACAGCACCACCGGCGAGATGGACAAGATCGACGGCCCGTATTATCTCTTCAAGCTGATCCAGCGCATGCGCCAGATTTTGCCGCCGTGGATGCCGTCGGTGGGCCTGGAAGGCGGGCGCCTGAACATCGTGCCGGTTGATTTTGTGGTGAACGCACTGGACTACATCAGCCACGGAAAAGCCGCCACCAAGAGCAAATGTTTCCACCTCGTCGACCCGGTGGGTTACCGCGTGGGCGACGTGCTGAACATCTTCACCAAAGCGGCACACGCGCCCAAGATGAATTTGTTTGTCAACGCGGCGCTATTGGGCTTTATACCGAAGAGCGTGAAGAAGGGCCTGATGGCCCTTGCTCCGGTTCGACGTGTTTACAGGGCAGTGATGAAAGACATCGGCCTGCCCGAAGACATGATGAGTTTCATCAACTACCCGACACGTTTTGACTGCCGCGAAACCGAGGCGGCATTGAAAGGCAGTGGCATTGCCGTGCCCAATTTGCATGACTACGCCTGGCGCCTGTGGGACTACTGGGAGCGCCACCTGGACCCGGCGCTCTTCATCGACCGCAGCCTGAGGGGCACTGTGGGCGGCAAAGTGGTGCTGATCACCGGCGGCTCATCCGGCATTGGCCTCTCGGCCGCGTGCCGGTTTGCCGAGGCAGGTGCCATCACCATCATCTGCGCGCGCGGTGAGGACCAGTTGGCCGAAGCCAAGAAAACCATTGAAGAGGCGGGCGGAAAAGGTGCCAAAGTGTTCACCTACCCGGTGGACATCGTCGACGAAGCGCAATGCGCCGCGTTCGTTCAAAAGCTGGAGAAAAACCACGGCGGTGTGGACTTCCTCATCAACAACGCCGGCCGCTCGATCCGCCGCGCCATCGAAGCCAGTTACGACCGCTTCCACGACTTCGAGCGCACCATGGCGCTCAACTATTTCGGCGCGTTGCGCATCACCATGGGCTTGTTGCCCGGCATGGTGGCCAAACGCAAAGGCCACATCGTCAACATCAGCTCCATCAGCGTGCTGGTCAACGCGCCGCGTTTCGCCGCCTACGTGGCCAGCAAGGCTGCGCTAGATGCCTGGACCAGCTGTGCCGCCAGCGAATACGCCGACCAGGGCGTGACCTTCACCACCATCAACATGCCGCTGGTGCGCACGCCCATGACCGCGCCGACCAAGATTTACGACAGCATGCCACTCCTGATGCCCGAGGAAGCCGCTGCCATGCTTGTCGAAGCCTGCGTGGAAAAACCGGTGCGCATCGCCACACGATTGGGCACTGCGGTCGAGCTGCTGCACGACCTGGCGCCGCGCATCGCACAAATCCTGATGAACACCACCTTTCGCATGTTCCCGGACAGCGCGGCCGCCAAGGGCGACAAGTCAGCCAAGCCGACTTTGTCACCGGAGGCGATTGCGATGTCGGAGATGATGCGGGGGATTCATTTCTGAAGGGGTGGTTTTGCAGGATCGAGCCAGGCATGCCTTGAATCAGCAAAAAAATGTTCGGAAGTCCGATTCCATCGTTGTCCTTCCAACATACCCAAATTGGGTTCGAATTTGCAAAAAAAGTGCCGAGCGCCTTGATTTTGTGAAAATTTGACTATCAAGTCACATACTCATTCAAATGTTTGCTATTAAAAATATAGCAATGTGATTTCGGCAATGTGACTTCGGAAAACTCCGGCGGCCTTTCGATTTTCCGGCGCCCACGTGGGAATCCATCAAGCAGGTGATTCTTCGCCGTCCGGACCAATGGCCAGACAGTCCTTGCCTGGCGGCTAAGGGCGATGCACACTCGCTCATGGCAAAAGCCGCAATTGCGTTATGATTGACGTTTACGTAAACGTCAACTCCAGACTCAAACGGAAACTTGACGCCAACCCGCTGAATTTGGAGTTTTCATCGCCATGACCAATCTCTCCGCCGACTACAAGGCCCTTGCGAATTACCGCCCCACCAACAAGGTGCGTTTCGTCACGGCCGCGAGCCTGTTTGACGGGCATGACGCGGCCATCAACATCATGCGGCGTATCTTGCAGGGCATGGGCGCCGAGGTGATTCACCTGGGGCACAACCGCAGCGTGGAAGAGGTGGTCACCGCCGCTTTGCAGGAAGACGCCCAGGGTATCGCCATCAGCTCTTACCAGGGCGGGCACGTGGAGTATTTCAAATACATGGTGGACCTGCTGCGCGAGCGCGGCGGCGCGCACATCCAGGTGTTTGGCGGGGGCGGTGGCGTGATCGTGCCACCAGAGATTCGCGAGTTGCACGCCTACGGTGTGTCGCGCATCTTCAGCCCCGAAGATGGCCAGCGCATGGGGCTGCAGGGCATGATTGGCGAGATGGTGATGATGAGTGACAAGGATCTGACGGGGTATGCGCCCAAGGCGCTCGGGGCGATTCAGGGCCACAGCGAAGCGAGCTGGCGCTGCCTGGCGCAACTGATCACGGCGATTGAGAACACCAAGGAAGACAAGGCCCTGGCCGCGGCCATCCGCGCAGAAGCTGCCACCAAAAAGGTCGCCGTTGTGGGTGTGACAGGAACCGGCGGCGCGGGCAAATCGTCCCTCACCGATGAGTTGATCCGCCGTTTTCGGCTCGACCAGGACGACAGCCTGCGCGTGGCCGTGATCTCGATCGACCCCAGCCGTCGCAAGAGTGGCGGCGCGCTTTTAGGTGACCGCATCCGCATGAACGCCATCTCGCCCTGGCGCGCCGGCCCGCGCGTCTTCATGCGTTCGTTGGCCACGCGCGATTTCGGCAGCGAAATCAGCCAGGCCTTGCCCGACGTGATCGCTGCCTGCAAAGTCGCCGGTTTTGATTTGATCGTGGTCGAAACCTCCGGCATTGGCCAGGGCGACGCCGCCATCGTGCCGCATGTGGATGTGCCGCTGTACGTGATGACGCCCGAGTTCGGCGCTGCCAGCCAGCTTGAAAAAATTGACATGCTCGACTTTGCCGAGTTCGTCGCCATCAACAAGTTCGACCGCAAAGGGTCACTCGACGCCTTGCGTGACGTGGCCAAACAGGTGC
>JANNMM010000361.1:0-2862 GCA_031397915.1 Rhodoferax sp. | reverse complement strand
GCTGGAGCGGCTGTCGCGTGCGAGCTTCGAGCAAGGGGTTGCTGCCGAAGGGTGCAATCGCGACCAGGTTCTGGACCTACTGGACACGGCTGCGTTCTTCAGGGCCTGCGGCGAGCCAGTGCCGCAGTCGCCGGACGAAAGCCTCGCCAAGCTGGCGCACTGGGGTTGTGTGGTGCAGCGCGTGGATGGGCGGTGGAACGTGCTCAACTTGGGTGCGCTGTTATTGGCGCGCGATCTGTCGCGCTTTGCAGCGCTGGCGCGCAAGGCCTTGCGCGCCGTGTTCTATCGCGGCACGGACGCGGCCGCCGCCAGCGAGGAACTGCCGCTGGGCGAGCGCGGCTATGTGCTGGTGCTGGACGAAGTGATGCGCGCACTCATGCTGCGTCTGCCCGCCGACGATGTGGTGCAGGGTGCGCAGCGGCATCGCCGAGAGCACTTTCCCGAGCTGGCCTTGCGCGAGTTGGTGGTCAACGCATTGGTGCACCAGGACTTTGGCGTGCGCGGTGCCGGGCCCTTGGTGGAGGCTTACCTCGACCGGGTGGACGTGACCAACCCCGGGCGGCCACTGGTGGCGGTGGAACGACTCATCGACTGGCCGGCGCAGTCGCGCAACGAAGCGCTGGCACGGGCGATGCGGATGCTGCGCTTCTGCGAAGAGCGCGGCTCGGGTATCGACCGCGTGGTGTCCGGCGCGGAGACGATGTTCCTGCCGGCACCGATGTTCGAGGTGCTGGAGTCCGCTTCGGCCGGTGCGGACTTCATGCGCGTGCGCCTGTTCGGGCCTCGGCCCTATGCCCGCATGACGCAGGACGACCGGCTGCGCGCCGTGTACCAGCATGCCTGTCTGCTCTATCAACGTGGCGAGCGGCTCACCAATGCCAGCCTGCGCCTGCGGCTGGGCTTGGCCGACAACCAGGTGGCGCAGGTCTCCCGCTTGATTGCCCTGGCGCGTGAGCGTGTGCTCATTCGCCCGGCCGACGACGGGGAACGCGCCTACGTGCCCGATTGGGCTGGACGGCAAGGTCCAAGGAGTGTCACTTGATCTGGATTTGCATCGCATTTGACGCCGCTGCGCCCCTGTGGCAGGCACCCATTTGCAAGTGCTTGATTAACCTGATTAATGTGCCGATGGCCGGACGTCGGCGACTTGACGGTCATTTGCACGGGCGCGGCAGCCGCCGTCATTTGACGTTGCCGCCAAAGGCCCATGGCGGGGACTTGACTCCACAACCGACGCCTTGATCCAAACCATTGATTCATAAGGCATTCTGTCTTTCAGCGTCGGCGACTCCAGATTTGACTGACATTTGACACCGCCATGCCCGCCTTCAGCCTCAAAACCTACCAGACCCAGGCGCTGCATAGCCTGGAGCGGTTCCTGACCGGCGCGGCCAGCACCGGTTCGCTGGCCGCCGCCTGGGCGCAGGAGATGGCGCGCCAGGCGCCACCGGCCGAAGCCGGGCAAGCCGTGGCCACGGTGCCTTATCGCAGCCAGCCCTTTGGCGACACGCCCTGTGTGTGCCTGCGCATCCCCACCGGCGGCGGCAAGACGCTGCTGGCGTCGCATGCGGTGGCGCTGATGGCGCGCACCTGGCGCAGGTGCGACTTTCCGCTGGCCTTGTGGCTGGTGCCGTCCACCACCATCCGCGAGCAGACGCTCAAGGCGCTGCAGCAGCCGGGCCATGCCTACCGAGCGGCGCTGGAAACCCACTATGGGCAGGCGCTGGCCGTGCTCGACCTGGACGCCGCGCCCACGCTGGCCGCGCAGGACCTGGGGCGCAAGGCCATCGTGCTGGTGGCCACGATGCAGAGCTTTCGGGTACGGCAAACGCAGGGCCGCAACGTGTATGCCTTCAGCGAAGAGTTCGATGCGCACTTCGCGCACTTCCACGGGCTTGGCGCGCTGCACGGTGCGGCGGCGCAGCACCTGGAGCGTGTCACCGAGGCCGACCTCGGCGAAGCCGGCCAGGGCTTCCTGGTGCGCGCCGACGTGGGCCGAGTGAAGCATTCGCTGGCCAACCTGCTGGCGCTGGTGCGCCCGCTGGTGATCGTCGACGAAGCGCACAACGCCAAGACCGACACCACCTTCGAGACGCTCAAGCGCATATCGCCCAGCGTCATCCTGGAGCTGACGGCCACGCCGGTGCCGAAGAAGACCAACGTGCTGTACAGCGTGAGCGCACGCGAGCTGCAGGCCGAGGACATGATCAAACTGCCGGTGATGCTGGCCGAGCACAAGGCGTGGCCCGACGCGGTGCGCGATGCGGTGCTGCGCCGCCGGCACCTGGAAGCGGAGAGCCGGCACGAGGCGCAGCACATCCGCCCGATCGTGCTGTTCCAGGCGCAGGACAAGACGGGTGCAGCGACGCCGGAGGTGCTGCGCCAGCATCTGCTGGACGAGAAATACGCGACCGAGGATGAGATCGTCATCGCCACCGGCGACCAGCGCGGGCTGGATGGCATCGATCTCTTCGACCCGACTTGCCGCGTGCGCCACGTCATCACGGTGGAGGCATTGAAGGAAGGCTGGGATTGCTCTTTCGCCTATGTGTTGTGCTCGCTGCAGAACGTGCGCTCGGGCAAGGACGTGGAGCAACTGCTGGGCCGCGTGCTGCGCATGCCCTATGCCGTGCGCCGCAAGAGCCCGGCCCTCAACCGCGCCTATGCGCATGTGGTGGCGCGCAGCTTTTCCGAAGCCGCCACCGCGCTGGCCGACCGCATGGTGCAGGGCATGGGCTTCGAGGCGCTGGATGCCGCCACGGTGCTGTTGCCGGATGCCGGCGTGGGCGACCTGTTTGGCGATGCCGGCATGCTGCCCGCAGCAACGCCAAGCCTGGTGCTGACGTTGGACGTCACGCCGGG